>CANQSU010000017.1 GCA_947626585.1 uncultured Oscillospiraceae bacterium
GAGGCGATCTTGGCGGCGCAGCTGGCCTTGGCCCCGTCGCAGATCATGCCGGAGTTGATGGCCAGGGCGTTGACGATCGTGTGGGCGACCTCCTCGTACCGCCCGCCGTAGAGCCAGCAGATGCCCGCTCCGGCCCCGGCCCCGGCGCTGGTGGCGCCGCAGTAGGCCGAGAGCGCACCGATGCCGTCCTTCAGGCGGACGGTGACCAGGTTCGACACCAGCAGCGCCCGCAGAAGGTCGTCGTTGGGTACGCCCAGGTGCCGGGCGTAGACGATCACGGGCACGCTGGCGGTGATACCCTGATTGCCGGAGCCGGAGTTGATGATGACGGGCCTCTCACAGCCGTTCATCCTGGCGTCCGAGCCCGCCGCGGCCTGGGCCTTGGCCCGGTTCCACACCGTGCCGCCGTAGGCGTGGAGAAGCGTCCTGCCGATCTGGGCGCCCCAGGCCCCGTGAAGGCCCTCCTCGGAGATGGCCATGTTGTACTCGATCTGCCGGGCGAGCGTGGGCCTGACGGCCTCCAGGTCGGCGTTTTCGGCGTAGTCCACGATGTCCCGGACGGTGAGGTATTTTTTCTTTTCGGAGGCCGGCGCCGGCTCGTCGGTATAGGGTAAGTCCACGCTGGCGACGCCGTTTTTCTCCACCCGCACTACGTTGGTGTGGCGGCCGATGATGCGCACGTAGGACGTCTCCTCCCCCGCGCTGAGCCTGACCTGTATGTCAAAGGGGCTTTTGGCCTCAGACCTTTCGATGGCGATGTCGGCGGTTTCAAGGTACTCGTCCAGCTCCGCGAGGCGTCTTTCCGTGACGGCGGAAAGCACCTCAAGTCCGGCGGAGGCATCGCCGCAGACGATCCCCGCCGCCACGGCCGTGCGAAGGCCCCGACGGCCCCCGGTGTGGGGAACGATAACGCTCTTGACGTTTTTGATGATGTTGCCCGAGACGGCAAGCTCCGCCCGGTCGGGGCTTGTCCCCAGCTCCCGCCGCGCCAGGGCCCCGGCGTAGGCCACGGCGATGGGCTCCGTACAGCCCATGGCGGGCACCAGCTCGCTTTTCAGGATATCCGTGTAGATATGCCAGAGCTCTCTCTTTTCCATCTTATCCCTCCCCGGTCCCGCGCCGGCTCCGGCGCGCGGCTCGGATCCTCAGCAAAATCTGTAAAGCCCACAGCCGTGGGACGGGATCTGCCCCCCGGCGCTCCCTCCGGTCCACACATCCACGGCTCCGGCAAGGTCGATCCCCGCCTTTCGCGGCGTCTCCGTCAGGTTGAAAACGGCGAGATACCGCCCGCCCTCGGGCTTTGTCAGCTCCCAGACCACCTCATCCTCGCCGCCGGACAGCTCCCGCCTTACGTTGGCCGGGTCCAAAAGGCTCAGGACCTCGGCGTTTGTCAGGAGCGAGAGCGTCCACTCGTCAAGCCTCGTAAGCTCTGCCCCCAGCATCAGCGGCGAGCCGAATACGCACCAGAGGGTCATCACGGTGCGCTGCTCGTCCCTTGTCAGGCGGGACTTCCGCTCGTCCAGAAATTTTCCGCCGATGACACCCAGGGGCAGCATATCGCAGTCGGGGTACTCCCCCGCCCCGGTATGCCCCTGCCAGAGACGGCAGCGGGCGAACATGTTCTTCACGTGGTCCCACCGGTCCCACATGTCGTCGGTGATCCGCCACATGTTGGCACACCGGGCGTACTCCTCCGCCATATCGGGGAGAGCGGGGCCGGGGGACAGGGAGAGGACGATGGCCCGCCCGCATCGGTCAATGGCGCGGCGGAGCATACGCATCTCATGCCGCCCCGCCCTGGCCCGGTCCGTAGGCTCGCCCCAGTTGTCCGTGTTGCAGATGTCGTCACACTTTATGAAGTCCACGCCCCAGGAAGCGTAGAGGGAAACGACGCTGTCATAGTAGGCCTGTCCGGCCTCGGTGTCCCTGACGCCGTACATGTCCGGGTTCCAGCGGCACACGCTGGCCGGATCGGCGATCTCGTCGGCGGTCAGATCCGTGCCCAGGACGGGCCTATGCTCCTGGGCGGCGATCCTCGGTATGCCGCGCATGATGTGGATGCCGAATTTAAGGCCCAGGGAGTGGATGAAGCCGGCCAGAGGCTTAAAACCCGAGCCGCCTGCCGACGAGGGAAACCGCTCCGGGTCGGGGATCAGGCGGGAGTGGGCGTCCATGTGGAGTCTGTTGAAGGGTATGTACTGGTACTTGCTCCGCAGCCGGTCGGGCCGGTGGGCGTACCACTGGATATCCACCACCACATACTCCCAGCCGTATTTTTTGAGGTTATCGGCCATGGAAACAGCGTTCTTCCGCACGTCGGCTTCCGTCACCGCCGTGTCGTAGTAGTCGTAGCTGTTCCAGCCCATGGGAGGGCGAGGCGCGGCGAGATTTTTTTCCATGCGAACGCTCCTTTTCGACGGAATGGGATTTTGTTACCAGTATAGCAAAAGCTTTGGGAAAAAGCAAGGGCGGGCGAAACCGGTCAAAGTGTGAAAAGCGCGCGTTTTTTATTACTTTTTCACAAAATTCTTATTGACATTCGGCCTTGGTAAGTCTAAAATGGTAAGTGAGGTAATTTAATTACCCCAATCTTTATTCAAGGCCGGCGGCGCTACTCCACAACATAGTGCCGTTGAGCCCGAAAAAAGGAGGAAAACCCGTCTGCTCACGGTGCGGCAGTGTGGAGACCTGTCGTATATACGGACTGTATTTTGCTACAGACGTGAGGCACAGGCAAGCGGAGGCTCCTGTGTCAGAGCAAGAAAACTATGGCAAGCGTAACCCTGAAAGACATCAAGAAGGTCTACCCGAACAGCGAAGATTCCAAGAAGAAGAAAAAGAAGAAGTCCGACGAACCGGAGAAGGAAAAGGCGAATCTCCAGATCACGGATGAAGGCGTGGTAGCCGTCCAGCAGTTCTCGCTGGATATCAAGGACCGCGAATTCATCGTACTGGTCGGCCCCTCCGGCTGCGGAAAGTCCACCACCCTGCGCATGATCGCCGGCCTTGAGGAGATCTCCTCCGGCGAGCTTTACATCGGCGACAGGCTTGTCAACGACGTGGCTCCCAAGGACCGCGATATCGCCATGGTCTTCCAGTCCTACGCCCTCTATCCCCACATGACGGTGTATGACAACATGGCCTTCTCCCTGAAGCTGAAGAAGACGCCGAAGGCGGAGATCGACAAGAAGGTGCGCGAGGCGGCGGAGATCCTGGACATCACCCAGTATCTTGACCGTAAGCCGAAGGCTCTGTCCGGCGGTCAGAGACAGCGTGTGGCCATCGGCCGCGCCATCGTCCGCGACCCCGCCGTGCTGCTGATGGACGAGCCGCTGTCCAACCTGGACGCGAAGCTTCGTAACCAGATGCGCGCCGAGATCATCAAGCTTCGCCAGAGGATCAACACCACGTTCGTGTATGTTACCCACGACCAGACGGAGGCCATGACGCTGGGCGACAGGATCGTCATCATGAAGGACGGCTTCATCCAGCAGATCGGCACGCCTCAGGAGGTGTTCAATCACCCCGTGAATCTGTTCGTGGCGGGCTTCATCGGCACGCCTCAGATGAACTTCTTTGAGAACAGCAGCCTGACCGTGGACGCGGGCAAGTACGCCGTTGAGGTACTGGGCAAGAAGATCGCCCTGAGCGACGCGCAGAACAAGGCTCTGGCTGCCAAGGGAGTGAAGCCCTGCAAGATCACTCTTGGCGTGCGTCCCGTTCACATGCAGCTGGACGAGGGCGGCTTCACCGGCAAGATCGACGTCAGCGAGATGATGGGCTCCGAGCTTCATCTCCACATGAACGTCCAGGGGAACGACGTTGTGGCCGTTATCCCCACCGCCGGACTCGACGTGGCCGCTCACTCCATCGGCAAGAGCGTCAACTTCTCCTTCAACCCCGCCCTCTGCCACCTGTTCGGGACCGACGGGAAAAATCTTCTGTAATTTCTACCTTCAACGGTGAAAGGAGAATACATATGCAAAAAGTCAAAAACGGACCCGCCTCTCAGGCGCCGGCGGACGCCGTACAGAGGGGCGCCGGCAGGTCCGCCAGGGCGTGGAGGAGACTGAGGGACAATCACCCCTTCCTGATCATGATCTTCCCCGCGGTGCTGGTGGTTTTCCTGTTCAACTACCTGCCCATCTACGGCGTACTCATCGCCTTCCAGGACTTCATGCCCGGCGACCCCATTTTCGGCGAGTATACCCATTGGATCGGCTTTAAGAACTTCACCCGGTTCTTCACCGACGTGCAGTTCTGGCCGCTCATGAAAAACACCTTCCTTCTGTGCATCATCGGTTTTGTCATCGGTTTCCCCCTCCCCATCATCATCTCTCTGATGCTCAACGCCATGAAGAGCAGGAAGATGAGCAAGGTACTCCAGACCATCTTCAACGGCCCCCACTTCATCTCCCTGGTGGTGTTGGTCGGTATGCTGACACTGTTCTTCGGCCGCTACGGCCTGGTGAACAACATCGCCGCCCACTTCGGAGGCGAGCGAGTCTCCTACTTCCTTGAGTCTTCCGCCTTCCGGCCCCTGTACATACTCTCCTCTAACTGGCAGGACTTCGGCTGGAGTGCCATCATCTACATCGCGGCTCTCTCCAACGTGGACCCGGGCCAGCATGAGGCGGCCATTTTGGACGGCGCCTCCCGCTTCCAGCGGGTCATCCACGTGGACCTTCCGGCCATCATGCCCATGATCAGCGTCATGCTCATCATGTCCATCGGCGGCCTCATGGGCGTGGGCTACGAGAAGGCCCTTCTGATGCAGACCGACGGCAACCTGGGCGTCAGCGAGCTGATCGCCACCTACGTTTACAAGCAGGGCCTCACGGGCGTACCCAACCAGAGCTACGCCACGGCCATCGGCCTCTTTAACTCCATCATTAACGTGATCCTGCTGATCATCGCCAACACCACCTCCAAGAAGTTCTCCGAGAACTCCCTGTGGTAAAGGAGGAGAAAGATATGTCAGTCAATACAGCCGCGAAAAAACGCAATCCCATCCGCCTGAGCGCCGGCGACAAGGTATTCTACGCCATCAATACCGTCTTTCTGGCCCTTATGGCCCTCATCGTCATCTACCCGTTATATTTCATCGTCATCGCCTCCATCTCCGATCCGGACGCCGTTCTGGGCGGACGTGTGGTGCTGTATCCGGTGCAGGTGACGCTGGACGGCTTCCGCAAGATCCTTGAGCGGACGGACATCTGGAGAGGGTACCTCAACACCATCATCTACACCGTCCTCACCGTCGTTCTCTCCCTTGTCGTCACCATCCCCGCCGGCTGGGCGCTGAGCCGCAAGACCCTCCCCGGCAAGAAAGCCTTCATGATCTACTTCATCATCCCCATGTTCTTCGGCGGCGGCCTTATCCCGTTCTACAACGTCATGAGCAACCTGGGACTTGTGAACACCATCTGGTCCATCGTGCTTCCCTCCATCCTGTCGGTGTGGAACCTCTTTATGACCAAGACCTTCTTTGAGTCCAGCATCCCCGACGGGCTTATTGAAGCGGCCAAGATAGACGGCGCGGGTGAGTACAGGGTGTTTACCTCCCTGGTCCTGCCCCTCTCCAAAGCCATCCTGGCGGTCATGGCCCTCTACTACGCCATCGGCCAGTGGAACAGCTACTTCAACGCCATGATCTTCCTGCAGAACGAGAATCTGTACCCCCTGCAGCTGGTCCTCAAGGAGATCCTCATCGCCTCCGAGAGTACCATGGGCGGCAGCGGCGAGACTATTCTGGAGCAGTACCGCATGGCTAACCAGATCAAGTACGTCTCCGTCATCGTATCCAGCGTCCCCGTGCTGATGCTCTACCCCTTCGTCCAGAAGTATTTCAGCCAGGGCGTTATGATCGGCTCCCTCAAGGGCTGATATCCTTAATCAATTATGGAGGTCACAAAATGAAAAAGACAGTATCCATCCTACTTCTCCTCGCCATGGTGCTGACGCTGGCGTCCTGCGGCGGCGGAAAGAAGAACGACGACCGCGAGAACTCCGGCGTGGACGCTCTGGTCTCCGAGTACGGCTACCAGTGGACCGACACCAGCGCCCCCATCCTCAACGACAAGGGCGCCCAGGAGATCGCCTTCAACATCTACTCTTCCAAGAACGCGTCCGCTCTCGACTACAACGACATGAAGATCATGCAGGATCTTTATGAGAGTACCAACGTGAACGTCTCCTGGGAGAACGTCTCCGAGTCCGTCTACAGCCAGCAGAAGAACCTGATCTTCGGCAACGCCGACGACCGCCCCGACGCCATCTACCACGCGGGCATGACCGCCGGCGAGATCAACAAGTACGCCCCGCGTCACGTACTCCTTCCCATCAGCGACTACCTTGAGTACATGCCCAACTTCTCCAAGATCCTCGAGGAGCGCCCCGACATCAAGGCGCAGCTGACCAGCGAGGACGGCAAGATCTACTCTCTGCCCCGCGTGGAGGAGATGGGCCTGCTGCAGAGCCCCAACATCCTGTTCCTCAACAAGAACTGGGCGGCCGCGGCCATCAAGGCCGGCGCCGTTGACGGCATCGCCGAGGCCGACCTTAAGGACGGCATCACCCTCACCGCCAAGCAGGCGGAGCAGCTTATGACCTACTTCCGCGACAACGACATGAACGGCAACGGCAACGCCGGGGACGAGCGCCCCATGAGCTTCGTCTACAACAACTGGCAGGGCAACCAGTGCGACCTCTACGGCATGTTCGGCCTCAACGACAACCTGGAACACCGTGTCGTGGTGGACGGCAAGGTCACCTACACCGTTCAGGACGAGCGCTTCAAGGAAGCCACCAACTACATCGCCAACTGGGTCACCGAGAACCTCATCGACAAGGTCTCCTTTGAGATAAGCCAGGACAACTTCCTCGCCAACGGCAAGGGCGCCGAGACCTACGGCTTCTTCTATTGGTGGGAGAGCGAGACCGTTGTCTCCAACCCCGAAAACTACATCGTCTGCACCCCGCTTGTCGGTCCCGACGGCAAGTCCCAGACAGCCTGTGTCTCCAACAATCCCGAGATCAGCACCGGCGAGGTCGTCATCTTCGCCGACACCCCCAATGTGGAGGTCCTGCTGACCTACTTTGACCGCTATTACGATCCCATGATCTCCGCGCAGATCAACTACGGCCCCATCGGCATCGTCTATGAGGAGGATCTGGACGCCAACGGAATGCTTGTTCAGAAGGAGGTGCCCGAGGGCATGACCTCCGACGAGCTGAGGCTTCAGAACGCCCCCCTCGGCATCATCTACCTCAATGACTACGCCTGGGAGCATGTGGTCAACATGGAGCCCCGCGCCAAGCTCCGCCTTGAGCGGCTGGATGCCTATGTGACCCCCTACATCCCCGAAGGCGTCACCCCCACCCCCAACCTGCAGTTTACCGCCGATGAGCTGAATACCATCACCCAGTACGAGTCCGCTCTCAACGACTACATCCGTACCAACCTCATCAAGTGGCTCATGAACGGCGGCGTCTCCGACGGCGACTGGACCACCTTCCAGAACGATCTGACCGGCCGCACCCACCTTGACGAGATCCAGTCCGTCTATCAGGCCGCCTATGACCGGTACAGCGCCGTGAAATAAGGAGTGTGCTAATCATGAAGAAGCTGAACAAGATCCTGGCTTTGGCTCTCTGCCTGACCATGGCCCTCTCCCTCGCCGCCTGCGGCGACGGCGATAACGCCGATAACACCGCCCCCTCCATATCCGGCGTGGCGGACCAGGCCGTTGAGGCCGGGAGCGAATTCGACGCCCTGGCCGGCGTCACCGCCACGGACGCCGAGGACGGCGATCTGACAAGCATGATCACCGTCACCTCCAACCCGACCCTCAACTTCTCGAACGGCAAGGCCGTCCCCGAGAAGGCCGGCTCCTATGAGCTGACCTACACCGTCACCGACAAGGGCGGCGAGATAGCGGAGGCCTTCGCCACCCTGACCGTCACCCGCCAGACCGGCGAGGCTGTGGAGTTCCTGAATCTCGACTTCGCCACTGCCGAGACCGACAGCCACGGCTGGGCCGCCAACATCACCGAGAACGCCACCGCCACCGGCGAGCTGAAGGACGGTGCCTTCGTCTTCGACATCACCGACCCCGGCCAGGGCGACAGCGACATCCAGCTGAAGAAGGCCGGCGTGGCTGTGAAGCCCGCCGACTACAAGGTCAAGATCTGGGCCAAGTCCACCAAGGAGACCTATGCCCACATCCTGGCCCGGGACGAGGGCTCCGATGAGTGGAGTACCTTCGGCGGCGCCTACAACGTGAAGATCGGCACCGCCATCACCCCCCTGGAACTCAGCTTCACAGTGGCTGAGGAGGGCACCGCGGAACTCATCCTGAACCTGGGCAAGATCACCCCCGACGCCGCCAACAACCCCGATGACACCACCCCCACCGATTTCACCGTGACCATCGACAAGATCGAGATCTATGAAATCACCGGCACCCAGACCGAGGTCCCCGCCTACACCGCCGATTTTGCCGACGATTCCGCTGTTGCGCTGTCCGCCGGTGACGGCGCCAACGGCTCCGCCTCCGTGGCAGAGGGCAAGGGCGTTTTCACTATCGACAACTTCCCCGGTGAAGGTGGCGGCGTCTGGTCCGTGAAGGCCGACCTGGCCCTGACCGGCGTCACCATCGAGTCCGGCGCCAAGTACTACTATAAGGTCACCATGACCTCCGCAAACGCCCAGTCCGGCGAGCTCTTGGTGGAGAGTTCCACGCAGGCCGACAAGGCCCGGGCCAACTTCAACGGCCTGTCCCTGCCCGCCGGTGAGGAGACCACCGTCACCCAGACCTTCACCGCCGAGGCTGCCGTGGAGGATCCCGTGATCCGTATGCAGATCGGCAACCCCTCTGACGGCGTCACCAACAACACCATCACCGTCACCGCGGTGGAGTTCGGCACCCTGGAGGGCGACCTGGACACCCAGAAGACCATCGACGCCTTTGGCGTGAGCATTGCCGCCGATGCCAACCCCAACTTCCTCTGGACCACCTACAACGGCACCGACGAGGACAACGACCTGGGCGTGGGCACCATCTGGACCAAGGACGGCGTCCTCTCCTACCGCATCGACCAGGGCGGCAACACCGACTGGCACAACAAGCTGATTATCGGCCACGGCAACAACAAGCTCACCCTCCCCGCGGACAGCTACTTCACCGTGGAGATCACCGGCAAGGCCACCCAGCCCGTGTCCTGCGGCTTCTTCCTGAACCCCATGGGCGGCTGGGATCCCAGGGTCTCCGAGGGCATCGACTTCACCACCGAGGAGCAGACCTTCTCCTTTGACACCACCGACACCCTGATCACGGATATGGACTTCGAGATGCTGTTCCAGTTCGGCTCCAACGACCTGGCGGCCATGGGCGAGGTCACCGTGGAGATCAGCAACATCACCATCTACCAGAGAAGCCTGGTGTGATCTAAGTCAATCAACCTTCAGAGGGGATGAAACCCATCCCCTCTGTACCTGTAACAGTCCCAAATTGAGGAGGACGGAGAATATGAAAAAAATACTCTGCGCGGCCCTGTGCCTGAGCCTTCTGCTGTCCCTGGCCGCCTGCTCGTCTGCCCAGTACACCGTCAGCTTTGACCAGGCCAGCGCCGGGACGTCCATCGAGTCCCAGACCGTCAAGTCCGGCAAGAAGATTGCCGCCCCGGCGGAGCCCGTGAGGGACGGCTACAGCTTTATCGGCTGGTTCAGGGACGCCGGACTTACGGAAGCCTTTGACATCGCCGCCGACAAGGTGGAGGGCGACATGACCCTTTACGCCGGCTGGGATAAAAATACCGGCGACACGCCCACAAGCCCCGGCAACGACAAGGACTTCTCATCCCTCAGAAGCCCCGGCAGCCAGGAGGACGCCTATGAGTACAGCGCCTTCTTCAAGCCGGGAAAGGACGGCACCAGCCAGCCCTACGTGGGCGACACCATGCCTTACTACGAGGACGGCACCTACTATATCTATTACCTTAAGGAGGCCGGAGACTCCTACAACCACTCGGCCTATCTTGCCACCACCACCGACTTCGTCACCTACACGGAGTACGACGACCCCGTGCTTGAGGCAAACCGGGACGGCGGCCAGGACAGCTGGATCGGCACCGGCTCCGTGGTCAAGGTTGACAACAAATATTATTTCTTCTATACTGGCCACGGAAACGGGGCGGTTTTGGAGTATCAGGAGAAGATCATGGTCGCGGTCGGCGACACCCCCACATCCTTTGAAAAGCTGGAGGGCTGGGACATCACGCCCCCCGCCGAGTTGGGCCAGAAGCAGGACTTCCGGGACCCCCAGGCCTATGTGGATCCGGAGAGCGGCAACATCATCCTGACCGTCACCGCCTCCCAGGGCGACGTGGCGCGGATACTTAAATACACCGTGACGCCGGATCTGGAAAACAAGCACTACGACGGCATCATCTTCACCAACGACGAGGCAAAAAACGGCGATTTCTGGAACCTGGAGTGCAGTGACACCTTTGAGCTGGGCGGCAAGCACTACATCACCTACTCCGCTCAGGACGACACCCTCTGGTATGCCGTCTCCGACACCCCCTACGGCCCCTACGGGGATCCCGTCAGGCTTGACGGCAAGCTCTTTTATGCGGCCAAGCACGTGGAGAGCGGCGACGGAAAGGTCTACATGGTGGGCTGGGCACGGCGCTCCGAGTCCCCCTCCTCCACCCAGGACGTGGCGGCGTGGGGCGGCAACATCGCGGTGCAGGAGGTCCTTCAGAACCCCGACGGCACCCTGGCCCTTGACCCCGTGGACAGCATCCTGGACACCTTCACCGTCCGGCGCGAGCTTCCCTGTGAAGGCGGCACCCACGCCTACGTGGCCGCCGGCTCTGCCTACAACTACGCCGACGCTTTCACCGCTTACGAGAGCTTTATGCTCACCGGCGAGTTCACCTTCACCGGGACCGGGTCCTTCGGCCTGAGCTTCAACTACAACGGCAGGGCCGACAAAAACAAGCTCATCTCCATCTCGCCCTCCGACGGCGTAATGAGGCTTTCCTTCAACCAGGGCGGCACGCCGATCACCGAGACAGCCGCGCCCTTGACCGCGGGGGAGACCTACTCCTTCACCTACATCCAGGAGGGCTCCGTGGGCATCTTCTACATCGATGGGCTGGCGGCCCTGACCGTCCGGCTCTACGGCGTCAGCGGCAAGACCATCCAGATCTTCGCGGAGAACAACTCGGTGCTGTTCACCTCCCTCCGCGAGTACACGAGAGCGCGATAATTCAAATCTTCCGCCCATAGGGCGGCGAAAGGCAAGGGAGAAAGCATGAAAGGGATTTTCGGATATGACAGCCCCATTATGACGGCGCTGACCTCCATCGGTGACTGCATCTGTTTGAGCGTGCTGTGGATCGTTTTCTCCCTTCCCGTCGTCACCGTCGGGGCGTCCACCACAGCTCTCTACGCGGCGGCCTACCATGTCGTTCGGAAGAAGGAGGGCGGCCTGTGGCGCCGCTTCTGGGACGCCTTCAGGGAGGACTTCAGGCGTTCCACGCTTCTTTGGCTGGTAGCGCTGGCGATCCTGGCGCTGCTGACCGTGGACGTGTTCGTTCTGCGGAGCATCAAGCTTGCCGGCGGAGCGCTGGGAAACCTCTACTATGTAGTCCTGGCGCTGTGGGTCCTGGCCCTCACCTGGGGCATCTACATGGCGGCCTACGCGGCCAGATTCAACGGGAGCGTCAGAGAGGTCATGAAATTCGCGTTTCAGCTCATGGCGCTCCACCCCATAAAAATGCTGGGCGTGCTGGTCCCGGTCCTCGCGGGGCTGGCGCTCATACTCCTCGTTCCGTTTATGGCCCTCGTGATGCCGGGAGCGGTATTCGCGGTGGTCAGCTTCACAACGGAGCGGGTTTTCAGGCTCCATATGCGCCCGGAGGACCTGGAGCGCGAGACGGCCTCCGAGGCGCGCGGGAGCGAGAAGGAGAAAGACGATGACAATCAGTGACAAGCTGAAAAAAGCGAGAGATTTCGAGGCCCATTACGGCCCCTTTATAACGGATAAAAACCGTCCGGCCTTCCACCTGACCCCGACCATAGGCTGGATGAACGACCCCAACGGCTTTTCCATCTACAAGGGCGAATACCACCTTTTCTACCAGTACCACCCCTACGAGACGAAATGGGGCCCCATGCACTGGGGCCATGTGAAAACACGGGACTTCCTTCATTGGGAGCGTCTCCCGGTGGCGCTGGCTCCGGACACGGAGTACGACCGGAACGGGTGCTTTTCGGGGAGCGCCGTGGAGCTGCCCGACGGGCGTCAGCTTCTGATGTACACAGGCGTCAAGCAGGTCCGGGAGGAGAACGGCGAGCTGCGGGACAGGCAGACCCAGTGTGTAGCCCTGGGCGACGGCGTGAATTACGAAAAGTACGGAAAGAACCCGGTCATCACCTCCTCGGGTCTGCCCGAAGGCGGAAGTCCCTTTGACTTTCGGGATCCGAAGCTGTGGCGGGAGGGCGATACCTACTACGCGGTGGTCGGCAACCGCCCCGCAGACGGAAGCGGCTCCGTGCTTCTATACGAAAGCTCCGACTGCATGCGTTGGACATACAAGGGGGTCCTGGCGGCCTGCCACAACCAGTTCGGCCGGATGTGGGAGTGCCCGGACTTCTTCGAGCTTGACGGCAGATACGTCCTGCTCACCAGCCCCGAGGAGATGACCGCCATCGGCCTTGAGTTCCACGCCGGCCACGGCACGTTGTGCCTCATCGGCGAATATGACCGGGCGCGGTGCCACCTTGACCGGGAGAACGTCCAGGCCATCGACTACGGCCTCGACTTTTACGCCCCCCAGACCCTTCTGACCTCCGACGGAAGAAGAGTGATGATCGGCTGGATGCAAAACTGGGAAACGGTCGGCTGTCAGCCCCGGAATGTCCGCTGCTTCGGCCAGATGACCCTGCCCCGGGAACTCTCGATCCGGGACGGGCGGCTCATCCAGACCCCTGTCCGGGAGCTGGAGGCGGCCAGAAGCTACCAGATCCTTTACCGAAACGTGCTTCTGAACGGCATGACCACCCTTCAGAACGTGCGCGGGCGCGTCATCGATATGACCGTCAAGATCCGCCCCGCCTCCCAGAGCGCCGTATACAGCTGGTTCAAAATAAACGTTGCGGGCGACGGCGAGCATATGACCACCATCCGCTACAAGCCCGAGTGCAACACCATCCGCATCGACCGGACCAGGTGCGGCTTCCCCCACGACATTGTCAACGTCCGCGACTTCGTGGCCCGTCCGAGAGGCGGGGAGATCAAGCTGCGGATCGTTCTTGACAAGTACAGCATGGAGCTGTTTGTAAACGACGGCGAGCAGGCGGCAACCACAGTCATTTACACCGATGTGAGTGCCGATGCCATCAGCTTTGAATCTCTCGGAAGCGTCGTTATGGACGTGGAGAAATACGACCTTCTCTTCGATTGAGGTGTTGAAAATGAGCAAATACTATGACGTGGTCGCCCTGGGCGAGCTTTTGATGGACTTCACCGAGAATGGCGTAAGTCCACAGGGCAACACGCTTTTTGAGGCCAATCCCGGCGGCGCTCCCTGCAATGTGCTGGCTATGCTTTGCAAGCTGGGTAAGCGCACGGCGTTCATCGGCAAGGTGGGGGACGACATGTTCGGCAGGACCCTCCGGCAGGTCGCCGAGGGGGCCGGCATCGACATGCGCGCCCTTCTGGTGGACGGAGAGGCCCGCACCACCCTGGCCTTCGTCAAGACCCTTCCCGGCGGGGATCGGGACTTCTCCTTTTACCGCAACCCCGGCGCCGACATGACGCTGTCCCCCGATGAGCTTCCCCTGGAGCTTATTGAGAATGCCAAAATATTCCATTTCGGCACCCTGTCCATGACCCATCCCGGCGTCCGGGAGGCCACCGTGAAGGCCGTCGGGACCGTCAAAGCCTCGGGTGCTGTCATCTCCTTCGACCCCAACCTCCGCCCGCCGTTATGGAAGGATCCCGAGGACGCCAGGGCGGGGATCGACTGGGGCCTCTCCCAGGCGGACGTGGTGAAGATCGCCGACAACGAACTGGAATTCATGACGGGCACGGCCGATTTTGACGCGGGAGCGGCGTTGCTTTACGCGAAATATCCCAACATAAAGCTCCTGAATGTAACCGCCGGCCCCGACGGCAGTCACGCCTATTACCGGGGCCTCCATGTCTATGTCCCCGGCGTTCACCTGGGCGGAACCGTCGAAACCACCGGTGCGGGCGATACCTTTTGCGCCTGCGTCCTCGGCTTCGTCCTGGACCACGGTGTCGACGGCCTTTCAGAGGCGGACCTCACCGCCATGCTTCGCTTTGCCAACGCCGCCGCGTACCTGGTCACCACAAAAAAGGGCGCCATCCGCTCCATGCCGGAGCGGACGGAGGTGGAGGCAATACTGCCCGTTTTCGCCCAGTGACCGTTTCCGGCTCCGCGCGGATACGGAGCTGTGATCCCCATATCAGCCTTGCTTTTTCCTTTTCCTTCCTCCCTCCTGCCGGGCAGAGTTAGGTCAATCGCCCCTTTGCCCGGCGCAAGTCAAAAGGCTCTCTCCGATTTTTGCGAAATCAGAGAGAGCCTTTTTGCTGGAAAGGCGACGCGAAACGTGCCGGGGCTCTTTTTTATTCATTCCGGGGTCAGGTGGACTGCCGCTCCACTATTTCCGAATAGATCATGACCTTCCGGTTGATATGTTCGCCCTGCAGGACACTATAGAGATCCTTGGCCATCGTCAGGCTCAGGTCATAGAGCATATTGTCGAGGGAGGTGAGGGTTGGGGTGCAGATCTCGGCGTAGCTGGAGTTGTTGATGCCGATCACCGCCACATCCTCCGGGATCTTCAGGCCCATCTCCGTCAGGGCCCGGATGCCGATCACCGCCAGCAGATCCTCCGAAAAGATGATCCCTCGGATCGCCGGATGTTGACGAAGGAGGTCCTGTGTGGCCTGGTAGACCCCCGGCAGGCTGGTACCCGACTCGACGACCACCGGCGTTTTCCCGGGACAGTAACGGGTCATGCCCTCCTCAAATCCCTCCCGTTTCAGAAGGTTACTGGGGGTGTACTGGTTCACGATAAACGCCAGATCCGTGCGGCCCTTGCCCGCCAGGAGCTTCACGCAGTCGGAGACACCCCCGCGCTCATCCGCGATGATGCCGTAGACGTTGGGCAGATCCAGATAACCGTTGCAGATAAAGACGGGAATGCTTGACAGGTGCTTTTTCAGGGCGCGCTTCATTCCCTCGGTTTGATAGATGGAGCCCATCAGCACCGCCGCGTCCACCTTCCGCTGCTGGAGTACCTGGATGGATCGAAGCTGCTCCTCATCCCCGGTGCCTGTGTTGTATATGAGGCAGGAATACCCGTGGCGGGAAAGTTCCCGCTGCAGGTAAAAGATCCCGTCCGTGTGGTGAGTGGTACGGATGTCCGATATCAGCACTCCCACCATGCGTGAGGACTGGGTCACCAGGCTCCGGGCCGTCTCGTTTGGGATGTAGTTGTACTCCTTCAGAAGCTTCGTGATCCGTGCCCGGGTGGCCTTGCTGACGTTGGGCTGGTTATTGACCACACGGGAAACGGTACTCGGAGAGACGTTGGCGTATCGGGCAATATCGTAAATTGTGACCTTAACCGGCATGAAAACACTCCCCATAGCGCTGTCCGCGCAATATCTCGATATAATACTGATATCAACTCAAAATCTTCCCTTCACGGCGCCCTGTTTTCGTCCTCGCGCGAGCCGCTTTACCTCGCCCGACACGAAATATTCCCGCCGTTCGGGGGGAAGCTCTTAAATTATTATTCGTATAATAACCATTTTACATGAACCGGCGAAATTGTCAAGATGATCCCTCCGGGGGTTTACTAAAAAATATGAAATCGATTGCAAAATTTCTGTTGACATTCACAAAATATGTGTTACAATGGCATTATCACTCGAGCAAGTTGTCGATTGGTCCACAGGGCCGGAGGAGGAGCTATGATCAGGAGAAGCGACCAGCGCGTCATAGAGCGCCACGAACATAAATTCGGCGCGGACGGCTTTATCACCGTGCGCAATCTCATCCGCGATGATGGGGAGCTGTGCGGGAAGGGGCGGGTCTTTGCCCATACCACGGTTCTTCCCGGCTGCGGAATCGGCTACCACATGCACAACGGTGACCGGGAAATTTACTATGTTTTTAGTGGAAAGGGCGAATATAATGACAATGGCCGGCTCACAACGGTGGAGGCGGGTGACGTTACCTTTACTCCTTCCGGCTGCGGTCACGGTATTCGGTGCCTGGGGGACGAACCCTTGGAGTTGATCGCACTCATCCTGTACGAATAAGGCCTGCCGCCGGCGGATGGGACCGCTTTACCTGGTACAGTTCCCGAGCAAACCGCTCCCCGCCGGGGAACCAGTTTTTCCTTGTTTTTGCAATCGATTCCAAAAAGTCGTGGTAATATTTCCTCGCAGGAGCCGTTTGGACGGCGCCACATTCTTATAAAGCGAAAAGAGACAGAGCCTATGAAAATATCGATTCTCGGCGCGGGAGCCATGGGGATGCTCTTCGGCGCGTATCTCTCGGAGCGAAACTCCGTCTGGCTTATCGACGTGGACCGGGACCGGGTAGATCTTATCCGGACCGACGGTGTCACTGTACAGGAGCCGGACGGACGGGAACGGATCTTTCGTCCCGCCGCGGTAGTGGAGCCGGACGGCCTTGGGAAGATGGACCTGGTGGTCGTATTTGTGAAGTCGATGTTCACCCGGGACGCGTTAAGGCGCGTTCGGGGCATCATCGGGCAAAACACCTATATTATGACCCTGCAGAACGGCGCGGGGCACGAGGCGGCGCTGCTGGAGCTTGTCGACGCGAAGCATGTGATCATCGGTACCACTCAGCACAACGCCTCGGTTCTGGGAAACGGCCGTACCCGACACGGCGGCGCGGGCCACACCTCCATCGGCCTTTTGGAAGGCGACCCTTCCGCCATTGCCCCCATCGCCGATGCGTTCACCCGGTGCGGCATCGAGTGCGGCGTCTGCGGCGAGGTCCGCCGGCAAATCTGGCAGAAGCTCTTCACAAACACGGCGGCCAGTGCCTTGACGGGGGTACTGCAGGTGCCCTTGGGCTTCATTTATGAGGACCCCGACGCCCGGGAGGTCATGCGCGCGCTCTGTAAGGAGGCGGTGTCTGTGGCCAACGCCGAGGGGGCGGCCCATTTTGACGAGGCGGAGGCCATTGCGTCGGTGGAGGCGGTCTGCCGGAATTCCCGGAGCGGCTACACCTCCATCTACGCGGATATCCGGCGGGGCGCCCGCACCGAGGTCGATTCCATCAGCGGCGCGGTGGTGGAGGCCGCCAAAGCCGTTAATGTCCCGGTCCCCTGTCATGAGATGCTGGTACACCTCATCCACGCGATGGAGAGGCGCCCAAAATAACCGAAAGGAAAAGAGGAGAAGCTATGAGCAGTTATTCCCTTGGCCCACTGCGGGTGGTGGACCTGACGAAGCCCCTGGATCCGGCGACGGAGACCCGCCGCTGTCACCTGATCCGCTTTAACACCGGCGGCCCGATCCCGGATTTTCACACCGTCATGGACCTGACAAGCCATTTGGGGACGCACTGTGAATGTCCCTACCACCACAACGACGACTGGCCGGATGTCGCCGCCCTGCCCCTCAACCGGTTCATGGGACGGGGGATCTATGTCACCATCCGGGACGTGGAACCCAACGGCTACATCACCGCCGCGGTATTGGACCGTGCCCTGGGCGGAAAAATCAGGGCTGGGGACGTCGTCATCCTGGACTCCCCCTACAAGCTCCCGCCCTTCACCGACAAGACCAATACTCCGGAGGACAGGCGGCTGTTTGTAAACGGCGAGACCGCCCGGTGGATGGTCGACCACCAGGTTTGTTCCGTGGGCTTCGGCGACGGCGTGTCCATTGAAAGCTGTAACGAGGATGTCAAACCCTTCCACGACATATGCATGGCGGAGAATATCACCTTCCTGGAGGTCCTGAAGAATCTGGAGGAACTCCATCAGGATACATTTTTTATCTCGTTTGCTCCTTTGCCCATCAAAGGACTCGACTCCTGCCCGGTCCGCGTGTACGCCATCGAGGGTCTGGACGGGTTTCGGTAAAAGTTACGATCCTGCTGTACTCACCGGCGGAGTTCCCCTTCGGGGCTGGATAAAGGTATGATCTGTCGCGAGTCCGAGAGCTTTAGCCCTTTGCCGCGCCCGGGCCCCGCGATCAGAAAATAAAAATAAAGGAGGAGAATATGTCAAAGAATCCAAAGAAGACACTGATGCAGGTGATGGAGGAGGGCCAGACCTTTTGTCCGTGCGTATGGGACTGCCTCTCCGCCAGAGCCGTGGAGCTGAGCGGCTTCAACTCCATGCTTCTGAGCAGCGCGGCCCTGTCCTATTCCATGATCGGGCTCCCGGACTGCGGCTTCCTGAGCATTGACGAGGTCGCCTGGGCCACAAGCCGCATCACGGCCGTGTCGCCTCTGCCGTTGATCGTAGATGGCGAGAACGGCTACTCGGACATCCCGCTGGTGGTGTACAGAAACGTGGAGAAGCTGGTAAAGGCCGGCGCCATGGCGATAACGCTGGAGGACGCGCCCTTTGAAAACGGCATAGAGCGTATGCAGTCCGGCGTAAAGCACGGCCGCCACTCCGCCATCCCCGCCAAGGACTGGTTGGCCAAGGTCAAGGCGGCCCTGGCCGCCATGGAGGGCAGCGACTGCGTGCTGATTGCCAGGACAGGCATCATCTATGACATCGACGCCGGGATGGACGTACACAAGGAGGGCGGCTCCTGCAGTGAGGCCGGCCTCAACGCCGCCATCGACAGACTGGAGATGGCCTATGACGCCGGAGCCCAGATCGCCCTGGCCTGTGGCATCACGAAGCTGGAACATTGCCAGAAGATCGCCGAGCGAATCCCGGGCTACAAGATGTACCCGGACGTCGTCTCTCACAACGGGGTGCCGGATGTGGAACTCAGCGACATCGACAAGCTGGGCTTTAAGCTGGTGACTATGCACTATCTGGAAAAGGGCGCCATGTGGGGCATGTTGGAGTACGGCAGAGAGAACTTCAAAAACCGCAACACCATTTACTCCGACGAGCATGACATGGGCGGGATCGGCGCGCTCAACTGGTTCGAACAGCTGAAATACTACAACATCGACAACTACGAGAACATGTTCAGGACCGAGGCCAAGTGGCGGGAATGAGTCTGGCCTCGGGCGGGAA
This sequence comes from uncultured Oscillospiraceae bacterium, assembly GCA_947626585.1. Lineage (GTDB taxonomy): Bacteria > Bacillota > Clostridia > Oscillospirales > Oscillospiraceae > RUG626. The sequence continues at coordinate 19,298 of CANQSU010000017.1, forward strand.
TGAATCGGATTTCAGAAAGGAGAAAAATGAAAAAAATTATATGCCTTCTGCTGGCGGCGCTGATGCTTTTGTCCCTGGCGGCCTGCGGACAACAGGAGAAACCCAGCCCCTCCGGCCCACAGGGCGGCGACTCCACCGGGAGCGACAGTTCCGGTAACGGGGATGGACCCGGCGGGACCGGCGACACCGTGAAGGTGGGCGTGGTAGGCCTGCTCCAGGCCTCCGGTGTGTCATATTTCGACAGCTTCGACGTGGCGGCCAAGATGGTGGTCGACGAGATCAACGCCAACGGCGGTATCGGCGGCAAGGATTTGGAGATCGTCTTTGCCACCGGCGTCACCGACTCCACCGAGTGCAAGCAGCGCTTTACGGAACTCAAGGAGATGGGCTGTATTGCCATCTACCCCATGGTGGATGACAGCTACGGTCCCTCCGTGGCCCAGTGGGCCAGTGAAAACAAATTCCCGGTGTTCGGCGCGGGCAACACCTCCACCGCCATGTCCATCGAGAACTACTCCGACTACATGTTCTTCTGCAGCATCAACGCCTGGGGCGCCACCAAGGTCTGGGCCGACCAAGCGGTCCGGAAAAGGGGCTACAAGAACTTCATGTATGTGGGTACCGACGGCTCCGCCACCATCGACGCGGAGAACCTGTTCCTGTTGGAGGCCCAGAAGATCGACCCGGATTTTGAGGAGCTGGCCAGCTACCGCATGGCGGCGGACGATTCCGACTTCTCCAAGGTCATGGCGACTATCCTGTCCGGCGCCCAGCCTCCGGATATGATCCTTCAGCAGGGCGGCGGCGTCAACATCATTAGCTTCACCCAGACGGCGAACCTGTACAACATGTACGACACCTGCGACATCTGGAACGACCTTGCCACCATGTGCCCCATCGTGGAGGCGCTGGTGGACGCCGGCGAGTACCCCTACGGCCACATGTTCGGCGTGACGCCCTTCCCGTACTGGCTGGATGAATTCAAATGGTTCGACGAGGCCTTTGACGCGACTGCCAGGGAGATGTTCCCCGACAGGAAGGTCTACCCCTCCGAGGGCGCTCTGGGCATGTACTGGGCCTTCAAATCCCTCCAGCTGGCCTGCAATGACTGCATCTCCGGCGGGAAGGATGTCCACGACTCCGACGCCCTGGCCATGGCCCTGGCGAACGTGCGCTGGACCGACGGCGCGGGTGAACACTATTACAGGGATTTTGACCACCAGCTCATGTTCGACGTCTGGTTCACCGACACGGTGAACGGCGGCGAGAAATACGGCAGCTACCCGATCGGCGAGAACATGGTGAAATACACCGCCGAGGAGTATCTGCCCACCAAGGAGGAGATGGAGGAGTACGCCATCTCCAAGGGCATAAACGACAGGTTCTGATTTTCCCTCGCCAAACGCGAATTACGGATAACGGCTCCCGCCGTTGCCCCTGTTGGGCCAGCGGCGGGACAGTTGGAGGAGCAAAATGAATATCACTCAATTCATCGTGCCGGTAGTGACGGGGATAGCCACCGGTATGATCACGTATCTTACAGCATCCGGCATGAGCCTTATTATCTCGGGGATGGGCACCATCAACTTCGGGCAGGGCTCATTTTACATCCTGGGGGCGCTGGTGAGCTATATGTTGACGAAGGCCGGTTCCTTCCCGCTTGCCATCGGGCTGGGCTTCTTTATCCCGTTTCTGGTTGGCGCGCTGGTGGAGGTATCCCTGCGGCCGGTGGCGGGCAAGGACATGATGTTCACCGTGATGATCACCATGGGCCTTACGTACATCATGCAGGATATGATGGAGCTGTATTGGGGCGGTCTGCCCAAGACCAGCACCGTGCCCCAGGCGCTCAAGAAGATCCTCCGCGTGGGGGACGTGTTCATCCCCTCCTACTACGTGTTCATCATTGTCTTCTCCGCCGTCGTGGCTCTGGCCATCTGGGTGATCTTTGAAAAGACACGGCTGGGCATCACCTTCCGGGCCATCATAGACGACAGGCCAATGGTGGAGAGCCTCGGCATCAACGTGGGCCGCATGTTCACACTGATGTTCATGATCGGCATCGGCCTCGGGGGTCTGGCGGGAGCGCTGAACATTCCCATCTCCGGCACCGCGCCCCAGTACGCCATGTCGGTGTTCTCAAACGTAATCCCGGTGCTGATAGTGGGCGGGATGCGCAACATGAAGGGAGCGTTGCCCGCGGCTTTACTGCTGGGCCTTCTTCAGGGCGTGGCCGCGGTGCTGACGCCCAGGTTCTATAACATCGTACCCTACGTTTTCATGGTCATATGCCTGTTCATCAAGCCCAACGGCATATTCACGAAAGAAGGAGCATGAGAGCTATGGAGCGAATCAAACAGAAAAAAGGACTGAACAAGAACGTCCTGACGCTTGTGATCGGGACCGCGGTTTTTCTGATGCTGGGACTATTGACGCAGGATTCCACCAGCATCATCCTTGCCAGGGTCTCCATCATGGCCCTGTACGCGGTGAGCCTGAATCTGCAGTACGGCTACGGCGGCATGGGCAACCTGGGCCATACGCTGTTTTTTGGCCTTGGCGGCTACGGGTTGCTGGTGTGTATGGCCAGATTCGGCCTGCCCTTCGGCCTGTCGATACTGCTGGCGATTCTGGCCCTGATACCGCTTCTCGTATTCTTCGCCCTGCTCTGCCTGTGGAACAACGACATGATGCAGTTCACCTTCCTGAGCATGGGTATCTGCCTTGTAGTGGCGTCCCTCTTCAAAAAATGGGAATGGATCGGCACGGATGTAGGCATAACATACGTGGTGTGCCCGGGGTGGCTGAGCCCCTATAAAATGCGCTTCCTGTTGATCTTCGGCGTGTGCCTTGTGTGCGTGGTACTCCTGTATTTCATAACCAAAACGCCCTTTGTGCGGGTGCTGGAGGGCTCCCGGGAGAACGACGAACGGTTGACCTTCATCGGTGTGAACGTCCGGGCCCACCGGGTCACGGCCTTCTGCGTCAGCAGCTTCTTCGCCATTGTGTCCGGGATACTCTACGCCGTCCTGAATAACGGGGCCTATATTCAGTCCTTGGACATGAGCATGTCCATCCAGGCCCTGCTCATGTGCATCATCGGCGGCACGACATCATTCTACGGCCCGATACTCGGGGCGGTGCTGGTAATCCTGCTGACGAATTATCTTCCCAACTGGACCAGCCTCAGCAACACCGTCATGGGCGTTATCATCATGCTTTGCATGTATTTTGTACCCAACGGGTTGCTGGGCACAAACGGCGCGTTGCCCGCGCTTTTGCGCAAACTGCGCCGTACCCGGAAGGACACCGGTGAGGTGGAGCCATGAAAAACATGAACGAGACAGTCTTGAAAACCGAAAAGCTCACAAAGAATTTCGGAGCGCTGAAAGCCGTGAACGAGGTGGACCTGGACATCAAGCGGGGAGAGATCCGGGCTATCATCGGGCCGAACGGGGCGGGGAAGTCCACCCTTATGGACCTGATCGTCAACAGGACGCTCTCCAGCTCCGGGAAGGTCCTTCTGCGGGGACAGGATATCACCCACAAGAAGCCCTTCAAGATCGCGAATATGGGTCTGTGCAAATGCTTTCAAATCAGCCGGCTCTTCAGCGGGCTGACCTGCTTTGAGAACGTGCAGATCGCCCTGATCAAAAAGCACGGCAAGGTATACTGCTTCCGCCCTCAGCGGCCGGACTACCTGGGCGACGAGGTCATGGAACTGCTGGACAGCGTTGGCATAAGCGGTCAGGCGAAGGAAAAGGCGGCCTTCCTGTCATACGGCGACCAGCGCCGGCTGGAGATCGCCATCACCCTGGCTCTGTCCCCGCAGGTACTGTTCCTGGATGAGCCCACGGCAGGCGTTGCCAGGGGCGAGGGTTATGCCCTCATGTCCATGGTGCGGGACCTGGCGGTGAAGCGGGACATGACGCTGTTGTTTATCGAACACGACATGGATATCGTGTTCAACTACGCCGATCAGATTTCCGTCATGGAACACGGACGGTTGATCGCCACAGACGTGCCCAGTCAGATCCGGGAGAATGAATTTGTGAAGCAGGCGTATCTGGGAGGCGAAATATGATCCTTGAATTGAGAGGCGTAAACTCCTTCTACGGCAGCAGCCACATCCTGTTTGATGTGAGCCTGGATGTGCCGGAGGGCGGCGCGGTGGCGGTCCTGGGTCGGAACGGCGTGGGAAAATCCACTCTGCTCAAGTCGGTGATAGGACAGCTGAACCCGAAAAACAAGTCCTCCGTAAAGGGGAGCATAAAATACGAGGGCATGGAGCTGGTGGGCAGGAAGTCACACGAGATCGCCAGGGCCGGCATCGCCTATGTCCCCCAGGGCCGGCACATATTTCCGTCGCTGACTGCGAAGGAAAACCTGTTGCTGTCCGAACGGCGCAAGAAGGGCTCCGACGCCTACTGGACGCTGGAGCGCGTCTACCAGCTGTTTCCGTCCCTGCGGGAGCGGGAAGGGACAAAGGGAAATCTGCTCAGCGGCGGCGAACAGCAGATGCTGACCATCGCCAGGGGCCTAATGCAGAATCCCAAGGTCCTGCTGTTGGACGAGATCACCGAGGGCCTGGCGCCCATCGTCGTCAATGAGCTGGTGGATGTGATGAAGGAGCTGATGAAAACCGGCGTCACGATCCTGCTGGCGGAGCAGAACATAAAATTTGCTCTGGGCGCCTCCACCTTCATCTACATCATGGAGAAGGGCCAGATCGTCCACGCCTGCCATACCGACGAGCTGGATCGGGATACAATCGGAAAATACCTGGGAGCATGAGAGGAGTGATCTGAACGATGCGCAGGATATTTGACGCACATACCCACATCATGCCCCTCTACAACGTGGGCAGGAGAGACCCGGCGGTCAACGCCGAGTACAAGGCCTACGGCAAGGTGGTATACAGTGGGCAGTATGTATTCAGGGCCATGCCGGACATCGTCGCCGACAGCCGGTTCCCCATGGAGTCACTGATCGAGGTCATGGACAACGCCGGCGTGGAGAGGGCGGTCATACAGCAGACGGAATCGAAACGCATGAACGTCGAGATTCTCAGCGCCGTGGAGGAGTACCCCGGCAGGCTGAAGGGGGCCGTCACCGTGCGGCCGAACGAGCCGGGCTGTGTGGAGGAATTGCGGCTTTACGCCTCGCTGGGGCTCTCGGTTATCAAGCTTATCACAGCGGAGGCTATGGGGATCAAGGGGGCGTACAGCGCCTTGCACTTCGATCAGGAGCCATTCCTCGGGGTCTGGCGGACGGCTCAGGAGCTAAAGATGTCCGTGGCGGTGGACCCCGGAGCGGTGGGAAATCCCGGTTACCGGGCGGAGGAGTGGCGCCGGGTGGCCCGGATGTTCCCGGACCTGCATATCATCTTCTGTCACATGGCCTTTCCTGACCCGGACCTCACGGTGAAGGGGAAGGAACTGTACAGATATGTGCTGGACACCCTGAAACTGCCCAATGTCTGGATGGATCTGGCGGCTGTGCAGACCTTCAATAAATCTGAAATGTACCCCTACCCCTGGGCCGTCTCAGCCGTTCGGCGCGTGATGGACGAGTGCGGTCCGGAGAAGCTGCTGTGGGCCACGGACATACCCAGCACATTGGTGGATTGCACATACAGGCAGATGATCGGGATATATGAGTGCAGCGAGGCCTTTACCGAAGAGGAGAAGGACATGCTCTTCTTCAAAAACGCCTGTCGGGCATACAGATGGCCCGAGTGACCCGGGGCCAGGTCCACGAAGTCAGGGGGCCGGAACGTTCCCCCGGGCAAAGAAATCGAATCCGAGAGATTGCAGGCAGTGGCACATCGCCGTCCGCCGTTTAGCGACCCATAGATTATAGCATAGAGGTCGTGGGTCGACGCGATCCACGGCGCCCAAAAGGAGGAAGCCAAACATACGGGTTGCCAGACTCGGCGATAGGTACACGACCGCATAAAGCCTCAGATTCAGGATTCCCGCACAGCAGGTGTCCTGAATCTGAGACCGCGACAGCGCCGCCGGCGCTGTCTGTTCGTAAACTTTCCTTTAATTATTTCGTTGTCCGCTTGACGGGGCGCGTTTTATTTTCGATGCCCTTTTCCCCGCGTTGGACTATAATGTGTGACGGTATGTTTTTTGCTCATACTCAAATTATACCACAAACGAAAGAGAGCTGCCGGCGGGTGTTGGCAGCTCTCTTCTCTTATACTAATATCTATTTAAAAGGAGACACCGAGCGGCGAGGATTTTTCGTGTCAGGCAAGGAAGACGCCGCAGGGAATACTGTATGTATTCCCAAGGCGGCTGACGCAGTATGGCGCGAAAAAGACCGGCGCGAATGTCTTGTTTTAATTAGGTATTAGTATTAATACGGGACTTTTTTCACAGCCCCAGCATCAACCGCCCCGTCATCACACGGACAGGGCGGTTGATGCTGGATTATCGGTTACTTGTTCAGCTTCTCCACAAGGTCGGCGAAGTCGCCCACGGTCTGGATGTTCTCCAGGGAGTCCTGGGGAATCATGATGCCGAAGTGGTCCTCCACCTCGGAGACGAACTCCACCAGGTCCAGAGAGTCGATGTCCAGGTCGGTGCGCAGATTGGTGGACGCGGAGATCTTGTCGGCATCCACATCGAGGGTGCTGACCATGATGTCACGGATTTCTTCAAACATGTTGGTACCTCCAAATTAAAATCAAATACCCTCTTTACGCCGATCGCGAGTCCGGCGAAGCGGGCCGTGATCGGAAAGGGGAGCAAACCCCGCGCCTGAGCCGCGAAACGGCCGCTTCGGCGACAGTCCCACGGTGAGGCAAGCGGGTTTCACGACGACGTCAATTCCACTCACGTACCGTCTTATCCACCGGGGGCTTTTCGGGGGCCGGGGCGGAACCGGACGGGTAGGAGGGGCGGGACGGATAGCCGCTTCCGGAGCGGCGCGGGGGACGGCTGTCACGGCTGTCGTACCGGCGGTCGCCGCGGTCACCTCTGTCGCGGCCCCGATCGCTGTAGGAACCCTTGGGTGCGGTGGCGGCGTCGAAGGCGATGACCACGCGCCGGTTGGGCTCGGTACCGGTGGAGTAGGTGGTGACGCCCTCAAAGTCCTGAAGCGCGGTGTGGATCACGTGGCGCTCATAGGCGTTCATGGGCTCCAGGGTCTGGTTCCGGCGGTAGCGGACCACCCTGGCGGCGGTCTTGCGGGCGAGCCCCGTCAGAGCGTCGGCCCTCTTGGCCCGGTAATTCTCGGCGTCAATGTTGACGCGGGTGCGCTCATCGGAGCCGGAATTGAGTACATAGTTGGTCAGGTGCTGAATGGCGTCAAGGGTCTCGCCCCGGCGGCCAATCAGGGTGCCCATGCGCTCCCCTGACAGCTCCACGCAGATGGTGCCTGTCTCGGGGTCAATGGTCGCGTCGGCCTTCGCCTCCACGCCCATGCGCTCAAAAAGTCCGGCCAGAAAGTCCTCGACCCTGGCCACGTCCTCGGGTGTGGCGGGAGCGGCGGGCTTGTGTTCATGCTCGGCGGGAGCCGGCTTGGGGGCGGCGGGCTTTGCCGCGGGACGGGGAACGGGCGCCGGCTTGGGTGGGGGCGCGGGCTCGGGATCCGGTTCCTCCCAGGAGACCTTCACCTTGGCGGGAGAAGCTCCGAAGCCCAGGAAGCCGGACTTGGCGCGTTCAAGGACCATGACCGAGACGTCGTCCCGGTTCATGCCAAGCTCGCGAAGCGCGTTGGCGATGGCGTCGTCCTCGGTACGGCCGGTTGCCTCAATAGATTTTATCATAGATCGTTCTCCTTATTCGACGCCGCCGTCTTTGGCGGTCTCGTCGGGTGTGTCGGGTTCACGCTTGCTGTCGGCCTCGGCGGCTTTCCGGAGCTTCTCCTCCAGAGCCTCGTCGATCCCCTCGTCAATAGAGGAGGTGTCGGAAACCGAGCCGTCCATGCCGTTGAAGGAGTACCTGTCCGGGTCGTAGCCACGGCCCCGGGCGTAAGGACGGGTGCCCACACGGCTGGGGTTGTACTTCTCCCCTGCCTCGGGGTTCAGGGCACGCTGGTACTCCAGGGCCCGGTCGGCGGCCTCCTGCTTTTTCTTCTGCTGCTGTTTCTTCTTGGAGGTATTTCCCGTCTGGAGATTGTCGCTCTCGGCGCGCCGTCTCTCCGCCTCGGCCCGCTTGGCCTCAAGCTCGGCCTCCCTGGCCTTCCTGGCGGCCTCCTTCTCGGCGAAGTCGGACAGCATGGACTTGGAGTAGAGCTTGGTGAGGAACACGTCCACCAGCATACTGAACAGCGCGTTGACCATCCAGTACACGCCCATGGCCGCGGGGAGAGCGAAAGCAAAGAACAGCGACATGACGGGCCCCAGGAGGAGCATCATCATGGAATTGTTGGTCTTTTCGATTTGCTCCACATTGGCGCCGGGCAGGTCCTTCTGGAGCTTGGTGGCGATCTTGGTGGAGAGCCACTGGAAGAAGGCGGTGATCACGGGGATCAGGAACAGCCCCAGCGCCGGCCAGAGCGCCTTGAAGGAGGAGAAGTCGAAGGTCCAGATGCGGAAGTTCGGCACCGAGGACAAATCCAGACCGAACACCGTGAAGTCCATGGGACGGAGCTTGTCGGACAGGCCGGAAAAGGCCTCAAAGTTGTCGTTGATGAACTTGGTGGCGGTGATCTGGGATTGCAGGAGCTGACGGGCGTCAAAGCCCATCTCGGCCAGCTTCTTGGCGATGGCGCCCACGGCCTCGCCGTTCTTCGTGACCTCCAGGAGTGCCTTGGGCACGCCCATCATGACGGTGAGCGGCTTGCGGATGGCCTGATAGAGGGCGATGAGGATGGGGAAAGGGAGCAGGGACCAGAGGCAGCCCGACATGGGACTCACGCCGGCCTCCCGGTAGACCCTCTGCATCTCCTCGTTCATCTTCTGCTGGTTGGCCGCGTGCTTTTTCTGGATCTCCTGTATCTCGGGATTCAGAAGCTGCTGCTGCATCATGCCCTTCTTGCTCTTCATCTGGAAGGGCATCAAAAGGAGCTTGATCAAGATGGTGAACAGCACGATGGCGAAGAGGTAGTTGTGGGTGATGTTGTAGAGGAACATCAGAAGCAGACCAAAGGGTCTGGCTATAGTATCCATTTGTTCACTCCAATCGGATGTGTATTTTCGCTAAGGTACGGGGTCGTAGGGGTCCGATTTGTTGAAGGGATTGCAGCGCAGTATCCTCCTGAAGGCCAGCCACCCGCCCTTCAGAGCGCCGTATTTTTCGATGGCCTCCAGGGCGTAGGCCGAGCAGGTGGGGGTAAACCGGCAGCAGGGCGGCCGGGCGGGCGATATGCCCTTCCGATAGAGCCGGATGAGAAAAAGAAGAGCCTTTTTCATCTGAGAAGCTCCAATCTTTTCGCCAACGTCAGAAACTCATGCTCCAGGACCCGGTAGGGGGCGGTGACGCCACGGCCCCGGACCACGATGACCAGGTCGACGCCACGGCGGAGCCTCGACTCGTTGAGACGGTAGATCTCCCGGAGCCTCCGGCGGACCTTGTTCCTGCGGACGGCCTTGGCCAGCTTGGCGCTGACGGTGATCCCCACACGGTTTGTTTCGCGCTCGCGGCGCCGGGCGTAGAGGACGATATTCGGTCCCACCGCGCTTTTTCCCTTGGCGTAGAGGCGGCGGAACTCAAAATTCTCCTTCAGGGAGGTGGAAAATTCCATCGATTCACCCTCTCCGGTCAACGCGCTTAAGGGCGAGATGTCCCGCCCTTGAAAAAACCGTTATCTGAAGATACCGCACGCATGCCCTCATCAGTGGGTCAGTCTTTCACGACCCTTGGCGCGGCGGCGGGCCAAAACCTTGCGGCCGTTGGCGGTAGCCATTCTCTTGCGGAAGCCATGCTCCTTGGAGCGGTGAAGCTTCTTGGGCTGATAGGTTCTCTTCATCAGGTTACACCTCCATAATATAGATTGGTTTTATACTCGACATCAGTCTGAAAAAATCCAGAGCTGAAGCAGTAGCGCCGTTGTCGCGGAGGCCGCGATGGTTTCCTCCGCGCGGGGAGCAAAGGCAGCCTCGCCGGCCTCGCTCCTCCTCTCCCCACAAAGTCCATGATTTTGCGGGGGCCCCAATCGTTTTTCCTCACAGGGGTTTTTATTTTACCTTACAAATGCCTTCCTTGTCAACAAAAACTTTGCAAATGGGGAAAAAACCGCGCGAAATGGGCCGCCGTGGGCGGCGGGCACGCGCTCTCAATTTATGCTTGCACCTTCCTATACGATTTGTTATAATGTTTCCAACGGACCATAAACACTGATAAATACCGGGAGGACTCAACAAATGGACAGAACCGACAAGACGAATTACTATCTTGACATCGCCGAGACCGTGGCGGAGCGTTCCACCTGTATGCGCCGCCACTACGGGGCCATCATCGTCAGGGACGACGAGATCATCTCCACCGGCTACAACGGCGCGCCCAGGGGCCGGAAGAACTGCGCCGATTTGGGGCACTGCCTCCGGGATGCCCTGAACATCCCCTCCGGGGAGAGATATGAGCTGTGCAGGGCCGTCCACGCCGAGCAGAACGCCATCATCTCCGCCTCCCGCCGGGACTGCATGGGCTCCACCCT
>CANQSU010000018.1 GCA_947626585.1 uncultured Oscillospiraceae bacterium
CGGGCCGGACAGACCCCCTCTGCGGGAGGGTGTGGGAGCGGTTTTCCGCCGCTCCTTCCCGGCCCCTCCGGGCCGGACAGACCCCCTCTGCGGGAGGGTGTGGGAGCGGTTTTCCGCCGCTCCTTCCCGGCCCCTCCGGGCCGGAAAAGATCTATCTGTCGGATCTGAGTGGCAGAGTTACTCTTGACAAAGATGGCCCTATGGCCTGACCAAGAGAAGTGACCATATGAAACACCATATGGAGCCGCCTGAAGGCTTGGCGCTTATAAGGTATCGAAGGGCGCCGCCCGAGAGGGAAGAACAGGCGCGGAATATTTCCGCTTTAGTCGCCTGGTGCGTGGGAGTTAGGCCCATGGTTCGGATAGTGAAAACCCCAGGAGTTAACCCGAGTTAGATGTGAAATAAGGGCGCAGAGGCCGCATTGCGTCAAAACGGCGGCACGCGATACCTAAGCGGATGCCTATTGGCGTCATCATACCCACCCGAGGGTGCAGAGCCTCTAGCAGGCCGGTATAATGGCTCACGTCAAGAACACAGAAGCCGGAGGTATTGCGGAAATTGCAAAAAATCTCACCGCCTGAAAGATCTCGCGGTGAACCTATACAGAGCGCACAACCGCCCATCGCAGTTGTGCGCTTCACTATGGGTTTACCATAAAAAATCTTGAAGGGAGAATTTGTTATGACCCGTGAAGAAAAACTCGAAAAACTGACCACTTTGGAGGCCACTTCCAGACAGGTCGTGCTGGACTACAATGCCGCCATTCTTGATGGCAAGTTCGACATTGCCGCCTCTAAGAAGAAGGATCTCGACGATGCCATCGGCGAGTATTCCGCCATCGCCGGCGGCCTGGCGCTTGATTCCTGCGCCAAGGAGCCGGACCCCATGCTGGCCGCCGTGCGCGACCTGGAGTACCAGGTAATCGCCACGGTCAAGCGCAAGAAGGATAAGGACGACCACGGCCCCGACACCTTCGACATCGACTTTAAGCCCCGCAAGATCGACATTCTGAAGCTCTATCAGCAGGTCCCCGGTGGCGTCGGCCAGAACAAGAACTGGCCGTACATGATCGAGAAATTCAACCTGCTGCTGACCGCCCGGATGGCCAGGGAAATTGGCGCCGATATCACCGGCATCAACGACTCCTACGCCATGAGCAAGATCGCCCGGGAATATGACCTGGGCGAGGAACCCGCCTCGAAAACCAAGATCCTGAACACTCTGACCAACATCGTCCAGGCCATGATCGGGGAATCCTACAAAGCCACCTCTCATGATGTGCAGTTCCTCTTGTGGATTTATGGCCGCAAGAGCCGTACCGCCCTGAGGGTCAGCGCGGCCAATCATAAGGCCCTGCGGGAATACATCCAGGAGATCTGCCACCGCATCGTCACGGGCAAGACCTACTCCGTGGATTACAAGAAGGCCAAGCCTTAATCCCCTGGTTTTCCATCCTGATGAGTCGCCTGGGATATGCGACGAAACCGCCGGTTTTCGGCGGTCGATGGGTTTCCCACCTGGGTTTTCCATCATCAGCTAAAGGAGGGTTTTCCAAGTGTATGGCAAATATATGATCACCGCCCGCGACATCGTTTCGGATCTGGTCCGTCGGTTTTTCATTCCAGCCGCAAACCCGGAAGCGGCCGTTGCCCACATCCCGGTGTATTATCAGATGACCTATCAGATAACCGAGGTGAAGGATGTAACCGAGGAATTTCCGATCGATGCGGGCAGGGTTTTCGACGTCCTGGGGGCCGCTGGTTTTTCATTTGAAGAGAAATCTTTTATCGTCCGTCTTCTGTGCGAATTCGGCATCGCCTCTCCCGAGATCTTCGGGTCTTTCATTTCAAAAACCATCTGAGGCAGGGTTTTTCATCATCACTTAAAGGAGGAGGAATTACATGGTTAATATCAAGGATTTGCACCCCGGTATGAAGGTCAAGCTCGTGGATCATTGGGTCCCTGGCTGCTATGAAAATTCCGACGGTCTTATGGATTGCTGGTTGGGAAAAACCGTCACTGTCCGGGAAATTGGCGATTCACATTGTATTGGCCCCTATATCCGCATTGAGGAAGATGATCCCACCGGACGCGACTGGTATTGGTTTCTCAACTCCATTGACCGCATCGTGGCCGTTGAGGAAATCGAGTCAGAGTCGCGCCCTCCATTTACCGGGAGAGTTTTTCAAAAGTACCGCAAGTATCAGGTAGTCGTCATCAATCCCAAGAGCGGTGGGTTCACGGATTTGTGTATCCCCGCAATCAGCGAGGAAGCCGCTATCGCCCATCTCCCAAATGGCACCCAGATCGTCCATATAAGAGATATAACCGAGAGTATGGTTATCTACCAGGACTGGATTGACGAAGCCATGATCAACGCGGGGTTTCATATAAACCAGCGGGAACTTATTCTCCGCGCCCTGAACGATCTGGGACTCCTCAGCATAAATCCAAAGAAATCCAGCGATAACCCGTTCGGTTACATCGCCCGCGTCCCTGTCCGCCGCAAATCCTAGGTTTTCCACCCGTCGTCCATCCCCGCCTGAGCGGGTTTTCCAAACTAAAATTACAGGAGGTTTTCCAAAAATGAGTTATCGGGCTTTTCGTAAACGCGTCCGCTCCTGGATCGCACAGGCCGGCGGGGATCTTTCCGTGCGGTTTTCCACGGACCGGGAATCCGGCCGCCACTATGCCCTCTGTTCCGACGGCACCAAGATCATGGGGAATTCCAAGTGCCTCCGCATGGAGGTCCGCTGGGGTTCCGGGCACCGGGCCTTCACCCCGGCGGTTTGAGGGAGGTTTTCCGGATGCACACGCTCCATGGCAATACCCTGCCCCTGGGCGAGCCCAGAGCCCAGGTTTTCCAGGACAACGGCGGGTTTTTCCACCTGGCCATCCTGGACGGGGCCGGGAAATGCGTCTACTACCTGGCGGACGCCGATCGGGAATTGGTCAAGAAGACCTACGCTGATTTTCTGGCCGGTCAGGACCCGATCCTGGACGGCTGGAAGGGCGGGGAAAAGCACCCCCAGCGGTGCTATGAATCCATCCTGCGCTTTGTGGAGGCCCGCAACGGCAGCGCCTGGCCCGTTTACCTAGAGGATTCGTAGAGGAGGGAAAATCAAAGTGGAGTTTGATTCTGTCCCGGGTGGTATTCTCCATTCCAGCTTCAAGATTTACGCCGTCATCCTCTACGACACCCATATCATGGGGTATTTTGACTCCTACGAGGCGGCCTGGTATTGGGTGGAAAGCGAGACCAGCATGACGGATGGCGAGCGGTCCAATTGCGATATCCGGGAAATCACCGTCTATTCTCTGAAACGATAGGAGGTTTTTGGAATCATGTATGATTTTCGCCCCGTTCGGGGCCATGTGGAGGTCTATCTTGACGGGGTATTTCAGTTTTCCGCCGATACCCGCGCCGAAGCCGAGGCGGAAATCCAGAACAAGCAGGAGGAGGAACATGGTTTTTCTTAAAATTTTCGCGACGCTGCTGGCGCTTTTCGCCTATATCGGCGTGAATCTCTACACCGCCGGGTCTTTGACCGCCCGGGAAATGCGCCGCCGCTTCATTGACGGCCAGTGCTTTGTGGGCATGGTCTTCGCCAATGCCTTCTATGCCCCGGCCTGGTTTTTGAAGGGGCTGCGGTTTCTCGCCGTCCGCACCATCAAGTGAGGTGGTTTCCCATGACCAAGGAGGAAGTGGTTTCCCAGGTTGCCCGGGAATCCGGATGTACCAAGGTCCTGGCCGCCCGGGTTTTGCGGTCCACCCTGGATCTGATCACCCGGGAGCTGGCCGCTGGCGGTTTCGTCCGGTTTTCCAGCTTCGGGGTTTTTAAGGCCCAGCGCCGGAGGCCCCGCACCGGCCGGGACCTGTCCAGCGATTCCCCGGTTCCCATCCCGGGGCGCACCGTCCCGGTTTTCAAGCCGGGCAAGGGGCTTTTGTCCGCCGTTTCCGATCCCGCCAAAGGCGGGGTTTTTCATTCTGACGACTAAGGAGGATCATTCACATGGCAGCCAAAATTTACATGGAGCCCAAGGACGTTTTCCCCTATTTCCGCAGCCACGGCGAGGAGCTGGAGCGCCGCCACAAGCTCCTGGCGGAAAATCGGGAATTCGGCCTAGAAATGTGTCTGTGCAGCCTGGACGGGTTTTGCAACGTCTACATCACCGTAGACGGGGATGAGGTTTTCAGCGAGGACCTGTCCGCCACCGACGCCGAGGCGGATCTGACGGATCTTTATAACCGTTATCTCCACGGCGGCGCGGTTTCCGCCATCCTGGAAGACGAGGACCCGGACGATACAGACCTGGATCAGGAGGACGCCATCACCGAGCGAGAGACGGAGCTGAACGATGCCATGGAGGAGCTGCTCCTGGTGTTTTACCCTGATTTTCAGGACTGTCCCACGGAGGACCTGGAGGCCGTTGTGGAGGACTTCAAGGACCGGATCTGTCAGCGCCTGTATGACGACTACGGGCTTTCCGTCTACCGCCCCATGATCCTGGTGGACGAGGACGGCACGGAGTCCTTCGAGGAATATCCCTATCCGGACCTGGAGCCGGAATACGCTTAACACCCCGGCGGGCGAAACATCGCCTGCTTTTCCGCCGGCCGGCGTTACCTCCTCCGGCTGGCTGCCCGCCAAAGCACGGCCTCCACGCGGCGCGGGTGGAATTCCCCACGGGGGAAACCAACGGTGACTTTATGTATCAAAGGAGCAAACAAACATGAGCAAGATCACGATCGTCGGAGATGTGGTAAACATCAAGTCTTCCATGAAGCTGGAGGATCTGATGACCATCCACAAGTACCGCCCGGATGCCCTGGCGCTGATGGGCGGCGAGGACGGCAAGGACGAGGTTTTCCGCGTCTTCGCTGATCCCAACGCCGAGGGCAGCGTGCAGCCCTACGCTGTGGTGTTCAGCAAGGCCGCCCAGGACGGCGCGGCCTATGTCAACATCCACATCGACCCCAAGGGGGACGCCCGGGAGTACGTCGCAGACACTTTCGGCGTTGCCATCACCAACCTGAACAAGGTGGAGGAGGGGCTTCCCAGCGTACTGGAGTCCATCAACAACGAGAAGGCCGCCATGGTGGCTTCCATCGAGGTCGCCGGCTGATCCCCAGGGCTTTCCCCAGCGCGCCGGGCGGCTTCCCGCCGCCCGGTTTTTTCCCGAAGCGCCGTCTTTTGACGGGAATTTCAAAATTTTATGAATGAAAAGGAGTAAAAAAATCATGGTTATTCAGGTTACTGTAGGCACCAATCTCAAGAAGGTCACCAAGCCCTATCCCGACACCGTCACCCCCCGCCAGATCCTGGAGGGCGAGCACATCGATTTCTCCCGGGGCACCACCCATATGTGCGGCGTTCCCCTGTCCTATGGGGACTTCGACAAGACCCTGGCGGAGCTCCACGCTCCCTCCCCCTGCTTCCTGCTGAACGTGGCCAAGGCGGACAACGCCTAAAGGCCCGCCCCTTCCGCCCCGGCTTTCGCCGGGGCTTATGGCGCTTCCAGGTTTTGCCGGTTCGATTCCGGTGGGCGCCGACCCTGTCCGCCGCGCCATTTAAGGCGTTTGAAATTGAAATAGGAGGTTTTTCAGAATGTTTGCAGAACCTATTCGCTCCACGCCCTTCTCCACTCAGGAGGCAAACGCCGCTCTGCCTAACATCAGCGGCGAATCCTTTTCCGGCATGGACGACGTGTCCTTCCTCTCTACCCTGCGGGCTCTGCTGGGCGCCCGTCTTCAGGATGGGCAGGCCGTCAGTTTGAAGTTCCGATCCTGCGCCATTACTGACGATATCCGCAGCGCTCACCCACCTCGGGCTATTATTGAGGCATTGATCCTGACCCCCAGTGCGCCGGACCGGATCACGGTCTGCAATCTGAACGCCGGCGAGGAGGAAAACGGCGCCGCCCTGGAAATGCTCCAGGAAACCATCCCTTGTTATCCGGGCTGGCAGCTTTTGCAGAAGGTCACGGATTTTTACCGCCGGTCCTTCCGGGCCCAGTGTTATATCAACCCGGAGCTTCGCAGCGTTTTGGTGGTCGTGGAGGCGCTGAACCTGCGGAAGCTCCACTATCTCCAGTGCTCCATCGTGGCCTTCCTGCCCTGGTATTTTGACCCCAGCAAGGGGCTGAGCGAGGACGAGATGGCGCTGGTCAATTCCCTCCGGGAAAAGCAGCCGGATAACTACCTTGCCTGCCTGGAGCGGATGGCGGAGGCTTACGACTTCCGGAGCGCTCGAATCCGCCAGGCTTTGTCTGGGTTTGAAAGCCGGATCGAGCAGAAACTTTTGGAGTCCACCCGGGCGGAGATCGAGAGCTATGCCCGGAAAATCGACGATCTCAAGGAACGGCTCGGGAGTGTCGTCCGTGAAAAGGCGGAAAAAGACGCCCTGCTTTTGGGCCTGGAGAACAAGATGGCCCAGGGCGGGGAGGGATCCGAGCTGATGCAGTATTTTATGAGCAACCGAAACCTCTATATCTTGTCCTCCTCCGACAGCGTCGTTAAGTTCGCCTGCAAAGGGTTTTTGACCTACTTTAATGAGGACGAGGCCCGGTCCATGATCCGGGAGCCTCGGAGCATCCTGTACCGGCCGGACGGAGTCTCCCGTGAAGAGCGCATTCCCTCCAGGGATATGCGCCTGCTGATGACAGCGGTATTCTTGGACCAGACCGTGAAACTTCGGTTGTGCGCGGCCTACGAAATGAATATCAACGGAAGGACGAAGGCGTCCAGCGCGTGTAATTTTGGCCCCGCCTTCGCCGATTCTCTCCCCAACGCCCATATCCAGCGGTACGCCTGCCTTGGAAATCACGAGACGGTCCTCGCGGAGCTGATGGCCGCCCGGAACTACATCGGTGCCGTGGAACAGTGTATGGCCTCCTGCATGAGCCTGAACTTTGGCGACAGCGTGGTCATGAAGGAGTTCATGTGTTATATCTACGGGCTCTCCGGGAGTTACACCGGACACCGCTGCTTTGTCCTGCCGGACGGCACGGAAACCACCGCCAAGGGCGCCATCGAGTGGCTCAAAGCCCAGGAAAATAAGGAGGAATGATCATGGCACGACCCATTAAAATGACCGAGTCCCTTTGCCGGGAGATTTTGCAGGAATTTGCCACCGCCCTCCGGGGCGGCCGCTACCCCGACGGGAAAATCAGCTACACCCGCCTGCTCACCCAGGCGAACCGGAAGGCCACCCTGTCCTTCACGGAGCAGGCATACCTTAAAATGCTGATGCTGGTGAACGGCACCGACAAGGAGGTGGGCTGGCACGGCCTGGTCCATCGGGCCGAGGACGAGACCAAGGACGAGTACATCGTCACGGATCTTCTGGTCTATCCCCAGGAGGTCACCGGCGCCACCGTCACCACCGACCAATCCAAGTACGAGACCTGGCTCATGGGCCACGAGGACGAGGTTTTTAACCAGATCCGTCTCCAGGGTCATTCCCATGTGAATATGTCCTGCGTCCCGTCCCCAACGGACACCAGCCTGTATGACCGGATCTTCTCCCAGTTGGAGGAGGATATGTTCTATGTCTTCCTGATTTGGAACAAGCGCAACGAGCGCATGGTCCGCATCTATGACATGGCTAAGAATATGTTCTTCGACACCGACGACGTCACCGTGCAGGTTTTGGACGGGCCGTATGGCATCCGGGAATTCCTGAGCAACGCCGAGACCATGGTAAAGACCGCGGCTCCTATCTATTCCTACTCCGGGCCTTATAATGGGGCCTATGCCGGCTCCTATTCCGGGTCTTACGGCGGCGCCGCCGGCTGGGGAAATCAGCCTGTAAAGAGCGCCGCCACCGCTCCGGCCGCTACCCTTCCGGCTTCCCCGGTCCTAGTTGCCGCCGCCCCGGTTTCCCAAACCCCCGCGGCGGTCACGCCCAAGAAGAAAAAGCGGAAGAAGAAAAAGGAGTCCTTTCCCTCCTACCCCGCCTACGGTCCCTATGACGACGACGAGGAGGACGACACCGACCTTCCCATCATGTAAAGGAGGAATGAAAAATGACCCGTGCGGAATTCGATGAGACAATCGCCGACTTTGCCGATCTCAAAGACTTTTGTTTCCAGCAAGACTGCGATCTTATGGACAACGTGTATTGCGAAGGCGATATGGACGACTACATCAACGAGGAGCTTCGCTACGCCCGGGACTACGGCCCTTGGTGGGATTTGCGGGACATACTGAACGATATCGAAACCGGTTACAACTGGTACCTCCACGATGGCGGCCTGAATTTTGAGCCCATCGACGACCGGTTTGAACTTTACTTTGACGACGTACTCCGGTGGGCGGAGGACAACGATGTCTTCGACCCGGAGGAGGAACCAGAGGAGGAAGAGGCTGAGGAAGACCAGGCGGAAGAAGCGCCGGAGGCAGAATTCCCCGTGGAGGACCCGAGCTTCCTTCAAAGCTGCGCCGCTTCCAGCGCGGAGGTTTTCCAGGCATACCAGGATGCGAAGGAAGCCGCCATAGCCAAAGCCATGCGGGAGGCGACCGAATGGGCCGCCCGCCGGGCGGAGCTGGAGGCCGCCACGCGGGAAGCGGAACGGGCAGAAAAAGAGCAGGACGACCGGGCCTTCATGGCCCTGTTCGCGTAAACGAAACGGAGGTTTTACGCATGTGGGTAGCTCCCTATGGCACGAGGTTTGAGTACGGGCCCGGGGATCAAGTGGTGATCCGCAAGGATCTGAAGCTCGGGCAGCAGTGTACGCTGACCTGTACCGATCGGTGGTACAACTTTGTCGATTCCTCGAAGCTGCGGTATGCCGGTCAGACGGCGGTGGTGGACCACATCGAGGATTTCTATTACGTTCTCAGAATCGGCGATCGTATCATAGGCGGCGGCTGGACGGACGGCATGTTCGAGGGCCACCGCGGCTGCATCCTGTTTGACCATGAACACGACAAGGAGGTTTGATATCATGGATCTGAGTAAATCTTATGAGTTTTTCCAGCCGGAATCCGTCAAGGGCCGCATCCACATCATCGGCTGCGGCTCCGTGGGTTCCACCCTGGCGGAGAATCTGGTCCGCTGCGGTGTATCCAAAATCACCTTGTGGGATTTTGACAAGGTGGAATCCCACAATCTGGTCAATCAGATGTTCCGCAAGGCGGACGTGGGCCGCCCCAAGGTGGAGGCCCTCCGGGATCTGCTTTTGGAGATCAATCCAGACCTTTCGGACGCCTTGGAGATCCAGCCCGCCGGGTGGCAGGGCAAGCTCCTGAGCGGGTATCTGTTCCTCTGCGTGGACTCCATTGAACTCCGGCGGAAGATCGTGGAGGCCCACATGGACAGCCCCTTTGTCAAGGGGGTTTTTGACTTCCGCACCCTGCTGGAGAGCGCCCAGCACTACGCCGCCGATTGGTCGGACCTGACTTCCAAGAAGAATCTGCTGGCTACCATGCAGTTTTCCCATGAGGAAGCCTCCCAGGAGACCCCGGTCTCCGCCTGCGGCTACACCCTGGGAGTGGCGACCACCGTCCGCCTGATCTGCGCCCTGGGGGTGAACAACTTCCTGAACTTCGTCAAGGGCAACGGCCTGCGGCACATGATCATCATGGACGGCTTCGCCCCCGCCCTGGACGCCTTCTAACGCCCGTCAAAGGAGGTAGGCAATGGAACCCCTTGAAATTGAAGAAGTGATTGAGCGGCTTGAATCTCACACGCAGTATTATATCCCCGTGAATGATTTAGATGCGTTTGAAGTGGCGCTTGCTGCCCTCCGTGCCCAGCAGGAGGCGGAGAGAAACGAACTGCTGACGCTGGAGCAAATCAAGGAAATGGACGGGCTTCCTGTTTGGATCGAGTTTATTCCTGACTCTGACGGTGAACAGCTCAAATTTTGGGCGCTTGTGTCTGTGGACCAAGACGACGGGGAGGTATTCCTGCTCAACAGCATAGGCGGTTCGTCAGCCTACGAAGAAGTTTGGAGCGATATACAAGCCATCTACCGCCGCCCGCCGAAGCGCCCTGCCATATAAACCCGGCATAAAGGCCGGGATTTTCCAAGCCCTCCCTTTCTTTCAATAGCGCCCCGCCGTGCAACAGCGGCGGGGCGCGCCACAAAATCCCCAAATGACTGTGATGCTATTGATTTTTCGCGAATCGCCTCTCGCTGTCAGCGGAGGTAACAACTACCAAGGAGGAACCCCAGGTATCCCACCGGTTGCCGCGGACCCAGATCGAAGGCACCAGCTCTCACCCACCCCGATGGCGACCTCATCCTTTCCAAATCGGGCGGTCTTAAGGTTACAAGAATTATTCCGAGAACCTTAAGAGCCACCTTAACCACCACATGGAATTGGGGGCAATTCGGACGTAAATTTCATGCAGCGTAAGAGCTCTTAAGTTCAAAGATTACAGCAGTTCATGTTCTTCCAATGAGATCACAGTCTCCCCCACCGCATTTATGCTTGCTTTTTCGCAAGCGGAAAGGAGTATCGCATGGTTTATATCACCGTTCGCCAGCCCCCCATGTACCGCCAAATGACTTTGGAGGAGCTGCTTTTTAATCCCAACCCGGAGCCCGCTCTGCTCTCCGCCAATGTCTCCAACACCAAGACCTTCGCCGTGGAATCTCCCAGTCCCCGGGTCCTTTCCACCGTGCGGGTGGACAAGCTCATTTCGGTTTTGGAGCAGTTCAACGCCTCCACGGAGCATTTGCGGCAGCAGCAGCCCCGGGAATCTCTGTACAACACCTTTTACATCCCCAAAAAGAGCGGCGGCCTCCGGCGGATCGACGCGCCCAATCCGGAGCTGATGGACGCCCTCCGCCGCCTGAAAACCATTTTCGTGACGGATTTCCACGCCCTGTACCACACCTCCGCCTTCGCCTATATCGAGCACCGCAGCACGGTGGACTGCATGAAGCGCCACCAGGCCAACGAAAGCAAGTGGTTTGCCAAGTACGACCTCCACAATTTCTTCGGCAGCACCACCTTGGATTTTGTGCTGTCCATGCTCGCCCAGGTTTTCCCCTTCTCCGAGGTGGTGAAGGTTCCCCGGGGCTTGGAAGCCCTCCGCACTGCTTTAGACCTGGGGTTTTTGAACGGCGGCCTACCTCAGGGCACGCCTTTGTCTCCCACCCTCACCAACATCATGATGATCCCCGTGGATTTTAAGCTCGCCAACACCCTCCGGGATTTTACCGGTCAGCGGATGATCTACACCCGCTATGCCGACGATTTCCAGATCTCCTGCCGGTACGGCTTTGACTTCCGGGCGGTGGAGCGGCTGCTGACGGAAACCCTGGCCTCCTTCGGCGCCCCCTTCCGCCTCAACGCCGAAAAGACTCGGTACGGCTCCTCCGCCGGACGGAATTGGAACCTGGGGCTCATGCTCAATAAGGACAATACCCTCACCGTGGGCCACCGGAAGAAGCGCCAGCTCCAGGCCATGCTCTCCAGTTACATTCTGGACCGTCAGCACGGGATCTCCTGGGACCGGCAGGACCTCCAGACCATGGACGGCTACCGGAATTACTACCGCATGGTGGAGGGGGAGACCATCGACCGCATCGTGGAGCATCTGAACCGGAAATTCGGCGTCAATGTCATGGAAATGATCGCCGCCGATCTTGCCAGCTAATCAAGCAGTCTGCGCCGCAACGATTTGGTTTTTCCCATCCCGGAAAAACGCTTCTCGCCGTCGGCGGAAGTACCAACTAGAGAAGACGATCCTGTCCGCACGCCCAAGGTCATCGCAGGCGGTCGTATCGAACCCTCAGCACACGAAGCCTGAATCGACAGGTTGTGGAAGCCGGGACATCCACGGCGTCAGTTGGAGCCGAAATCCAAAGCCAGCAAAGAAGCTCTGCAAAAAAAAAAAAGAACAAACCCGATCGCATCGCAGAGTTCTCTGAAGGAAGGCGCCAAACGGTACAGCATCTCTTCTCTTTAATGTCAAGCGCAATGAGGTTCTCCGCAGACTATTTTCCCTTTTTCAGGAGGTTTTTTATGAAGGACATCCCGCCCAGCGAACAGCTCTGGGTCACGGTCCTAGCCCCAGACGGCACGGTTTTTTACATCACCACCAAATCCCTGGACCGCTCCTAGTATTATCTCTACCGCCGGGCGGAATCCGGCCTGACCCGCCTGGGCCGGGCCCACTCCCCAATCGACCTGGAGCGGCAGTTTATCCATCAATAGAAGGAAGGAGGAAGCGCATGGTTCCATTAAAGGATCTGAAAGAGGGCATGAAGGTCAAGATCGTGGACAAGTGGGTCCCTGGTTGCTGCCAAAACACGTATGGTCGTATGGATCACTGGCTTGGGAAGGTCGTCACGATCTGGGGGGTTTGCGATTCTTACGCGGAGATCAAGGAAGACTTGGTCGATAGACCTGGCGGCTGGGCCTGGTTCCCCGCCGCCATTGATCACATCGTTCATGGCGAAGAACCCCTTCCCACAGATGAGGATTTCCAGCCCGCCCCGGAGGACGCTTTCCAGTCCCTGTTTTTCTAGTTTCCAAGCGCGAGATGTAGATCGTTCGTATTTCCCCATGTATAAAAATACGGAACCTTCCCGCTGTCAGCGGAAGGTCAGCTTTGCCGGCTGCGCCGCGTCTGGAGCTCGGTGGAAAAATCCTGGCGGATTTTTCACCCCGGCCCAGACTGCGGCGGCGCTTCGGCATATTGGAAAATTTATTGACAATAAATTTCCAATATGGATCTCGCCGCTTCCCCTCCGCCTCCCCGGCGGAAATCTAAAAAAGGAGGAATTTCAATGCCGTTGTATCTCGTCGTCACTTGGGCCGTCCTCGCCCTGGCCTGGAGTATTCACGCCGCCTCCCAGGCCCCGCCGCCGAAGGTCCCTTCGCCCGGCCCCTACGTTCCCTACCGGCGCAAGAAGACCGGGGAGGTTTTTCCTTCCCTGTTTGAGGCGCAGGACGCCGCCTGCTACGAACGATTGGTGGACTGCGAAAATTGTCCCCTCCACGGCCTGGACGAGTTTGGCTGCGTCTCCTTTTGCCAGACGCACCCCGGGGAGGCCGCTCTTCTTTTGGGCGTGGAGCCCGTGGAAAAGAGGTGAGGTTTTTGAAGTATATGCTGATCTCCGTCTGCGGCCGGGAGATCCTGACGGAGCTCTTCCCCACCATTCAGGATGCCCAGCGCACCATGCACCAGGAAATGGAGGAATGGGGCGGCGTCGATTCCTCGGTTTTCACCGCCACGGAACTGGACGGCGGGGACTTTGGTTTCGGTCCCTATGGCGGCTATCTCAACGACGGCGCGAATCACGATGATTACGACTGGCTCATTGTCCAGGTGCAGTAGGTTAGAAAGGAGGTGTTCCCTTTGAAAAAGCAGCCGCCCAACCCCCAGTTTTCCGCCCAGATCAGCGCCTTCCTCCGGCTGATGGACCAGGCCAAGGCGGACAGCCAGTGGAACCAGGAGGAGATCGGCCGCCTGGACCGGCTGACCCAGGACTACCTCCATATGCTGGAGCTGGGGAATCTGAACTACGCCGCCCGGGCAAAGGTCGCCACCCAGCTTGCCGACTGCCGCCGTCTCCGCCGGGAATCCAAGGACACCGTGGAAATTCTGGACCCCTTGGTGGTCTTTCTGGACAGTGACAAGGGCCGGAATATGCTCAACCTGATGCGGGAAGTCCTGGGCAAGACCCGGAAGGCGGAGGAGCGGATGGTGGGCCGGGTTTACCGGTGCCGGGAGCTTCCCGGCGATCTTTCGTAGAACAAAAAACGCTTATGATGAAAATTGTAGTTTCCAACTACCCTTCCCGCCGACGGCGGAAGGAACAACTAGAGCGCGAAGTGGACCGACGCAGGTGAGGAGCTTCAGTCGTTGATAAACGCGGAAATAACGCAAACTCGGCACGTTGTCAAGAGGCAAGCCCTAATAAGTACGAGAATTTCCCGTCCAAATTCGCATCTGAACTCCCAAGTCGAAAGTGCGAAACAGCAAACGCTCTGGAGGCCAGTGCTTCTCGTGTTATCACCAGCAGACGGATTTGCATTCCAACAAGCAAAACGCTTCTGGATCATAAGCGGTCCCATTTTTCAAAAGGAGGAATCATTCATGAACTTAACTGGAAGACGATTCGGACGCCTGACCGTTCTCGGCCCGGCGGCGGAGCCCGGCATGGTTCTCTGCCGGTGCGACTGTGGGAAATTGAAGAAGGTGAGGGCCAGCAGCCTTACCCGCACCAGTAAACCCGTCCGCTCCTGCGGCTGCCTCCGGTCGGAGGCGGGCAGGCGGAACGGGACCGGCTCCATTCGGCAAAACTCCGCCAACATGCTGGACCTGTGCCGGAGGTATGGCACCCAGCCTGGCAGGCTGATCAACAACAAGCTGTCGTCCAGGAACCGCACCGGCCACACCGGGGTTTTTCTCAATGAGAAAACCGGCAAATACATCGCTTTCCTCTGGTTCCAGCGCCGCCGGCACTATCTGGGCTCCTTCCGCACCTATCAGGAAGCGGTGGCCGCCCGGGAGGAAGCGGAACGGATTTACTTTGCCCCGGTCATTGCCGCCCGAAAAGCGGAGCTTGCCCAGGGTTCGTAACGCCGCCACCAGAGTCTTAAACGGGAGGAGGGATCTGCCGTGGTTATTCCCATGCCCCAGAAGGAAAACGTCATCGATGTGTCCGCCCTGAAGCGGGGCGGGCGGACCCTGTCTCAGAACTTGATCGCCCCGGCCCGGGAGGAAGTGCAAAGCGAGGCTTTGCAGAACCACGCCGCCGACCCCATCAAAAGCGTGGACACCATCTTCCAGATCTCCCGGTTTTTGATCTCCCAGCAGCGGTACCGGGACAATATGCTGTTCATCGTGGGCATCAACTTCGGCCTCCGGGTCAGCGATCTGCGGACCCTGCGCTTTTCGGACCTGATCAATGAGCATTGCACCTTCCGGGACCGGTTCCCGGTTTTCGAGCGGAAGACCCGGAACACCCGGAAGCGGAAGAAGAACCGGTACATCACCATCAACGACGCGGTGATCGAGGCGGTGACCATGTATCTGGAGCACACCCCCGGGGTGAGCATGAGCGATTACCTGTTCCGCAGCGAGTCCAACCACGGGGCTTCGGAGAACAAGCCCCTGACCAACAATTCCATCGACCGGATCTTAAAGGGCATTGCGAAGGACCTGTCCCTGCCGGAGAAGATCTCCACCCACACCCTGCGGAAAACCTTCTGTTACCACCAGATGCTGATGAGCCACAATGATCCCCGGAAGCTCCTGCTGCTCCAGAAAATGCTGGGTCACGCCTCCCCCGCCCAGACCTTGGATTACATCGGCATCACCAGCGAGGAAATCGACGAGGCGTACAAGCGTCTGAATCTGGGCAGCCTCCACGGCAGCTACCTGGTGGACAGCGTCCTGGTGGAATCCGAGGAACGGTTCGCTTAAAGGGGGGAAAGGAAAAACCATGAAAAGGACATTTCATCTTGGAAGAATCGCCTACTCCGGGCACAAAAAGGTGAACCCCGTTGACGTGACCGTTGAATTGGAGCGCAAGGGCGGCGAGGAAATTTTCACCATTGACCGCAAAACCGGCGAGAAAACCATCACCGGACAAACGCCCAGGTACTATGAGCTTTCCATCTGCGGCAATGTCTGGAACGGCAATCACCGCCACATTCTAGCCGGCGGTCAATGCCTGGACACCATCGCCCAGTACCGGGCGGAATTAAACGACCCGGCCTTCTTTAACGAGCTTTACGCGCTCTGGAAGAAGTACCACTTAAACGGTATGCACGCCGGGACGCCGGAGCAGGAGACCGCCGTGGAAGAGTGGAAGGCCGCCGGGAATCAATACGACTATACCGCCGCTTGCGAAATGCTGAAGGCGCGGGGCTTGTACCAGGTCAATTATACCGGTCTTTCTGTGGGCCGCCGGTATGAGAACGAGCCGTATCGATATGGCCAGGCTTGGCTCATTCAGGAGCTGCCCGACGAAGTGCTTTCCCGGGTCCGCTACCTGCTCAATAAGGGTGACTTCCCACACAAGAACGAGGATTTTGCTCCTGCTTCGGACGCGGATTTCCTGTCCCTGTTTTCCGCTGAAAAGGAGGTATCCCATGGTTGACCTTTCGGATTTGCGTCCTGGCATGAAAATTAAGATCGTAGACCACTGGGGCCCTGGTTGTTACCCAAGCTGGGATGGCCGCATGGATCACTGGCTGGGTAAAATCGTTACCGTCCTGGGTGTTGACGAGTACCCGGATGATGTGTTCGGTCCGTCTGTACACATCGTAGAGGACAGAGCAGAGGGTTTGGGGAATGGCTGGTGCTGGTTTCCCGCCGCCATTGACTGTATCGTTCAGGACGAAGAACTTCTCCCAAAGGATCATGACTTCTCCCCTGCCGCCGACACGGATTTTCTCTCCATTCTTCCCGGGCGGCCGACCAAACAGATCCAAAAGAAGGAGGAGCGAACGTGACGCAAAAGCAGATCGACGCGGCGAAAAAGACGCTTCCACGCCGCTATGATTATAAATCTTGGACCGATGAACAAAAGCGTCTTGACGACGAGCTTGATTGTCGGGAAATGATCAACTCCTGCCTCGCCTATGGCTGGATCACAGACTTTTGGTATGAACGTGAGGATTTCATCGGGAGGCATAGCTACGCCGACCCTTATATCCGTTCTCTGGGCATTGCAAGGGTACGCCAGCTCGCAGCAGAACAGGAGGCGGATTTCGCGAAAGCAAGAGTAATTCACGGGTGTTATACCGACTCGGAGGACTGCTCTTATAATTCCGTCGTCTGGGCGGATGAAATGCAATAAACTGGGTGGCATTTTTACCGTGGGAGTGATCGGAGGTAGGAAATGTGAAAAAAATCTTTGTTGTCTATGATATCACCGAAAACGGAAAGCACTTTGCGTTTGCCGATACGATCCGCGCTGGTGAGAATCTCCTGTATCACATCAGCCGCTATAAAGGCGCCGACGCTTGCCATTTGTGCGAGACCAGAAAAGAGGCTGACAACCTCGCCGTTGTCTGGAATCAGGGCTATAAAAGCAACGGTACATACTTGTATGACTGAGCTTCCCCGTTTATCCAGACCGACAGCTTCCGCCCGGTCTTGGGAGTCGGAGATCAAAACAGGAGGTTTTGAAAATGAAAGAATTAAAGCTGACATTCAAAAACGATGACGTCATCGTAACCCGCTTTAACGGTACGGAGGAAGACGCCAGACGCTATTATTTGGGTAAAGTGTTCAACCTCGGTTGGCCCGGTGACAAAATGGTAAAGTGCATAAAGGTTGAAGTTCTGGGAGACATACAGCAAACGCCGAAAAGTCTTTAACTTCTTCTACCGCCTGCGCGTCGTAAAACTATTATTTTGAAAGGAGGGGTTCCGTGGTTCCTATTTCCGATCTCCGACCGGGTATGAAAGTAAAAATCGTGGATCAGTGGGGCCTCGGCTGCGGAGAATCCTCAGATGGGCGCATGGACCACTGGCTGGGCCAAATCGTTACCATCCAGAA
This sequence comes from uncultured Oscillospiraceae bacterium, assembly GCA_947626585.1. GTDB lineage: Bacteria > Bacillota > Clostridia > Oscillospirales > Oscillospiraceae > RUG626. The sequence continues at coordinate 17,481 of CANQSU010000018.1, forward strand.
GATTTACTCTCCGTATTTTGCATTCATTGAGGAAGACGAGGCTATTGGTGAACGCTGGTTCTGGTACCCTGAAGCGATCGACCACATCGTTCACGATGACGAACTCCTCCCCGGGGATGAAGACTTTTCCATCGCGTCGGACGATGCCTTCCTGTCCTTATTTTCCTGAAATTCAAAACAAGAAAGGAGTTTTTGCGTTGGATTCCAATACCGCTTTTGAACAAGCCTACCGCAACGGATACAATGCCGCCCTCCGCAGCCGGTGCGGCACGGACCCAGTGCTGGTCAATCCCGCCACAGCGGATTTCGGGTCGGTGCTGGTCTGCGCCGTTCGCTACGCCATTGGCCGCCAGACCTATATGCCCGCCCTGGTGGCGGGCTTCATTCGGCCGCTGATTCCCAATCTGGACGACGGCGCGCTCATGGGAATTTACGATGCGGTGGAACCCGCCCTGACCAAGGACCCAGAGCGCAACGCCGTCTGGACGCCCATCCGCCAGGCGATTTTGGAGGAATACAACGGCCACCGTCTGACCTCCAAGGGGGAGTCGTAAATGGTACCCATGTCTGACCTCCGTCGTGGCATGAAGGTCAAGATCGTGGACCATTGGGGCCCTGGCTGTCATCAAAACCCGGACGGTCTTATGGATCGTTGGCTTGGGAAAGTCGTCACGATCTGGGGGGTTTGCGATTCTTACGCGATCATCGAGGAAGAAGCCGATAAACCTATTGGCTTTGCTTGGAGCCCAAACACCATTGACCACATCGTAACCGATGACGAACTCCTCCCTGACACGGACTTTGACGCAGCACCGGATGAGACATTCGCGACCCTGTTTTCCTAAAATCCAGAGTGCGAAAGGAGCGACTGCACATGGTAATCTACCGTCCCCGCCGCGATGGGCTTATCGATTCCGTGATAGCGGCCCGGGAATTTGAGAGCCTCGACGCGATGAAGCGGTATCTATACAACGACGCCCCTGTGCATAACGGGGTCAAGGCGTTTGAAATGGAGGACATTGTGGTTTCAGACAGCCCTCGCGACGACCCCTGGACGGAATGGCAAGATACAAGAACGGTTGGCCTCAAAAGGTTTTTTAATGCCGATTATGTGAAAATGTGGGGAAATCCGCTGATCATTGGACATTGCGCGACCAGGCATCCTGGTTTTGCGGGAACCGTGAAGCATGTATGCCTGAAATATATAGACGCCCAGCGCACGACGGAAGAACGCGAAAGGAGAATTTGATGAACGAACAGAATCCGAAGCAATCCGCAAATAGCCTTCCCGGCGGCAAATCCATTTACGATTGGACACTGCGGGAGACCATGAACTTTTGCAACAGCCAGAGCGCCTGCATCCGCTGCCCGCTGCACATGAACAAGTACGACTGCGTCCTGGACCCGCCGCCCGACGATTGGAAGCTGGCCATCGTCAGCAAAGCGAAAGCGGCCGGCGCCGCCAGCTGAACTTCTTGACTGAATAAAGGAGTGAATATTTATGCACGAATACACCAAAATCAAGACCGTCTTCCAGCGGGACACCCAGGGCTCCAAGAAGCTCCTGGACGGGGTTTTCTGTGACGAGACCGTGGAATACCTGGCGACCCTGCCCTGGGTCTGCACGGAGAAGATCGACGGCACCAATATCGGCGTGGTGTGGGACGGCCACCGGGTCTCCTACCAGGGCCGGACAGAGCGGGCCAGTATCCCGGCCCACCTGCTCAACCGCCTGGTGGAACTTTTCGGCACAAGCGAAGCCGAGGAGCTGTTCGAGCAGAAATTCGGCGCCATGCCGGTGATCCTCTTTGGAGAGGGGTACGGCCCGAAGATACAGGGGGTTGGCAGTCAGTACCGCGGCGACGTGTCCTTCATCCTCTTTGACGTGTACCTGCCCAATCAGGATCTCTGGCTCCGCCGGGACGGCATCGAGGACGTTGCCCGGGCTTTTCAGATCGACGCGGTGCCGGTGATCCTCACCGCCCCCCTGGCGGAGGCCGTGGCCTACGTCAAGACCAAGCCCGCCTCCACCATCGGCGCCGCCCCCATGGAGGGGCTGGTCTGCCGTCCGCTGACGGACCTTCGGGACCGCCGGGGCAACCGGGTGATCGTCAAGGTCAAAGCCCGGGACTTCGCGTGACGGTCCCTATGGAGCGGGCGGTTTTTACATCTCGGTTCCAAGCTCCGGCGGATTTCTCCCCGGGCTCCCCGGGGTGTTGGATCGATTGTCCCTTTGCGGTCCTTATTCCATATGGCGGCCGGCGCCCCTGTACCGGCTAGCGGGCGCCCTGCCCTTTTACCAATCACATTTCAAAGGAGGAATCCCATGGGAGCCCGACATCTCGTCCTGGTCTATTATGACGGGGAATATAAAGTCGCCCAGTACGGGCAGTACGACGGTTATCCAGAGAACGCCGGCCTGGATACCCTTCGGTTTGTCCGGAAGCTCATGGCGGAAAACCAGCTAATCTCTTTCTGCCAGAAGGTCCGGGCCATCCGAGAGGTGGACGAAAAATATCTTGAACAGCTCCGACAGGAACCGAATTGGTTTGAAAACCATCCGGAATTCAACCGTACCACCGGTAGCGGGATCCTTTCCATCATCCTGGAGCGAGCGCACGGTCTGCGGCTTCCGCCTTCCGACCTGGATTTTGCGGCGGACAGTCTGTTCTGCGAATGGGCGTGGCTTTTGGATCTGGACAACCAAACTTTCGAGGCATATATGGGCTTCAACAAGCGGCCCCTGACTCCGGAGGACCGGTTTTACTTCCTCCGGGACCGGGAGTTGGAGACTAGAGGCTACCACGCCGTGGTCCTGGCGGCCTCCTGGCCGTTTGCCAATCTTCCTTCGGACAAAGAATTTCTCGCCGCCCTCCAAGACTCCGACTCCGAGGAAGAAGACCTCGACCCGGAAACGTAAGAAGCAATTCTGTGCAAACCGGCGCCGGCCGGGGAAAGGTATACAATGGAAATTGACGAGGTAATTGCCACCCTAACAGATTTGAAAGCGTATGGAGGTTTTGGGCCATATTGCACAGATGAAATAGAGGCCCTGGACATGGCGATCTCCGCCCTCCGCGCCCAGCGGGAGGCGGAGACGAACGAACCGCTGACGCCGAAGGAGCTGGATCAATTAGAGAGATATCCTGTCTTTGTCGTCCCCCTAGACGAGAAGGACGCTGTCCCTGGCTGGTGTATCTACCAGCGAGGAATCGCATATACAGACTCGTTGCTCCCTCCCCTATCATACCTCTTTTACCGGCGGGACTATGGCGTCAGGTGGGTCGCCTACCACCGCCCGCCGAAGGAGGCCCACGATGCGCCGAATCCTAGGTGACTTTTGATTATCTTTCTCAAAATTTTACATTCGGTATCGCTTTTTTCGCTCGATTATGATATGATGTTTGCAGTACCCATGGCGCCATGATTTGCTCTTATATCATGAATCACAAAAATAGTCAAAAGGAGTACGAAGTCGTGGATTTTATTCTCTTTTTACTGCTCTCCGGCGGCCTGCTTGCCATCCGAGCTGACGACAAACGGAAAAAGAAGGCCGCGAAACGGGAATACGAGGAGACCTACGGTAAGCGCCAGAAGATTTTTTGGGATTTCTACCACCGCTTTGCCGCGGACGGATTCCAGCTTCAGGAGGCAAAGAACCAAATCATCTCCAGCGAGCCGGAGGCAAAGGAAATGCGGAAACGTCTGGCGGAGGAGGCCTGCATCGACTATCCGTCGGATGATATGCTGCTCCTGGCGCTGCTGACCCAACTGTGCAAAATCCCCGGAGACCGCATCAACCACGGCGGTTTTAGTCGCAGCACCTTTGCCACCACCCATGTCACCAATGCCGAATATAACGAGCTCCAGTGGAAATTTCTGCTGTGGTATGACCGGGAACTCCAAAACCACGGCTTCCCCTACCGGCTGGTGGTACTGTTCACCACGGAGGAACTCAAGCGATTCCACGAGGGCGATCCCACATTGTGCCTTACCCCCGCCGATGAATGGACAATCCGGGACAAGCACGACTATCCCTTGCTGTGTACTTGGGCGCCGATCTATTATACCGTCGATCCCAGTTTCCCGGAGCAGGCCCGTTTAAGTGCGGCCTTTCCGTGTACGGAAAACCCCGGAGGCGTCAAAAGGATGCGCGTTTGACGTCCCTCCAACCGGCCCGCTCACCGGGCTTTCATTTGCCGGGTTTTTAAGTAAACTGAACCCCCGCCTCCCAAAGGCGGGGGTTTCTGCATTATTTTTTTAGGAAATTGATGCAGAAAACTCTTTGAATGATGCAGCTCAATCTTTGAAAGGAGTTTTTTCCATGGGCTATTACACTACCTATACCCTTACCGTTGATTCCCGCGAAAAGGACACGCCATTGTCGCCGGACTTTCTGGCGGACCTGAAGGACAAGCTCCCTTTCCTGAATCAGGAAAGCTGCGACACCTTTTCCTGTTACGAAAAGTGGTACTACCACGGGTTGGATCTGCGCCTTCTGTCCCGGAAATATCCCAGCTACTTCTTTACCCTCTACGGGGAGGGGGACAACAGCGAAGACCTGTGGTACGCCTACTACCAGGACGGAAAAGCCCAGTTCTGCCCCGCCGTCATCACCTTCGACGACTATGATCCGGCCAAAATGGAGTACAGCCCGTTCTCCGCCGCGGAGCTGGACCGGATACTTTATGAGGAGCGGGAAAAGGAGGGCACGTCGTGAGCCGGTTTTCCGGGAAGTTTGACTTCTACGACGAGATCGAGATCAACGGCCTGGATCTGATCCTCAACAGCCAGGTTTTCGTGGGAAATTCCCTGACGCCTCTGCGCCTGACCTGTCGGGAGGACTGCATTCCCTACTACCCCTATGTCCCCGTGATGGCGGGGGTGGACCAGGCTAGAGGCCGGGGTACCTTTTACCTGACGGCCAAGCCCTGGCCGGAAATGCAGGCGGAGCGGTACGGAATTGACCCCTCCCACTACCGCCAGGAGCTGGAGCGGGAGCTGGAGAAGCACCGCCCGCCTCCCACGCAGGGCCCTTAATTTCTGGGGTTTTTTGTACATTTCAGCCTTGACTTTTGGGGCGCGCACCGGTATAATCGACCCCGAAAGGAGGCATCCCCATGAAAAAAGTCACTTCCATCCTGTTGATATTGGCGATTTTTCTTCCAGTCCTAGCCGGCTGCGGCACGTTCTCCCCAGTCGAAACCACCACCGTCCCTACCACCCAGGCGCCGACCAAACCGCCTGCTACTGAAGCTCCAACCTCCGTCCCGCCCACAACCCAGGAACCCACCACCGTTCCGCCAACCACGGAGGCCCCCACAGAGGCGCCTACCACGGCGCCCACGGAGTCCAATATGTCGGCAACGGAGGCCCGGTATAAGAAGGTCGTGACCTTAACTCGGGACGACTGTGACAAGGATTATGTTTTGGGCGGATATTCCCACTGGGGAATCCGTATTTTGGCAGATGACTGCGAGCGAATTGATACTGAGTCAAATTTAAGGCACGTCGTCCCGGCAAGATCGTTTTATCGCGCAATGGCGCTATGCCTGTCGTGTTTTTCTCTCGGGAACGATTGGACTTATTACGCCCCGCACATCCTGGGATATACCCCTGAGAGCAGGAGCGATTTTGCGGAGCTCGTGGATGATCTCTCGTCCTTTATTTGTACCGAGAATTCAGTACCGACCCTGATCCAGAAATTCCTGATCCTGGAAACCGTGGAATCCACCGTGGGCGACGACGAAATTTATACCTTCCAAATCGCTGATCCTGCGGCTTGTGCCGCGGAACTTGGAATCTCCGAGGAGATGCTTGCCTACATCTTTGGAATGATGCACGACTCTGGCGGAGAAATCTCTTTTTCTGACGGTGCGTGTACAATCGTTATTAAGGATTATCACTGACCGCTTCACCCCAAAATACATCCACCCGTGAGGAGTTTCCTTGCGGGTGGTTTTTTGAAAGGAGTTGATACCCTTGAACGAACCCCACAATCTGGACGGCTGTTACTTTCGCATCCAGCGGGACGGAAAGTCCGTCACCCTCTGCTTTTCCGATCTGACGCCTGAAGAGCGAGCGGAGGTCCTATCAGGTAAGGATGAGACTTGGCTCAAATCCCTGTGCGGCCACCTGGCCGACGTGCTCCAGGCGCTGGGCGAGCAATTCAAACTCTTTGGGGAGGATTGAACATGGAGCAGTTTTTTATTTCGGATCTGCACTTTGGCCACAAGAACGTCCTGGCCTACGACAACCGGCCCTTTCCCTCGGTGGAGGCACACGACCAGGCGCTGATCGACCGGTGGAACCGCGCGGTCTCCATCCGGGACGAGGTCTACATCCTGGGGGATCTGAGCTACCACGGCGCTGTGCGGACCGGTGAAATTCTGGACCAGCTCAACGGCGTCAAGCATCTGCTGGTGGGCAATCACGATCACAAGCTCCTGCGGAACCGGGATATCCAGGCCCGGTTTGTGGAAATCGAGGACTACAAGGAACTGTCCCTGGGAGACAACCGCTTGGTGCTGTGCCACTTCCCCATCCCCTGCTTCAACGATCACTATTACGGGGCTTACCACCTGTACGGCCATGTCCACACCGGGTTCGAGTACAACATGACGCGCCAGGTGGCTTACCAAATGCGGGTTTTGTACGGCAAGCCCTGCAACATGTTCAACGTGGGGTGCATGGTCCCGCAGATGGACTACACGCCCCGAACCCTGGAGGAAATTCAGGGATTCTTGAAGGAGGAACTGTCCCATGATCTACCTGGATAACGCCGCCACCACCCGGGTCGATCCCGAGGTTTTGGAGGCAATGCTTCCCTACCTGCGGGACCAGTACGGGAATCCCGGGTCTTTGCACGTCCTGGGTCAGGAGGCCGCCAAAGCCGTCCAGACCGCCCGGGAGCAGGTGGCAGACCTGATCCACGCAAGCCCAAATCAGATCCTGTTCACCTCCGGCGGAACAGAGGCCAACAATCTCGCTCTGGCGGGGGTTTCCAGTTTTTTGCGCCGCTACAATACGCCCGATCTTCTGATCTCCGGCACCGAGCACGATTCCGTCATTGAGACGGCGGAGAGCCTGCGGAAGTATCATGCGGTTTCCTATCTTTCCCCTGAAAAGGACGGTACGATCTCCGTCCAATCCGTCCGGGCGCAGCTTTCGGTCTGTACCGGGCTGGTATCCGTGATGCACACCAACAATGAGACCGGGGCGGAAAATCCGGTCCAGGAGATTGGCCGCTTTCTTAGCAGAAAAGATGTGCTGTTCCATGTGGACTGTGTTCAGGCCGCCGGGTTTTCGGAGCTGGACGTAAACAAGCTGCACTGCGACCTGCTGAGCCTGTCGTCTCACAAGATCCACGGTCCCAAAGGCGTGGGAGCGCTGTACGTTCGAGCGCCGGAAATCCTGATGTCTCCCATCATTCGCGGAGGAAAGGACCAGGAATTTGGCCTTCGGGGCGGTACGGAGAATGTGCCCGGCATCGTGGGCTTCGGAAAAGCCTGCGCCCTGGCCGCCAAACGGCGGAAGCTGGACGCTGCCCACATCTCCGAATGCAAGCTGGAGCTGTATACAAGCATCTGTGAGGGGCTTTTCGACCGAGGCGAGATCCTCCATTCTCACGGTCCAACGCCGGGGTCCCCCGGGAAAATCCTGAACCTGGGGTTTGACGGCGTAGACGCCCAGACCTTGGTGCTGCTCCTGTCCTCCATGGGGGTGTACGCCTCCGCCGGCTCCGCCTGTCGGAGCCATGAGATGCAGCCCAGCCGGGTCCTCACCGCCATGGGGCTCTCCGACGACGAGGCCCGGTCCTCCCTGCGGTTTTCCCTGTCCAGGGAGAATACTTTGGAGGAAATGGCCGCCGCCGGGCAGATCATTGCCCAAGCTGTTCGGAAGTTGCTGGGATAAAACCTTGCGCTGCCCTGTTTTCTGTGTTATACTGGAAGAAAGGCCCAACAAAATTTAGAAAGCGAGGAATTTCAAATGGAACCTAACCAAAAGCCCACCCCCAAGGAGGACGGCATCCGCCGGGTCTCCGCCTACGATCCCGCCGCCGTGCGGGGCGTCCAGAACGCCTACGCGTCCTTGAAGTCCATCTTCCGGGGCACCGGCGCCAAGATCACCATGGACGCCCAGGACCTGTCCTCCGGCTTCGGTTTTCTCACCGTCTCCGGCCGGTGGTTTCTCACCAACGAGCCCGGGAAGTTGGCGGAATGCCTGCGGGGCGCCACCAACGCGGAATTCGTCTGGAAGACCGACGGAAGCATCGAGCTGAACCTGGGCTATTACGACCTGACCAAAGATTCGGAGGTGTAACCATGAAGAACATCTGTCAAAACACCGTCTTCGCCGTGATCGACGAGGCCACCAAGCGTTTCGCCCCGCTCCTCCGGGAAAACGAGGAAAAGAAGCAAGCGCTTCTGGAGGACTGCCAGATGCTGGACGGGCTTTTGGAGCGGTTTTCCGGCCTGGGGGTGGACGTGGACGTGGGGGAAGTCTCCACGGAGATCACCGTGGTCGTGGGGGTTCGCTACCCCACTTTTGAAAGCCCCCGGGACCCGTTCTACACCCTTTTGGACCGGAGCATTCGCTTCGGCTGCAAGCAGGGCATTGATCCGGACGAAATTTCTCTGACCTTCACCTTCCCGGGCATTTGGGAGGCGGCGCGATGAACGACAGACGCCGCGCCAGCCTCCGCTCCGCCGCCGAGTATCTGCGGCGAGTCCAGACCATGATCGCGGCGGCGGCCAGCCAGGAGCAGGATTGCCTGGATAACCTCCCGGAGAGCCTGGAGGGCACGGACCGCTACGAAAAAATGGAATCCGCCGTGGAAAATCTGGAGGAAGCCCAGGAGGAGCTGGATTCCGTCCTGGATCACCTCCAGGACGCCATGGCGTAGCACGGTTTCGCGATTCCCCGCTCTCTGATCCACAGTCGTAACACAGAAAATCTCCGCCGCGTCCTTCCCCGCGGCGGATGCCCGGTTTGCTCAGGGCATTTATGTCCATAGCAAAATCAAGCAAGGGGGTTTCCCATGTACAATGCGGAATTAAAAAGGCAGTTCATTCAGGATTTCTCAAAATCCGCCTCCACGCAGGTCGCTGTCGCAACATTATTTAATGCGCTGGAGCCTTATGAGGTATCTTGGAACGCCGATGTGTGCACCAGAAGCGTGGATGAGATCAAGCCTGTACTGCAATCCTTGGTAGGCGTTCGCACAACCAGCGGCCATCACCGGATCTTGATCCTTAAAAACTACGCGGCTTGGTGTTGCAGTCACAACGTCCCAGGAGCAAATCCTGAACTATCGCAGCTCACCAATATTATCGAGCCGCAGTTGGAGAAGATTCGTAGCCAAATGGTTGCCAGCCCTGCCCATCTTCAGCGGTGCCTGGATCAGATCTGCGCCCCGGTGGCGGACGAAACGGTGGATTGCGCAATCCGCGGCTTCCTTTGGCTGGCGTTTTCTGGCGTACCGGAAGAGGATGCGGAGGTTCTTCCCGCTTCCGCCGTGGATTTTTCGGACTTGATTATCCGCTATAACGGGATGGTGTACCCCATTTATAGGGAGGCCATTCCGGCGCTCCGGGCATGTGTTCAGCTTCGCCAGTTTCGCATCCCAAAGCCACAATTTCCGAAGGAATGCTGGCCATATAAAGACCGCAACGAGGGCGACTGGATATTGCGTCGCATTTCCAGCGCGGATACCAAGCGCTCCCTCCGAGTGGTTCTATCCAGGCGCGTTCACCCCAAGAAAGCCGATGGAAAGATCAGCGTCAATCTTGGCTATTCCAGAGTTTTGATGTCCGGCATGTTTTATCGGACATATGAAGCGGAACTGGATGGCAAAACGCCGGATTTTTCCGTTTATGTGCGGAATAACTTTGGAAAGAATGGGTCTAATCTACGGTCAAATACAGCCAACTTCCTAACCCGGTCTTCTCTTCGGGATTACCAAAACTGGAAGGCAGCGTTTTACCCATCAGGGAGGACCAGTCTTTATGTATAATGGGAGGCTAAAGGCGAGGTTTATCGAGGAATTTACCACAGCCGAACAGTGGAGGGTCGGTGCTGCCCATATGTTCGAGGCGTTCGCGCCATACGAAACGGAGTACGGCGCCGACCTCTGCACCTGGGACGAGGAGCGTATGGCTTCCGTGTTCCAAAACCTGGTTGGCATTCGGGTCAAAAGTTCCTTCAGCCGCCTCACGATCCTTCGCCGATATGCGGCCTGGTGCGTAGAAAAACAGGTCCCAGGCGCCAACCCTGCTCTGGTGACGCTTCATAACGTCAGCGGTCCACAGCCGGAGAAAATCCGCAGCCAAATGGTTTCCAGTCCTGCCCATCTTCAGCAATTTCTGGACGCCGTTCTGTCTCCAGAAGACGATTGCACAACGGAATGTCTGCTCCGGTGCTACCTGTGGCTTGCGTTTATCGGCCTGCGGGAAGAGGAGGCGCTGGAGCTTCCAACAACCGCCGTAGACCTGGAGAATCTGGTCATTCGCTACAACGGAAGGGAATATCCGTTCTACCGGGAGGCAATCAAGGCTTTTCGGGTCTGCGTCCGAACAGATCAGTTTGTTGTCAAGCGTTCGAGCCATCAGGATAAGCGCTATACTGTCCTTCCAAGAGCGCCTGGCGATCGGCTGCTCCGTGGCATCACCACCGAAAAAAGAAAGTATTCCTTTCGCACAGCCTTATCCAGGGCCATCAAGATCGCGCTGAATGCCGGCGTAGACAGCAATCTTCAGATCCGTCTTGGATATAACCGCGTTTACAATTCTGGCCTGTTTTACAGGATGTATATAGACGAGCGCGCCGGCAAAGAGCCGGATTTTACAGAGTACGCACGGGAGTCCTTAGAGCGCGTCAACCCGGATGGGTTTCCCAAAACCAAACTCACCAGGTTGCCAAGTATTGCCTAATCGACTACAAGAATTGGAAGGCGGCGTTTTATAAATAAATCC
>CANQSU010000019.1 GCA_947626585.1 uncultured Oscillospiraceae bacterium
GCCCCGGGCGCCCCGGCGGGAAGGCGGGGGCAGGCGGTATCCCCACGGAAAAGACTGCGGGCAAATCCCCTGCTGTCGATCTCCTTCTTCCCGGCGGCGGTGCTGTATGAGGAGCTGCTGCTGAGGCTGTTTGACGCCAAGTATACGCCGTTTTTCGGCGCGGCGCTGGCGAGGATACTGCTCTTTTCCCTGGCCGCGGGGCTCCTGACATACCTTCTGCTGGACGTGATACCGCGCAAGGGCCTTTCGCGGCTCATCGGCGCGCTCCTGCTGCTTTTCACCGTTGTGATCAACTGCGTGGAGCGGGGCGTGAGGGTGTTCTTCTCCACGTATTTCGGCCTCACCACCATAAGCTCCATGGGCGGCGAGGTGGCCGGGGACTTTAAGGCGGAGACCGTCGGAACCATCGTAAAGATACTGCCCTTCATCGCGCTGTCCCTCATCCCCTTTGTGCTGTTCTGTCTCATGCGGGAACAGGTAATCTACAAAAAGGGCCGCCCCTGGGGCTTCAGGGCCGGCGTCCTCATTCTGGCGGCGGCGTTTCAGCTGGGCGGCTGGGGGCTCTCGGCCTTTGGGGCGGCGAAGGCCGATTACACCTATGATTTTTCGGTCACCAACGCCATACCGCGCTTCGGACTTGTGACCTCCCTGCGCCTTGAGCTGGAGTACGCCGTCTTTGGCACCCCCGAGGAGGATATGAGCGGGTATATCGAGCAGGGCGGAGACTCCACGGATTGGAACGACACGGGCCTCCCCTCGGGCGGGGAGACCACCGGCGGGGACAGCACGGACGATACCTCCGGCGGGGACACCGCGGACGACACCGCGCCGGCGAGGCCGGTGGAATACGGCTACAACGTCCTGGAGGATCTCGACTTCGAGGCGCTGGCAAACGGGACGTCGGACAAGGACATCCGGAACATGCACGAGTATTTCGGCTCGCTGACGCCCTCAAAGCAAAACGAGTACACGGGGCTTTTCAAGGGCAAGAACCTCATCTTCATCACGGCGGAGTCCTTCTCCACCGCGGCCATGAGCCCGGAGCTGACGCCCACGCTGTGGAAGCTCAGCCACGAGGGCTTTGTGTTCAACAGCTACTACCAGCCCGACTGGACCATGTCCACCGCCGGCGGGGAGTTTGCCAACATGACCGGCGTCATCCCCAACTGGGTGAACGGCAGGATGACCATCTATGAGGTGATTGGAAACTCCATGCCCGTCACGCTGGGAAGCCTCTTCACCGAGGCCGGCTACAACGTCAACGCCTACCACAACCACTGGTATACCTTCTACAAGCGCGACCAGCTCTACCCGACTCTGGGCTACCGCCACTTCAACGCCATCAACGGCGGCACCGAGGGCGGTCTGGCCTGGCCGGAGGATCAGGTGGACGACTGGCCCAGGTCCGACGTGACGCTGATGGATGTCACGGCGGATCAGTATATCGGCGAGTATCTGAAGACGGGAACACCCTTCCACACCTACTATATGACCGTCAGCGCCCACGCCAACTGGAACTGGGCCAACGACATGGCCAACAAGAACAAGGCCGCCGTCCAGGCCGCCTATCCCAACGCCTCCACCACCGTTCAGGCCTACATCGCCTGCAACCTGGAGCTGGAGGCCGCCATGAAGACCCTGGTGGACAAGCTGGAGGCCGCCGGCATCGCGGACGATACGCTGATCGTCCTCTCCACCGACCATTACCCCTACCGGATGCTGACGGACGACGCGGACTACTACAACGAGCTTCGGGGCGTCACGGACACGGACAGCGACATGTCCCGGTATCTGACCACGCTGATCATGTGGTCCCCCTCCGTCCGGGAGCCGGTCATTGTGGACACGCCCTGCTACTCCTGCGACATCGTGCCCACCGTCGCCAACCTCTTCGGCCTGCCCTACGACTCGCGGCTCTATTCCGGGCGGGACGTGTTCGCCACGAACTTCGAGCCGGACAAATATTCAAGCTGTATGCCCCTGGTGATCTTCGCCAGCAACCACGGCCAGGGCAACAGCTGGATCACGGCGGCCGGAGCTTATGACGCCAACACCAAAACCTTCACCCCCAACGAGGGCATCACGGTGGACGACGACTATGTGGCGAGCGTCAAAAAGCTCGTCAGCGGCAAGATAAAATACGCGAAGCAGATCGTCAGCGAGGACTACTACGCCGAGGTGTTCGGCTAAGCTAATATGTCGCCGCCCGAAATTCGGGCGGCGACAGCTGTTTTGGGCGGGGCCTTCACGGCTCCATTTTTTAAGCCTCAATCTTCTCCGTCGAAGCTTACCTCCATGGCGACGTCCCAGAAGGTGGGGTGGGCGGAGCTGACGTAATGATCGCCCGTGGTGCCGTTCCAGACGGGGCTGTATTCGAGACGGGCGACACAGGTGATGCCGCTCTCGTCCGCCGTCATCAGAATCTGATCCGAGCCGTCGGCGACGGCGAGACGCGTGCCGTCAAAGGCGAAGTCGGTGTAGTCGCTGTTGCGGAAAAGGTCGCTGACAAAATATCTGCCGTCAAGGGAGGTGTCCAGGTCGATGGCGGTGGTGAGGACGGGGGCGGCGGAGCCGTCCCGCTCCTCCGCAACGAACAGGCCGCCGGCCTTGTCGCAGGCCAGGAACCTCGTCCCCTTCTCCCGCTCATACAAGAAGCCGTCCCCGTCAAAGGGCATGACCTCCATCCGGTCGATGAGCGTGCCGTCCGAGGCGTCCAGGACCGTGAGCCAAAGCATCCCGTCGACTTTGGTGAAAAGCTGTACGTGCTTTTCGTCGGAGGAGAGATGGAGGCCCACCGGGGTCTCGTCGGTGGGATAGAGGAGCCTTCCCCGCTTTGGGAGGAGGCCTCCGTATTCGACCGCAAAAAGCTCCGAGGACGGTATCTGCTCCGCGAGATCTCCCACGGCGCGGGGAATGAAGTAGAGTCCCTGGCCGTCCCGGTATTCCACCACGTTTCCGCCGTCCCTGTCCAGCACCGTGGGGTAGACCCAGACGCCGGCTTCCCCCGCGTCGCCAAAGGCGCGGACCGTAGGGGAAGTAAGGGAGCCATTAGCGGGGGCACTCGCCTCCCTGTCGTCTGAGACGGGCCTGACAAGGGGCTCGTGGTACTCCTCCACATAGTGGGAGTACACCGACAGCCGCCCGACGGACTTTTTGACCGTAATCTCCACCATCTCATCCTCCGGGACGCGGACGCGGAACAGATCGGCCAGGTCATTTCTCTGCCTTGCGTTGTCGCCGCCCGAGTAGAAGCCATAGCTGCTGTCAAGCTCCCAGGGGAGCAGGTCAACAATGTCCGCCAGATAAAAGACCTCGCTTCGTATCTCACCGGGGTTCGTCCTCCCGACCACCTCGTTCACCTTGCGGTCGTAACGGTCATTCGAGTTGTTGTAGGCCAGGGAAAGGCCGGCTACCGTGCTGCTAGATTCGGTGGAAAAAACCGGGGACCACAGCTCCATATCGAAGGACGGGGACAGATTCCGGTAGCTATACTTCGGCTTGTAGGTGAAATCGGACCTGGGCTCCGCCGCGCCCTCGCCGAAGGTGAAGGCCGTATCCCAGCCGATGATATTGGCGGTGCTGTGGAAGGTGACCGTAAGGCCCTGTAAGGCCGACCTGTCGCCCATACAGGTCTCTCTGACCTCCACGTTATCCTGGGCGTCGAACAGGGACACGGCGGTGCCCAGGAGCAGGGAGACCGACAGGACCAGGACAAGCGCGAAAACCGCCAGGTGTTTCATTTGTCCCCCTCCTCCCCGTCTGTCTCCTCGCCGGTGAGCCTGTCGAGGGCGCGGCTCACCCGGTCCGGCTCGTAGCCGTAGGCCCGCTTCACATAGGACAGCAGGGTCTCACCCCTGTCCTCCAGATCGCTCATCCTCTCGTCCCCCACGATGGCGCCCTTTTTGATGAGGACGGCACGGGAGACGAAGTTCTCCACCTCCTCCAAAAGGTGCGTGGAGAGGATAACGGTCTCCGTGGGCTCCAGGATGCCGAGCAGGACCTTGTAGAAGTCCTCCCGGTTGAACACGTCGTTGCCGGCGAAGGGCTCATCCATCAGGATGTAGTCGGCGCCCTGGGAGAGGGCCAGGATGACCTCGAACTGGTTTTGCTGGCCGGTGGAGTAATTGCGCAGGACCCTGTTTTTGGGAAGCCGGAAGAAATCCATCAGGGCGGCGAAGCGCTTGTCCCGCCAATGTTCAAAGTGGCTTTTGTAGAAATCCCTGTGCCCGTCGGGGGTCAGGGTGGGGAAAAAGGAGTGTTCGCTGGTGGCGTAGGAAAACCGCTCGATGTTCCGGCGGCTCACCGGATCGCCGTCCAGGGTGATCTGGCCCGCGTATCCGATAAGCCCCAGGACCGCCTTCATGAGCGTGGTCTTGCCCGCGCCGTTCTCCCCGAAAAGGCCCACGATCTCGCCGGGGCCGACGGTGAGATCCACCTTGTCCAGCGCCTTGTTCCACCTGTAGAATTTTGTGACTTCTTTAAGCTCAAGCATTGTTTCCACCTCCGTTTGCCGCTTGTATGGCCCCGTAGGCCCGGTTGAAGATCTCCTCTATGCGCCCCCGGTTCGTGAGAAAGGCCGCGTGGTAGGCAAAATAGAGGATCAGCGAGAGACACAGGGCCAGGATCACCCCCAGGGCCGGTATGGCCAGCGCCCTGACGTGGGGGCTGTCGATTTTCCCGGGCTTCCCGGTTTTGGGGTCCGGTTTTCTCAGCTTCGCGTAGTGCCACATGGCCAGGAACACCATGGCGATGGCCGTGAGATAAAATCCGAAGAGGGCCGTACCCAGGATGCCCTGAAAGCCCGTCAGGGCCACCGCCTTGCCCTCCGCCGCCTGTGGGGCCAGGGCGTCGAACTCGCCGCCCAGACGCCTCAGGGTCCCCAGGCTCCAGACCCCGGAGGCCAGGAGGGCGAGCCCGGTGAAGAGGACCTCCTTTTTGGCGCTGACGCCCTCGGGGGCCAGCGCCTTCCAATGTATCCTGTTGTTTTTCACCGGTAGAGCCACCCCCTGTGATAGACGGTAAAGTCCTCGGACCGCAAAAACCGCTCCGGGTCCTCGAGACCACGGGTGATTTCGTCGAACATGTTCCAGTAGAGCGCCCCGTACAAAAGCCGGAGAACCAGCGCCAGCCCCAGGGAGATCAGGATCCCCGCCAGCGGTACGGCGAGGCACCTGCGGTGGTACTCCCACCTGTCCGGGAGGCGGCGCATCAGATAGTCTGCCCGCGACCCCTGCCGGTGGCTGGCGTAATTCCACACCGCCAGCCCCGCCGACACCAGCGCGATAATGTAAAAGCCATAGAACGCCGAGCCGATGAGCCGGGAAAAACTGTCCACGTAAATATTCATGCCGGCTTCCAAACAGCTTTTTAAACCGTTAAGCTCCCTGATGATAACAAAGGGCAGCTTGAGGCTCCACAGAGCGGAGATCACCAGGGCGGCGAGCATTATTGTCAGCTGATCGCGGGTCTCCGCCCCCACCGGGGTATAGCGGGAGAGGTCTATTTTGTACTTTTTCATCCCCCGTCCCCCCTCCCGGCGCTCACGGCCATCAGGACAAGGCGGACGATCTGGTACGCCGTCAGCAGGACGGCGCCGGCGAGGACGACCCAGTGGACACCGGCGCCGAACCGTCCGAACATCAGCTCCGTCACAGCCGCCAGGATGCCCGATACCAGCGGGAAACCGCCGCTCCGGCGCATGGCGTGGGTATCCACGGCGACCGATACGCTCAGGCCCGTGAACAGGACCGCCATGGTCACACCGGCCAGCCAGTCGGACAGGGGCAGGAGGCCGTGGAGGGCGGTACTCTCGTAGCAGGCGATCATCAGGGACTGGCCGCTGACCGCCGCCGGGTCCACCGCGCCGTAAAACCAGCGGCAGGCGACCCGCACCGTGCCGATCTGGGCGGCATAGAGAATGACAAACCAGCAGAGGACCACGGCGGCGTACCAGACGGTGGACCCCGCCTGAGAGACGGAAAGCCGGCCCATGGTCGCGCTTTCGGCCCTGCAGGAGAGGACCAGCCAGAAGAACATCAGCGCGACAGCCGCGCGGAAGATGTAGGTGAGATACATCCTGTCGGTAAAGGCCGAAAACAACGTGATGTGCCCCGCGGCCACGTCGGGAAGAAGCCGGCGGTAAAGTATAAGCTCCACCGCCGCCATCACGGCAATGATCCCCACGGCGCCCCGGAAGGTCATACGCACCCAGAGCGCCGGTATCGACAACGTCCTTTTCATATCTCCACTCCCCTTTCCTCATTTTCAGCGTCCTCATCCCAGATGCGGGATATGAGATCCATGGCCTCCGCCTTTTCCATGCCGCTTCTTCTCAGCGCCGAGACGACCCGCCCGATCTCCTCGGCCCGCAGCCGCGCCCGCGCGGCCTCCACGCTCTCCGGCGTCACCGCCGCGAAGCTCTTCGCCCCGGAACGGGAGACCATCAGGCCCTCCTCCTCCAGCATCCGGTAGGCCTTCTGCACCGTGTTCGGGTTGACGCCCAGGGTGGCCGAAACCACCCGCCGGGAGGGCATCTCGTCCCCGTCCACGATAACGCCCGCCGCCACCCCCGCCCGAATGAAGCGGACGATCCGCAGATAGATGGGCCCCTCCCCCTCCGGGGGGAAGCCCGCGAAGCTCACCATGTCACCGCCTCCTTTCCGCGTGACCGTATTAGTCAAGTAATACGGTTTCTCTAACCGTATTATATGAGTAATACGGTTGTTTGTCAACAGGAAATTTGCGTTTTTTCAAATTTTTTTCAGGGGCGGGAAAAAAGTGTGAATCAATACTAATGTATAATAAGCCTTAATTAGTATCAGGAAATTCGCGGAAAAAAGAGAGAATTTCGCCCCCGCGTCCGGTACGAGCATCGTACCGGACGCGGGGGCGAAGTCATTTTGTGTATTACGTTACGTATTACGAAATTGTAATGAAGGAGTCACCGTCCAGTCACAAAAACGGGATAGGATAATATCAAAAGCAGGGAGGTACGCCTATGGCGCGGACGAGACTCACACAGCGGTTTCCGTTCCTTCTCCCCCTGAGGCGCTGGGAGAGACGGCGGCTTTTCTATCTTAAAATGCGCCTTGATAAGAACAGATACGCCCTGACAAGATCCGAACGGGAGCTGCCCTTCACATATTACGAGGCGTCGGACGTACTGCTCAACAAAAACAGCGGATATGACATGAAATACCAGGTGAACAAGGTCCACAACCTGCGGCTTGCCGCCGGCGCCATTGACCGGGTGCTGATAAGGCCGGGGGAGACATTCTCTTTCTGGCGGCTGGCACGGTACGCCGACAGGGACGAGCCCTATAAGGAAGGACTTCTGCTGATGGACGGCGCCATCGTGCCCTCCTACGGCGGCGGACTGTGCCAGATCAGCAATCTGCTCTACTGGCTTTTCCTTCACACGCCGCTGACGGTGACGGAGCGCCGGGGCCACCCGGTGGAGGGGCTGCCGCCCAACTCCGACGAGATGCCCCACGGGGTGGACGCCACCATAATCGAGGGTTGGACGGACCTGAAGGTCAGGAACGACACGGACAACACCTTCCAGCTCGAGATCAGCTTCGACGCGGAGCGGATCTACGGGCGGGTGCTTTCTCAGAACCCGGCGGAGAGCGCCTACGAGGTGATGAACACCTCGCTGACCTATCGGCGGCGGGACGGCAGGATCTATGAGCTGGCGGAGGTCGCCCGAGCGGAAACGGATCTGCGTACCGGCAAATATACGGTGCGGCCGCTCTACACAAACGAGTGCGAGATAAAATATCGGCTTCCGGCGGGGACATATATCGAGGAGGACAAGTCATGAACAGGAAAAGGATCGCGGTGATCTTCGGCGGGGCGTCCCCGGAGCATGACGTGTCGCTCCAATCGGCCCTGGCCGTACTGAGGAATCTTGACGCGGAAAAATACGAGGCCGTGCCCGTCGGTATAACCCGTGACGGGGAGTGGTACCTCTACGCCGGCCCCTATGGGGCGCTGGAGAACGACGGCTGGCTCCGGGACGCCGGGCTTCTGACACCGGTGACGGTGTCACTGGGCCGTGAGCGGGGATTATTGAAGCTGAGAAACCGCGCGGCGGAGATCCTGACGGTAGACGCGGCCATCCCGGTGCTTCACGGCAGAAACGGGGAGGACGGCACGGTCCAGGGCCTTCTGGAGGTTGCGGGCATACCGCTGGCGGGGTGCGGCGTGCTGGCCTCCGCGGTGTGCATGGATAAGGACAGGGCCCACAGGCTGGTATCCGCCGCCGGAGTGGAGGTGCCCCGCGCCGTGACCTTTACCCGCCGGGAGCTGGAGGGGGCCCGGCGGGACATAGCCGAGCTGGGGTTACCGGTTTACGTCAAGCCCCTCCGGGCCGGCTCCTCCTTCGGGATCACCCGTGTCACGGCGGCGGAGGAGCTGGACGGGGCGATCCGGGCGGCGCTTAAATTTGACTCGGCCGTCACCGTGGAGCGGGAGGTACCCGGCTTCGAGGTGGGCTGTGCCGTACTCGGCACAGCGGAGCTGACCCTGGGCCGGGTGGACGAGGTGGAGGTCACGACCGGCTTCTTCGGCTTTGACGAGAAGTACAGCGGTCGCGGCTCCGTGATCCACATGCCCGCCAGGATCCCGCCGGAGACCGAGCGGAGGATACAGGACACCGCCGTCAGGATCTACAGAGCCCTTGGATGCTCCGGCTTTGCCAGAGTGGATATGTTCCTGACGCCGGAGGGGCGGGTGGTGTTCAACGAGGTCAACACCATCCCGGGCCTTACTGCCCACAGCAGATATCCAAATATGATGAAGGGGGCAGGAATTACATTTACGGAGCTTTTGACGAGACTGATAGGGGACGTTTTAGATGAGTGATCACAAGTATACCCCCGCCACACAGCGGGCGTGGATCGAGCTTGATCTGGACGCGCTGACCCACAACGTGGAGACCCTGCGCGCCCTTATGCGGCCGGGATGCCAGCTGATGGCGGTACTTAAAGCCAACGCCTACGGCCACGGCGCGGCCATCATCGGGCGGCACCTGGACGCCATCGGCGTCCGTGCCTTCGCCGTGGCGACGGTGGAGGAGGGAGAGGCGCTGCGCCGTGCCGGTGTCCGGGGCGACATTCTGATCTTCGGGTATACCTCCCCGGAGCGGGTATCGGAGCTGCGCGCCCTGGATCTGACGGCCACGGCGGTGAGCATGACCCATGCGCGGGAGCTTCAGGCCGCCGGCGTGCCGGTGAAGGTACATATCGAGATCGACACGGGGATGCACCGCTTCGGGGTCCGCTGGGACGATCCCGGGTCGGTCGAGCTGATCATGGGCATGGACAAGCTGGACGTGCGTGGATTATACACCCACCTCAGCTGCTCCGACAGCCTGGAGGCCGGAGATATGGAGTATTCCCGGCTCCAGATCGACCGGTTCCGCTCCGTTACGTCCCGGCTCAGGAGGAAGGGGTTCCGTATACCAAAGACGCACATCCAGAGTACCTACGGACTTCTGAACTATCCGGAGCTGAAATGCGGCTGGGCCAGGATAGGCGTGGCGCTCTACGGCGTGCTGTCCTATGTGGACAGGCCCACCCGCGTCAAGCCGGACCTGCGGCCCGTGCTGTCCCTGAGAGCCCGCGCGGCCTCGATCCAGACAGTGCGGGCCGGAGAGGGCGTGGGCTATGGCCGCGCCTTCCGGGCAGGGCGTGACAGCCGTGTGGCGGCGGTGTCCATCGGGTACTGCGACGGTGTGCCCAGGGCTTTGTCCGGTGTTGGCGGCGTCCTCATCCGGGGACGGTACGCCCCCATCGTGGGCAGGATCTGCATGGATCAGCTGACGGTGGACGTCACCGACATCCCCGCCGCCGCGCCGGGCGATGTTGTGACGGTCATCGGCGGCGACGGGGATCTGACCATCGGCGCGGCTCTTGTGGCGGAGCAGTCCGGCAGCTTTACCCCGGAGCTTCTTGGAAGGCTCGGAACACGCCTCCCGGCGGTGACCGTGGGCGGGGCGTTGACCGAAAAAACCGCGTCGTGATAAAAGGACCGTACAAAGGACCGCATTCCCCTGGCCCGGCAGAGATAAGGAACCGATCGTAACGGTTTCTGGCGCTGAGAATCCCCCTCTGATCATCAATTGATCGGAGGGGGACTCTTTTTTGCTGTCCGCCCGGGCATACATCTGTTATGTCATTGGGCCGGACCCATACCGCCGGTATAATAATCTCTCTCAAAATTATACGAACGGTGTGTTCAAAAGCTCGGATAGAGGCGTTATAATCATATCATACAAAAACAAGGAGGAATGTGTATGAACATAAACCTTTCGGAAAACATACGCGCTCAGAGGCGGGCCCGTTCACTGACACAGCAGCAGGTGGCGGACGCCCTTGGCGTTACCGTCGGAGCGGTCTATAAATGGGAGGCGAATCTATCCGCGCCCGACTTGTCGCTGCTTGTGGAGCTGGCTGATCTGTTTGACACATCTGTGGATGTGCTTCTTGGCTATGAGGTGAAGAACAACAAGCAGGCCGACACGGCCGCCCGGCTCAAAGAGTATCTGCATAACAGGGATAAAGCCGGGCTTGCCGAGGCCGAAAAGGCATTGCTCCGCTACCCAAACAGCTTTGATATCGTGTATCAGAGCGCGATGCTTCACTACCTTTTCGGGCTGATGAGCGATGAAAAACCGCTGCTTCGGCGGTCCATCGGGCTGATGGACCGCGCGATCCTTTTGCTGGGGCAGAATACCGACCCGAAAATCAGCGAAATTTCCATCACATACGACATGGCCGTCGCGCATATGGAGCTTGGCCAGGAGGAAAAGGCCCTGGAGCTGCTGAAAAGCAATAACCCGCGCGGCATAAACGACGATGTGATCGGGCAGTATCTCGCGGGCACCTGCGATCGCCCCCAGGAGGCGGACGGGTACCTTTCCACGGCGCTGGTATCCGTCTCGGCTATGCTGATACGGATTGTCAACGGCTTTATGAACGTGTATTTCAAGCGGGACGACTATGCCTCCGGGGCTTCGGTCCTTGCGCTTGCTCTGGATTTTTTTGCCAGTCTGAAAACGGAGGGAACGAGCAATCTTTTTGACAAGCCGTGTGCGGATTTCTACGTCTGCCTTGCCCACGCACAGCTGAAGCTGGGGAAAACCGGCGATGCCCGCGCTTCCCTGCTGTCGGCGAAAAAGCTGGCGGAGGGATTTGACCGAAGCCCCGACTATTCCGCGAACAGTCTGCGCTTTGTAAGCGCGGCTGAGCGTCAGACGGCCTTCGACGGTCTGGGAAGCACCGCCGCGGAAGCGGTCGTCAAAGCCATCAATACATTGGAGAACAAATCACTTGCGGAAATGTGGGAGGAAATCAAAAATGAAGAATAGCGGCCGATCGTCCGTCCGAAGGGAGTATATCTCAAGGTTTTTCAAGGGCAACAGGCCGGCCTATTTCGGAATGCTCCTGTCCTCGGCGCTGTTTGGCGTACTGAATTTGGCGGTCGCGTGGCTCATCAAGGTGCTTATCGACTGCATCGACGGCGAAAACGGCGCGTATTCACTGGGCACGCTGGCGCTTATGACAGCCGGTTTGATCCTTGCGATCATCCCGCTCAAGGGTCTCGATTACACATCGGAGCCCCGCTTTATGAAAACGGCGATGACACAGTTTAAGAGCTTTGCGTTTGAAAAACTTGTCAAGAAAAACATGGCGTCCTTTCAAAGCGAGGCGACGGGCGTATATCTTTCCGCGTTTTCCAACGACCTGGCCTCAATTGAGGCCAACTATCTTGAAAAGCAGTATATCCTGGTATTCAACACCGTTTGGGCCGCCGGCGCGACGGTCCTGATGATCCTGTACAGCCCGATCCTTGCCGCCATCGCCATCGTACTGTGCGCGCTGCCGCTTCTCGCGTCCCTGCGGGCGGGCGCGCATATGGAAAAGGCTGAAAAAGAGGTATCGGAGAAAAATGCCGGTTTTGTCGCCTCGCTCAAGGATATACTCAGCGGCTTCTCCGTCATAAAGAGCTTCAGAGCCGAGGCCTCCGCCGTAGAGCTTTTGGAGCATAGCGGCACCGCCGTCGAAACCGCCAAATGTCAAAAGCGGAAGGTGTCCATCATTCTTTCGACAATCGGCGGCATCGCGGGGATTTCCGCGCAGCTCGGCACATTTCTCGCGGGGGCGGTACTGAAAAGCTTCGGCTTCGGCATTACTCCGGGAATCATCTTTATCTTTTTGGATCTGACCGGCGCGGTGATAACCTCGATACGTGAAATGCCGGAGCTGTTGGCAAGCCGCCGGGCCGCGCTGGGGCTCGTCGATAAAATGGCGCAGGCTTTAGAGGCAAACGTCCGGGACGAGGGAGCTGATATTCCCAATCACCTTGAAAAAGGCATTTTGGTGCGTGATCTGAGCTTTGGCTATGAGCCGGGGAATGAGATACTCCACGGCATCGACATGGAGTTCAAGGCGGGAAAGAGCTATGCCATTGTCGGGGCCTCCGGCAGCGGGAAATCCACGCTTTTGAATCTGCTGATGGCGTCGCGCCGCGACTACGAGGGGACGATATGCTATGACGACGCGGAACTCAGGGGGATCAGCAGCAAGTCCTTATATGAGCTGGTGTCCATGGTCGAGCAGAATGTGTTTGTGTTCGACGCCTCCATCCGGGACAACATCACCATGTTCCGGGACTTCCCGGCGGCGGAGGTGGACCGGGCGATCGAGCTTTCGGGCCTGTCGCGGCTCATAGAGGAGCGCGGCGCGGACTATCTGTGCGGCGAAAACGGGAAGGGCTTATCCGGCGGCGAAAAGCAGCGAATCTCCATTGCCCGGAGCCTCTTACAGAAATCGTCGGTTTTACTTGCCGACGAGGTGACAGCCGCCCTTGACGCGCGGACGGCGTATCAGGTGACCGGTGATATATTGAAGCTGGACGGCATCACCCGGATCGTCGTGACCCACGCCCTGGTAGAATCGCTCCTGAAGCGGTATGACGGCATTATCGTCCTGAAGGACGGACATATCATTGAAACGGGGACGTTTGAAGAGCTGATGGACAAAAAAGACTACTTCTACGCGCTTTATACGGTGGCGCAATAATGCGGGCTGACACCCGTCAAGGACGGCAGCGCGGCCGCGCGCTCCTTGGCGTATCGAACCTGTGACAGCATTTGTCGGATCACAATAAGTTTTACGGCGGTTATTGTCCGGCGGGCGGGGAAGAATAAACTGATATTTTATAAGCCGTTGTACTCGCCGCTGTGCGGCAAACAAAACATGACCATTATTGCTCCTGCGAAGCTTTCATTTCCGGAGTAATAAGTATTCGTATTATCTTCCGGGGGACAAAAATGCTGGATAAGATGCTTGTCGATCACTGCGCGCCGACGCTGGCGGGGATGAAAACGGGGAGCCTTTTCGCGAAGGAGCTGGACGGCGGGCTCTTTTGTGAGCTGTTCCGTGCCGACCGCAAGCTCGCGCCAATGGGGCTGCGGGTGACGGCGCTGGGTGTCCGTGGGACAAGAGCGCTCGTTTACGCCTATCGGCCCGCGTATCTGAGGGAGGACCTCAGGCGCGAGGGCGCGGCGGAGATCCTTTGCGCGCGCGGATACATCGCGTGGGACCCGGATCAGTGCCTTTGGCATCTCAGGGAAAGGCTGGCGGCCTCCCGTCCGTTTCCCCACGAGATCGGCCTTTTCCTGGGCTATCCGCCGGAGGATGTCAGAGGGTTCATCGAGAAAAAGCGATGTAAATACACGGGGCTGTGGAAGGTTTACGGGGACGAGGAAAGGGCCGTGGAGCTTTTCACCCTGTACCGCCGCTATACGCGAAGCTTCCGAGTCCTTTTGGCCAAGGGAATACCTGTCGAACGCCTCGCCGTCCCCGACAGGGAAAAATTCCGGGGGCGCGCAGACGGCTTCCCCCGGATCTCCTGTGATCTGTAATGCCTGTGTTTACGCCTTTTGGGCGAACAGCGTATCCTCCAGCTTCCTCTGCATCCAGGAGACCACCGGCCCGAGGAAGAAAGCCACCGCCAACGTGACGATTCCGGGGATCACGCCCAAAATCAGCCCCATCAACGTAAAGCTCAGGTCCCAGAGAATACGTATCCAGCGGAAGGACGGCTTCTTTACATGCTCCGAAATGATGAACGGCACCGCGTCATAGGGGGAGGAGCCAAGCCCCGAACTCATGTACGCCGCCGCGCCCAGCATGAACACCGCGAGACTGGGAAGAAGAACCAGGAACCGGACCAGAGTGGATCCAAAGAACCCCTCCGGCAGGGCGATTTTGTAGATCCAGGTGAAAAAGTCCGATATGTATCCAAGAAAAACCATGTTCCCCACGGTGCCGAAGCCGATGCGGCTCATATCGAACCGAAGCACCACGAGAAACGTCACCAGGTGGCACAGCAGCTGGCAGGTGCCGAAGCTCAGGGGCACATGATTTACCACACCCTGCGTCAGGCACGAGCAGGGATCCAGCCCCAGATCGACGGCCCGAAGCAGCGACAACCCGAAGCCCTGGGCCAGCACGCCCAGCATCATCACGACGAGCCTTTTCCGAAAGGGCGCGGGCCGCAAAAAGCACCGCGATCTCCCGATTTCCGTTTTCATACGCAGACCTCCCCGCCGGCTGTTCCGGCAATGGTAATTTACCACCGGCGCGGGAATAAATCAAGGGAATTTGTGAAAAACCGTAGAAACCCCCGCGCTTTTGTGCTATAATCCGTCCGAATACAAAATAGCGGAGTGGTAAAAGATGGACAACGTGACGATCAGGGACGCCAAGACGTCCGATATTCCCCGGGTGGCGGAGCTTTACGACCTGGCCCGCGCCTCCCTGCGCGCCCTCGGCATCGACCAGTGGCAGGACGGCTATCCAAACGAAGAAACCGCCCTGGCGGACATCACGCGGGGAATATCCAGGGTGGTGGAGCGCGACGGCCTTGTCGTCGCCACGGCGGCGGTGTACGTGGGGCACGAGCCCACCTACGACGCGATCTATAACGGTGCGTGGCTCGCCGATGCTCCGGAGTACGGCATCATCCACCGCATCGCCGTTGATCCCGGCCTGAAGCGCCTGGGCGCGGCGTCTTTTATCATGGATCACTGCGCTTCCCTCACCCGCGCCGCCGGCCTTTCCGTCCTCCGCTGCGACACCCACGCCGGCAACGCCGCCATGCGCGCCGCCCTTGAGAAAAATGGCTATGCCCGCCGGGGTATCATCCGCCTCCTATCCGGCGCCGAGCGGGTGGCCTATGAAAAGCTCATCTGATCGGCCGGGGCCGGGCGGCGCTCTCCATCCTGTGACGCCGGTCCTCAGCCGTTTTTTCCGAAACCGGCGGAGGTCACCTCCACTATCGCCCGCGCGATATCCGGCGGCTTTCTTTTGAAGTCCTCCCTCTTGACGACGCCATAAAGAAGTTTTGTCCCTGTATCTTGCGTTTGATGACCGAATTTGTTATTATGTATGTTGGCGATATTTTGGCGGGAACTATACTGTAATGGGAGTCATCGTCTAATGGAGCAGCTAACCCTTTTTGAGCGGGATGATTGGGGAAAAACCTTTCAGTCGATATGCGACTCACTGGGTTGTGAAGGGAACATACCCGCGTGGCCGGACAGATTTGGCGATTCCATAAGAAAATGGTTGAAGGAGAACAATATCCGGGCGATCCGAACGCTAAGTCTTTTTTCAGGCGCCGGCGGATTGGATATCGGGTTTTCCGATGTTGGCTTCGATATTATTGGATCAGTAGAGATAGAGGAAAAGTTTTGCGAGACCCTCGAATTAAATTCGGGTGCCGGAAAACGCTTCCCTAACGCAAGGGTCAACTGCATCGATATAAGGGACTATTCGGGAACGGACATCGGACAGATCGATTTCATCATAGGCGGACCTCCGTGCCAGACATTCAGCGCCGCGGGCCGGCGGGCAAACGGCGTCCCGGGGACAACCGATGCTAGAGGGGTCCTCTTCAGAGAATATGTAAGGCTGTTAACAGAGCTTTCCCCTAAAGGCTTTTTATTTGAAAATGTCTACGGTATTGTTGGCGCGCAGAACGGCGAAGCGTGGAAAGAGATCCTGAAGGCGTTTTCCGATGTTGGCTACAAACTGTTTTACAGGATCGTGGACGCGGCCGACTATGGCGTGCCTCAACACAGAGAGCGTCTTATAATAGTGGGATTGAAGGATGGCGTTTTCAAATTTCCCAGACCTACGCACGGGCCGGATTCTATCGATTCGCAGCCCTTCTACAACGCGGAGACCGCGATTGAAGGCGTTATCTCCCGAGAATCAATAGAGTCGAATAGACTTGGCGGAAGATTTGCGGGCTTACTTGACGATATCCCGCCGGGATTGAACTATAGCTTTTATACCGAGGAACTGGGACATCCCAACCCCATATTCGCATGGAGGTCAAAGTTTTCGGATTTCCTTTATAAAGCCGATCCAAATACTCCGGTGAGAACCATCAAAGCCAGCGGCGGCGCATATACGGGTCCTCTCCATTGGGATAACAGGTTTTTTACTTATGAGGAATACAAGAGACTGCAAACGTTTCCCGATGACTATGAAATCAGCGGGAAAAAGCAAATTGCCGTAAAGCAGATCGGAAATTCCGTTCCTCCTCAACTGGCGCGAATGATGGCTGTCGCCATTCGCCAGCAGGTTTTCGGGACAAGGTTCCCCTTCGAGCTTGCACTTCTTGAGGACCATGAAGAACTGTCATTCAGAAAGCGTAAGCGGGAGTTGACGGAGGTATACCGAAAAAAGGCGGGCATGGCGATAAAGGCCCTGAAAAAAGAACCCGGATCTCTGCCGGGATCACGAAATTATTTTTGCGGCATGAGTCCTACCTTCCGATTGAAGGAAGGGGAAAGGGATGCTTCTGACTTTAAAGTCTCTGTAAGCTGGGGCGGCGATCTTGTTATTGACGTCTCGGACGCGAAAAGCGATGAGGGAAATATTCTTTATCATATCGGCATAGCCGGAAGGGATGGAAAATGGGCTGTCGGGGTAGAGCGTGTCGAGCTGATCGTCCGTACACAGGCCGTACTCGGGTATACCGTCGCGTGGAAGGCGTTTGAAAAAGAGTTGATCGATAATTCCATCAAGGCGGATCTGGTACAGCTAAACGGTTACTATCAGTATGTCCCTAAAATCGTAACTACCGGCGAGATTTCCGACAGCGTACCTTACGCGCGGGTGTTGCGTAGCATCCTCAACAGGCGTTCCGTTCCGGAGATCCAAAGCACGGAGCGGTTATCTCAAATTTGGGGGATCGGGAAAAGCGATGTGCATGCCGCGGCGGTCCATTTGAGAACGTTGGGTTATGAAATACGAAATCATTCCACAAATCCGCAAATCGAAGAGGATCATTGGCTCGTTCCCTATGTGTTCCCGACACTTACGCCCCTGAGCGTTCAGCTTTGGAAAAAATTATAAGGAACCGCTGAACAAATCGCCGCGCCGATCCCGGCGGCATTTTCCGTCATATTTTGCCGAAAAATCTTGAGTATTCCCGCGTTTTTCGGCTTCATCCGGCGAAAGATCCGCTCGCCGTTATCGGCATATCGATTTATTCAAAGAGTTCATAAGAAAGGAACCGAAAACATGGCGGCTGACAGAGACAAAAAACACCTCGATATATACGAGGATCGGTATGAGCTTCATCAGGAAGGTGACACGACCGTTTTCCATGTGGGCCCCCAAAGTCAGGCGGCCCAAAAGCGGTACGCCAGGATCAACGCCGCGTTGTCTCACGGCTATCTTGAAGAGAGATTCCGTTCAGTTTCAAAAGCGGATCTCTCTCCCCTGTCAGAGAATAATAAGACGCTGTTACGGAATATGGTCGACGGGATAACCAGCGAGGCCGGAAGGGCTTTGGTGGGACTTGCCTTTTTACAGCTCACGATCAAGAGCGTTGCACCGGAACAGAATATTCGCCTTCATAAGGGAACGCCCCGGCGAGGGTCCTTCTCATGGGTCGAAGGGATCTCCATGAGGACGATCGACGCCAATTATATCACGCCGTTTCTCCGGGAACACGGACTTTTGAATCTGAACAGCTACGGTCTTTTCATGACTCGGAGCCTCGCCGAGAATTATCCGTATACGAGTTTATATAAGGCGGACATGCGGGGACCGTTTAAGGAATGGATCGCCATAGTCGACGCGCTTGAAAGTGATACAATGCCCCCGGAGCCGGCGCTTTGCTATTTGATGGGCCTGCTGCAGAACCGTTCCGAACACTTTCAGAAGCTCGCCGAGCATGCCTGCGACCTGGTGGAAAAACACCGACAGGACGGGTTTTCAAAAATAGAGCGGTTGTTGACTACCTTCTATAACAGCACCGAATATTCCGCGCGGGCCTTTGAGGTCACAATGCACGGTCTGCTGCAGGCGATGGGTGAACTTTGTCTTTTGGGGCGTTCGGCTGTCGTTCCGCTTTCACAGATGCGGTCAGCCAATAAGAAGCATGGCAATATCGGCGATATTGAGCTTACAGAGAACAGGATCATTGTTGAGTCCTGGGATGCCAAATACGGAAAGCCTTATCTGAGGGATGAGTTAGAGGAACTGCGTGATAAGCTTTTGACGCATCCCGATTGCCGGATAGCAGGCTTTGTCGTTGACTCCGATGTTGATCTGCGGACCGACATAGTAAAGCGAAAAGAGGAAATAGAGACGGAAACGGCGACACGGATCATGCTGCTTTCCTTTGAACAGTGGGTCGACTATGAATTGGAGAGATCAACAGGAGCAAATAAGGCTCCGCTTGGTTATCACTGGCTGAAAGCGGTCGTTGAGTCCTTTGCTCAAAAACGGTTAACGCTGGCTCCGATCGACGAGCCCTGCGACGCCTGGATCGGCGGTTTGATTCGGATCCTGAGCTGATACTAATACTAATATCTAATTAAAATAAGACATTTGCGTCGGTCTTTTTCGCGTCGTCGTCGCTCAAGCCGCTTTACCTCGCCCTCCCTTTGGTCGGGCTCAGGCGCAGGCTTGGCTCCTCCTCTCCCCACCGGGCTTTGCCCGCCGGGGACCCCGGTGGCGTCAGCCGCCTTGGGAATACATACAGTATTCCCTGCGGCATCTTCCTTGCCTGACACGAAAAATCCTCGCCGCTCGGTGTCTCCTTTTAAATAGATATTAGTATAATTACCATGCCGGCGCCGCTCCGGCATGGTAATTAGTATGATATGAAATTTGCTATATCTGTTAAAATCAGGCCGATTTTGTCAAAGCGCGTCGGGCACGGGACGGCAGGAAAAGGCCGCTCAATATAAGCCTTTTCAGCTGAAAAGCCTCCGCAGGAGGGCCATCATCTCGTCTATGTTGATGGGCTTGGCCAGGTGGCCGTTCATGCCGTCCTCCAGCGCCCGCCGCTTATCCTCCTCAAAGGCGTTGGCGGTCATGGCGATGATGGGGATGCCGGCGAGAGCCGGGTCGTCCAGGGCGCGGATGGCGCGGGTGGCGGCGTAGCCGTCCATGATGGGCATCTGGATATCCATCAAAACAAGGTCGTAATATCCCGGCGCCGACCGGGCCACCATATCGCGGGCCTCCTGGCCGTTTTCCGCACATTCCACCTGGAAACCGGCCTCCCCTAAAAGCTCGGCGGCGATCTCCCGGTTGAGTTCGTTGTCCTCCGCGAGAAGGATGCGTTTACCTGAAAAGAAGGTATCCGCCGGGGCGGACTCCCGGGCGGAGGGCTCCCCGCCGCAGTTCAGGCTCTTTTCCAGCGTGCGGTGGAGGTCGGAGGCAAAGAGGGGCTTGCTGATAAAGCCGGTGACGCCGGCCCTCCGGGCCTCCTCCTCGATATCGGACCAGTCGTAGGCGGACATGAGGATGATCGGCGAGTCATCGCCCACGATCTTCCGGATCTCCCGGACGGTCTCCACACCGCTCATCTCGGGCATGGACCAGTCCACGATATACACCTCGAAGGGGTCGGCAAGCTCTATGGCCTCGGAGGTCCGAACGACCGCCTCCTTGCCCGACAGCGTCCACTCCGCCCGCATGCCGATCTGCCGGAGCATCTTGGATACGCTCTGACAGCTGACAAGATCGTCATCCACCACCAGTCCCCGCAGGTCGCTGAGTTCCGCGATGGCGGCGATTTCCTGGCGCTGGGCGGCAAAGCGCAGCTCAAGATTGACCGTAAAGGTGGTCCCACGGCCCTGTGTACTCTCCACCTGGATGGAGCCGCCCATCATGTCCACGATGTTCTTGGTGATGGCCATGCCCAGACCTGTGCCCTGGATGCCGCTGACGGTGGAGGTGCGCTCCCGGGTGAAGGGGTCGAAAACGGTTTTGGCAAACTCCGGGCTCATGCCGATGCCCGTGTCGCTGACCCGGAATTCATAGACGCCCCGGTCGGCTTTTTGGGCGGGCTTTTGGGTGACGCGGATGGCCACACTGCCCCCGGAGGGGGTGAACTTGATGGCGTTAGAGGTGAGGTTCAGCAGGATCTGGTTGAGCCGCAGGCGGTCGCAGAAAACCTCCTCGACGGTTATGTCCACCGTGTCGATAAAAAGCTCCAGACGCTTGGCGTGGATATCGGACTGGATGATGTTCCGCAGGCCCTGCAGGATGTCGGCCAGGTTCTCGGGCCGCTCCTCAATGGTGACCTTGCCCGCCTCGATGCGGCTCATATCCAGCACGTCGTTGATAAGGCTCAGCAGGTGGTTGGAGGCCTGGGCGATCTTGGCCAGGTAATCCTGGGCCCGCTCCCGGTTGTCCAGGTGCGTTGTGGTCAGAGCGGTGTAGCCGATGATGGCGTTCATGGGGGTGCGGATATCGTGGGACATGTTGTTGAGGAAGGTGGTCTTGGCGCGGTTGGCGGCGTCCGCGGCCTGAAGGGCCTGGGACAGCTCCTCCGCTTTCGCCTCCAGCTCGCTGGTGGCCAGAGCCACCTTCTTTTTCAGCTGCCGCTGGTTGCGGGTCCGAACAACCAGCATGGCCAGGGTAAAGAGGAGCAGGAGGAGCAGGGCGGTGCCCAGGATCACATAGACCGGATTCCTGTACAGGAACGTGGTGAGATTCATATCCGTCTGGCGGCCGGCGTTGACCTCCCGGGAAATGATGGCGTCACGCTCCGCCTCGCTGAAGCTGTCCGCCCCCTTGTCAAGCAGGGAGAGCAGATAGCGGCCCCCCGGCACATCGTTGCCCACGGCGTAGGAGAGGGAGGTCTCTCCGAACGCGACGTTGGACAACCGGTTCCGGATATCGCCGCGCGCGTACCACTCGGCGGTGTAGGAGTAGAGGATGGTTGCGTCGGCACTGCCCTCCAGCACCGCCTGAACGCAGTCCTCCGTGGTGGCGCATCGGACAAGAACCTCCTCCGGGTATCGGCTGGCGATCAGGCTGTTCAGGGCCTCGGCCCGCTCCATCACTGCCAGCCGCTCCACCGACCCGGTAAATCCGTCCCTGGTGAGCCACCCGAAGCTGGTCTGGAAGTAGGGAACCGTGATCCTGTAGCCCTCCTCCTCCGCCAGGTAGTAGTCACCCGTGAAGTCCAGCACCACGTCGGCCTCCCCCGCCGTCCGGAGGGAGTAGTATTCGTCCCGATCCTTCACCGGGATAAACTCATAGCTCAGCCCCAGACGCTGGGCCATAATGTCGAAGATCGCGGGGAGGATGCCACGGGCCTCGCCGTCCTGAAAGTAGCAGTAGGGCACCCGCTCGGGATTGAAAAGCAGGCGCAGAGGCTTGCCGGAGGCGCGCGTCTTCTCCAGGAAATCCCGCTCCCCGGCGCTCATGATGATGGAGCCGCCCAGATCGGTGGCGTAATACGTATCATGAAGGATGTCCCGCCAGTTTGGCTCATGGAGATCCATCTCGTTGATGGCGGCGTTGATCCGGTCCATAAGCTCGGCGCGGTCCTTCCGGACGCATATGTAGAAGGGGCTGGCGTCGAAGGACTCCAACAACCACTCGTCCTTCAGCAGCCGAAGGCTGCCGGTGACGGCGGCGTCCACACGACCCTCCTGAAGGGCGGCGGCAAGCTCATCCTGCTCGGTAAAGTACACCGGGGTGAAGGTGAAGGCGTGTTCCTCCGCGAAACGCTCAAAATTGGCGTTTTTGGAGTTTCCCTCCAGCATTCCCACGGTGATACCGTCGTAGGTGGCGTAGTCCCCCTCCAGGATGGCCTGATTCCCGGCCTTTACGGTGAAGATGGTGGAGTTGACGCCGATGCTCTGGTCGGAGAAAAGAAACTCCTCCTCACGCTCGGGAGTCTTGGAAACCGAGGTGACGATGTCCACCTCGCCCCGGCGAAGCATATCCAACGCGCCGGCATAGGAGCCGTCGTAGCCCACATACTCATAGGACCAGCCTCCATGGATCGCCAGACGCTGGAGGAACTCATAGCCGTAGCCGCCGCGCCGTCCGTCCTCGTCTATGTCGTGGTAGCCTGAGAAGGCGAAAAAGCCCACCCTGAGTACCTCCGGCCGCTCAGCCTCAGCTTCTGACGCATACGCGGTGAGGCGGAGCGGCAATAACAGCAGTACGGCCAGCGCAAGGCACAGCGGGCGCATCCTTTTCATAGATGTTTCCTCCTTTGGGTGTGTTTTGGCGTGATCCGTCCGGGTTGATTTTTTTATTATATCCCTTTTCCGACATAATATCAAGTTTTTCCGAGGTTTTCACGTAAAGCGCCCCGCCTCCTCGCAAAAAGGAAGTCCACGACTTGAAACCGCCTCCTTAATATGGTATAATATTAATATAAGCTTGCCGGATCCCGCTTATTACGGCGGGAGGCGGCGGGGATAGTCGGGAGGGAAAAAATGAAGAAGATAAGGAAGGCCGCGAAGCTGGTGTTTTACAACTGGAGGCCAATAGCCGGATTTGAGATCCTGTATAAGCTCGCGTCCGTCGTCTTTTTCGCGCCTCTCCTGTTTGGCGCGTTCAACCTGGCGATGACGCTGGCGGGGTACTCTTATCTGACGCTGGAAAATGTCATACCGTTTGTTTTAAAGCCTGTGACGCTTCTCATGCTGGCGATCATTCTGATCCTCGCCGCCGTCTACTCGATGGTGGATATCAGCGCCGCCGTCTTTACCCTTGACCAGTCCGTGCAGGGGAACCGCGTCACCTTCCGTCAGATCCTCCGCTTCGCGGTGAGAAACGCCGTTCGGGTATGCCGGCCGAAAAACATACTGCTTGTGCCGGTGGTACTCCTGCTTCTGCCCTTTGTGAACATCGGCCTCGCCTCCGGCTTTCTGACCACGGTCTCGATCCCGGAATTCATTCTCGACTACATAAGGGCCAACGCCGTTCTATCCGTTCTGTTCGCGACCGTCGCGATCGCGCTGACGGTAGTCGCCGTCCGCTGGCTTTACGCCTTCTTCTACTTTACGCTGGAGGGGCGCGGCTTTTCCGAGGCACGCGAAAAAAGCGTCGCCCTTGGCCGGGGAAAACGGGTACGGGACTTTGTCCAGCTCCTCCTCATGCAGCTTGGCATGGCCATTGTCTACATGGTTTTTCTCCTGCTCCTGATCGCGGCGGCAAGTCTCGTCGGGAAGCTGTTCTCCGGTATATTTCTGCTCAAATGGCTCGGCTCCACCGCCGTCTGGCTTGGGATCGTGCTGGCGCTGGCGGTGATCGCAGCCCTGTCCGTCCCTCTGGGCTACGGCTGTGTCGGGATCCTCTATTACAGGCGTAAGGAGGAGACGGGCGAGGAGGTCATCCACACGGCTGCGCCGGTACTTCGGGAACGCCGGCATAAGGGGCTCGTCAAAGGGCTTGGTGTCGCCGCCGCCTGTGTTGTCGCGGCGGTCAGCCTGACACTGGGCTTCCTGCTCTCCACCGGCAGGATCAATCCCAACATCGAGTATCTGCGCACAGTGGAGATCACCGCCCACCGGGGCGCGTCCGCGTACTACCCGGAGAACACCATGGCCGCCTTTGAGGGCGCGAAGGCGCTTGGCGCGGACTGGATCGAGCTGGACGTCCAGCAAAGCAAAGACGGCAAAATCTTTGTCGCCCACGATACGAACTTCCGGCGGACCACCGGCGTGAGCGCCAACAGCTGGGAGCTGACATATGACGAGATCGCCGCTCTTGACGCCGGGAGCTTTTTCAGCCGTGAGTACGCCGGAGAGAAAATGCCGCTTCTCTCGGAGGTGATCGCCTTTGCAAAGCAAAACGGCATGAGGCTCAACATCGAGCTGAAGCCCACCGGGCATGAGACGGACTTTGAAAAATGTGTTGTCGACGAGATACGCTCTGCCGGTTTCGCGGATTCCTGCGTCATAACCTCCCAGGTCTATGAGGTCCTGGAACATGTGAAGGCCTATGACGACGGCATTACGACGGTCTATGTCATGAGCCTCGCCTACGGGGATCTCAATAAGCTCACGGCGGCGGACCATTTCAGCGTGGAGGCAATGAACGCCACAAGGTCCATGATCTCCCAGGTCCATAACGCCGGCAAGGAGCTGTATGTCTGGACGGTCAACGCAAAGGAGAGCATCACGAGGATGGTCGAACTCAACGTGGACAACATCATCACCGACGACATCGAGCTTGCCAGATCGTGCGTCGTCGAGAGTCGGTACAGCAGTCTGCTCAGAGAATTTCTCAAGCTGTTGGACTAATACTAATTACCATGCCGGTGCCGCTCCGGCATGGTAATTAGTATAACCTTTCCATACCGCAGGGAGAGGCGGCTCCGGTCGGAGCCGCCTCTCCCTGTATGTCAGCGCTTGTCCACGTCAACGGAGCCCCTTGGTCAATCCGGTGAGCTGCTTTTTCCTTCCCCGCCGATGAAATACTCGTTCAGATTCTTCGTAAGCTCGCCAATGATCTGCTTTTTCGCCTCGGCCTTCTGAGCCTCGGGAAGGGAATCCGCGGCGGCGAGGGCAATGGATATGTTCTGGGCCATCACGAGCTTATTGTGGTAGTCGCTCATGCTGGACACGGTCTTGTTATAGAGGTAGAAGAAAACCGCCGAGATGAATTTCGTGACGATACCGGAGGCGGAGGTGACATACGCCGGAGTCGTCGAGCCCAGGAACATGGCGATGACCCCCGTCCCAATAAGCAGGGCGCCCAATAGCGAGACGCCCATTGTGGCGAGGAATCCCCGCTGGGCATGCTCTCTTGTCTGCGAATAGTACTGGTCAAGGTATTTATAGCTCATCTTGATGAGGTCGTTGTAGGTGTCGGTATCGGAAAAGGCATTCTGGAGGTTGACCGTCTCGCAGTCGATCAGCTTACGGCGGATGGTGCCCTCCTGGACCATCAGCGTGATGAAAAGATACAGATATATGATCGTTCCGACAAACAGCCCGACAACGACAGAGGCGATCATGTGATAAACGCCCGGTATTGAACTGTCCCCGTTCATTGTATCGCAAACCACGGTCACCATTACCGAAATAAGCTCTATGACGGCAAACACCGCTTTGCTCTTTTTTAATTTTACAACATCCCGGAGGCGCAGCTGCAGTTTTTTGTACTCCTTTGAAAGCTCTTCCCCGGTCCCGGGTGCGTCGGTGAGATCCGACCTCATCCCTTGCTCTTCCATCCGATGATGCTTATGGCCACGTCGTTGTAGTCCTCATCGATGTAGTCCTCAAGGCAGAGAGTAAACTCCTTGCCGACGACGGAGCCGTTGTCCGTGGTGATGTCGTTGGAGTGGGGGCCCCCCAGGAGGTTATAGGCGTTATTGACCTCCACGACGACCTTCAGGCCGTCGTTCTCCACCGTCGCGTACCCACAGGCCAGCGGCGGGTCGATGTTCGTACTCTGCTTGCTCGCGGATACGTACCGCCTCCCGTTGTCGAGAAGAGTCACGGTCACCTTGTTCGCGGCTTGCGTTGTTATGAACCAGGACATGAAGTACCCTCTCGGGATGTTGACGTTGAATTCTTTTTTCATGTGTTTCTCTCCTTTTTTTATTTTTTTATTTTTGGGGATATACCAGCTCATAGACCTTACAGCAGTTTTCAAGCTCACAGTCTTTAAGCTCGGTGTACCGGACATCGTCGGAGGAAAGGATCTGGTCCAGGGTCTTCTCCTTCGTCTCCGTTTTGAGCGGGGACTTCAAATAGGTTATCACCCCTTTCACCAGGGTGGTGTCGTGGATCCCCTCGCCCTTGTAGGGATACAGGCCGAAGGAAACCTCGAGATGCGTATCGGGCTTGCCGTGGCTTCTGGTCTCGGCCACGGAGTTTGTGTAGACCGTGGCGCAGTTGTGCCACCTGGCGAGGCACTCCGCCGTGCCCACGAACATATTGCTGTCGCCGTTGTTGTCGGATATGACAAGCATCACATCCACAAAATCGCAATACTTGTGGAGCGGGTTATGGCTGTCCAGGAGATCCAGCACGTCGCGGCAGATGGCGATGCCCAATACGCAGTCGGCGAAGGGCAGGATCATGACATTGTCCTCCATGGCTATGTCCTCGGACAGCGTTTTGAAGCGTTCCGGGGGGTAATCGCGGGTGTTGATATTGAAATCTCTCGCCACCTTCTCGGAATATCCCATGGAAAACGGGATCATTTTATCGTATGTGGCCGCCTCCCGCCAGGTCCCCCCGCAATTTACTAATACAGGCGCCCTGTTGAAGTAGTTCGAGCCGTTCCAGACGTAGCGGCTCCCGCCCACCACCACCTTCAGGCCGCCGCCACAGCTTTTGAGAACGGTCTTGAGGTACTCGACGGAATCCTGATCCACGGAGAGTTCCGGGAAAATGAGTATACTCGCTCCCTTCTTGCAGGCGACCTTTACGGCCTTTTCAATGACTTCCTTCTCCACGTCCACATTCCCGGGAGCCACATACAGGCCCAGGTTTTCGAAGCCAAGTCCATGTGTGGCCTGGAGCTTCAGCGTGGAGCTGGCACTGCCGTGGGACGCGGCCACCTTGAGGGTGCCGCCTGTAAAAAGACTTATCCCGGAGAGACTTTCGAGGGACTTTTTCAAAGCGGACCTTTCAGTCTCGTTGAGGATCACGCCGCGGATATTTCTGAACGGGCAGCTTTCAACGGTGATTTTCGGCTCGCCCCAGATCTTCGTCCCCTCGGCCATAAGCAGGTCACCGGATATGCTGTAATGAAGCTTGTACCGAGTGCGCTGGACGTTGTCATGATAAAGGAGGAACGCCAGCGCCAGCTTGAATTCGTCAAGCTCCGAATGAAGCTCCGCCAGCTTGCTCTCAAACCACTCCGTATAGCGGTCGGCCGGCGCTTCGTTATACCATTTGTTCACATAGTCGTCCGACAGGTAATTGAACAGGTACTTGTCCTTCAGGGTAAGGTACTTGTAGAAAAATTTTTGAAGGGTTGTGGCGGTATCCGAAGAACCCATCTTGTTCCAGACGGTGATATCGACGCGGAGACTGTCGCCGCCGATATAGCGGAACGAGCGCCCCACGACCTTTGCGCCGGCGCCAAGAATATCGTTGGAGAGAACGGTGATGTCGAGATCGTCGCCGCCCTCCATTGTCAGGGTAAGCGTTCGATCCGCGCACGTCTTCGCTCCCTGGGCGGCCGGTATACGCATGGTATCGCCTCCCAGGCACTCGGAGAAGTAGAACATCTTGTCCCCCTTAAGGCTGATGTCAACGCGTCCCTTCACCTTGGAAAAGATCTGCCATCCCACCGTCCCGCCGGGGTCCGTCTGTGTCAGTGTAAATGTCTTATTCATGGTATCCCCTCGCAATCATATTTTTGTCTCTATCAAAAATATGTGTTAAGTGAGATGTTTTGTTACAAAAAAACAATTTTTTCTCAAATTTTTTTGTCGCGCGTATCAGACTGCCCGGAAAACCGGAAAACGGGGGCGGCCGGCTCCGCCAACGCAGGGGGGTGTAGGCTCCCCTGTTAAAAAGAAAAACAGGAAACCGTTTTGTGATTTCCCGCTTTCCTCGCCTGTGGGCGTTACGAAATTCAATTTTCAGCGGTGAAACAGTCCGCTTTCTATTCCACATTTATAAGCTGTCCCGGCCAAATATTATGGGCTGTGGCGGGCTCACCATTGTAAGTGACGGTAACATGATCGCCTACGCTGAAGCGGTCAGCCTCACTGGGAAGCCAGACCGTCAGCTGTGTGCCGTCGCATTCCACCGTGATGTAGTCATGGCTTTCATTGGTTCGGCTGTCCACATGGGTCACTGTGCCGGTGGCAGTCCTCGGTTCCGAAATATCTTCCTTTGGGGGCAAGATACTGGCAAGCGCCAATCCAAGCTCATTGTTTTCAAGCCCGCAGGCAGTGACGGTAAAAATCACGCCGTCTTGTACAAACTCGGTATACACGCTCTCGGCCCCGTTATCGTCCTCATATTTGAAAAGCGCCAGATTCCAGCCCTTTATCTGTGTAAATTTCATTTTCTCCGGCCCGTTTTTCACTTGCTCCGGGGACAGTGGTATCTCAGTTGCAATTTTTTCGATGAAAGAACATACGCAAGAAAACGTTAGCATTTTCTCCGTTATGC
>CANQSU010000020.1 GCA_947626585.1 uncultured Oscillospiraceae bacterium
TTTCCATGCTGGGCAGGCGCAGGAGCGCCGCAAACAGCGTGGGGACGCCGGCGATGAAGTTGCACTTCTCCTTGACGATCAGCTTGCCGTAGCTCTTGGGGGTGAAGCGGGGCACCAGGAGGCACCGGCCGCCGTTTGCCAGCATGGTGTGGATGCACACGCCCAGACCGAAGCCGTGGAACACCGGCATGGCCGCCAGCATCTTGTCCCCGGGGCGGAACATGGGGTTCACCGCGATCACCTGAGCCGCCAGGGCGTTGAAGTTGTAGTTTGTCAGGAGGATGCCCTTGGTGGTACCGGTGGTGCCGCCGGAGTAGAGGATGACCGCCGGGTCGTCGCCCTTTTTCTCCACCCTGTAATTCCAGAAGCAGGCGTTGCCGAGCCTTACGAAGTCGTTCCACATGATGACGGGGGCGTCGGCGGGGATCTTGGCGATCTTCCGTCCCTCGGTGAGCATGTAGCCGGTCTTCAGCGGCTGGGCAAGCTCGTCCTTGACCCGCGCGATGATGACGTTCACGATGCCGGTGTTCTGCCGGATGGCCTCGATCTTATTGTAGAACTGGTCAAGGGTGATGACCGTGACGGACTGGGACTCGTTGAGGTAGAACTCTATCTCGTTCTCGCTGGACAGGGGGTGGATCATGTTGGCGATGGCGCCGATGCGGTTGACGGCGTAAAACATGAAGATGGCCTGGGGGCAGTTGGGCAGGGCGATGGTCACCCGGTCCCCCTCCCGGACGCCGATGGTCCTGAGGGCCTTGGCGCACTGATCTACCATCTCCATCATCCGCCTGTAGGTGGTGGACCTGCCCATGAAGTCAAAGGCGA
The DNA here is from genome assembly GCA_947626585.1 of uncultured Oscillospiraceae bacterium. Taxonomy (GTDB): domain Bacteria; phylum Bacillota; class Clostridia; order Oscillospirales; family Oscillospiraceae; genus RUG626. The sequence goes on from CANQSU010000020.1 coordinate 829, forward strand.
CGTAGTCCGGATATTTTTTGGCCGTGTTAGCCACCATCTCATAGAGGGAACCCTCAAAATACTCAAGGTGCGAGGGCATGTCGCCCAGGCTCTGGAGCCAGGGCATTTTTGGAGTCGGGCCGCTCATCAGTAATCTACCTCCTCGGTCATCGGTTTTTCCAACAGCTCCGGGTTCTCAAGAAGGCACTTGAGAAGTCGGATGGATTTGGAATAGTAATATCCGTCGGCAAGCCGCTCGTCGATGGTGAGGCCCAGATCCAGCGTCTCGCGCATCTCATAGGTGCCGTCGGGGTTAAAAACGGGATTCATCCCCTTCTCGCCGATGATGCAGAAAAGCGAGCAGGTTCCCCAGTTGGTCAGGTGGTGATAGCCGGACTTGAGCTTGATGGAGCCGAGGTTGGAGATGATCACCGACGCGTAATAGGGGTCCGTGGCGATGAGGACCCTGGGACACCAGCCGTGGCGGTCCAGGAAGGTCACAAGATGGACGGCGGTCTTTGAGACGAAGCGGGGGAGCTTGGTGAAAAACTCCATGCTGTCGGTGCTTCTGTCCTTGTTCTCGGAACGGCAGAACAGGACCTGGCTCTTGATGTAGTCATGAACGGTGTCCACCGTGTCCTCATCCTTCGAGTGAATGAAGGCCAGGGCCTCCGCGCCGGAATCGGCAAATTTTTTCTTCACGACGAAGCTTGCGGACACCTCATTGCGCTGGTACATGTTCTTGTTCTGGATGAACCTGTTGAGCTTGGGCCGGAGAGTGACGGTTTTTATGAGCGCGGTCAGAATGATATGGAACATTGTGTAGGGAAACTCAGTCTCATTTATGTTCTTCCGGGCCAGATACGCGTTCATGTTCGTCAGGTCTATCCGCTCGGAGATATACGCCTCGTTGTCACAGCGGTTGGGGTACAAAAGCGGCGTTACAAAGTGCATGGCGTCCAGATCCCTTACAAGGGTCCCGTCCTTCCGATCCCCAAAACGCCTCTTTTTTCTGTCCATCGCGCATCGCCCCTCCACCGCAGAATTAACTGTATCTTTAATTCAGTATATTATCACATCTCTGAAAAAAAGTCAACGATTTCCATCACTTTTTCAGGAATTTTTATCTTTTTCGACATGCCGCCGGTCCGGGGACAGCCCCCGAGCCGTTCGGGATATCTGAAGCTTTTAATCGGTGATCAGTATTAAGAGCTTTTAAACAAATATTAAGCGGGAATTTTGTTGAAAAATTGAGCGCAATGGTGTATAATCATAGTGGAAAGGACGAAAGTCCTGTATTTTGGCATATTCTTTGGACGGGGAGGTGTTCATCGGTGAAAAAGCGTCTGGTGTCGGCGGCTATGGCGGCTGTCCTGGCTCTGGCCCTGGGCGTCGGCGCTTTTGCGGCGGACGCCTCGTCAAACAGGAATCTCCAGAACTACAACACCTGGGACGCGGCCCCGGTGACCTCCTTCCTCTTTGAAAACGCCGCCGGCGGCGTCACCCGTGTGGAGCGTTCGGGCTCCGCGGCGCTGGTGGAGGAGTACGGGCCGGAGTATTCCCTGAAAAACCAGCTTGAGATCCCCATGGAGCTGCCCATTTGGGGCGGCTTCTTCGCCGGGAGCCAGTACAATTTCTTTGTTTTCGGCCAGTCAAACCCCGTGGAGCGTGACAACGTGGAGGTCATCCGGGTGGTCAAATACTCCAAGGACTGGGAACGGCTGGGCCAGGCCAGCCTCAAGGGCTGCAACACCAGCGTTCCTTTCTTCTGCGGCTCCCTGCGGATGGCCGAGGCAAAGGGCATGCTCTACATCCGCACCAGTCACCAGATGTACTCCGACCGGGCCGGCAACAGGCCCCAGTCCAACATGACCATCGCTCTGCGCCAGTCCACCATGACGGTCACCGATTCGGCGCACCTGGTGGAGAACGTGGGCTGCGGCTATATGTCCGACTCCTTCAACCAGTTTATTCTCGCCGACTCCCAGGGCCGGCTGGCGGCCCTGGACCAGTGCGACGACTTTCCCTTCAGGGGCGCGGTAGTCAGCGTCTTTGCCGGGTCCGCCGGCAGCGCCAACATCACCGGCGGCACCGTGACCAGCGTCATGGTCCAGCCCTTCCCCACCGTCTCCGGCGGCGACGCCAGGGTGACGGGTGCCTCCGTCGGCGGCTTTGGGGAGACCCGTGACAAATACATCGCCGCCTACAGCTTTGACGGGGCCGGCGCCAGCGCCAAAAGCTCCGATAAATCCGTGTACATCGCCGTGATTGACAAGACGACCCGGGAGGTCGCCACCCGGTGCCTCTCCTCCCCCGGCGTCACCACGCCTCAACTGGTGACGGACAGCGACGGCGGATACATCCTCTGGAACACGGTAGACGGCGCGGGTTCCGTGACCGACACGCTCTGCTTCGCCGCCTTTGACAGTCAGGGAGTCACCTCCGATGTAACGAACGTCACGGCGCCCCTCTCCGACTGCGCGCCCATTCTTGTGGACGGGCACGCGCTCTGGTACGTGACCGAGGACGGCGCGCTCACCTTCTACGAGCTTACCCAAGCGGGCGTCACGGCCCGTCATTTGGGCAAGCCCTTTGCCGACGTGCCGGTGGAGGATCCCATGTACGGAGCCGTGACCTGGAGTACCATGAACGGCTACATCGATCCCTCCTCCGCCTCCGTCTTTGGCAAGAACACCCCCGCTCTTCGCGGCGAGGTGGTATTGGCCATCTGGCGCGCCATGGGCTCGCCGGAGCCGAAGCGGCTGACGACCCGTTTTACCGATATCTCCCCCGGCGATAAGCTCTACAAGGCCGTGATATGGGCCACGGAGGAGGGCGTCACCAACGGCTTGTCCGCCACGGTGTTCGACCCCAGGGGCCAGGTCACGAGGCAGGATACGGTCACCTTCCTGTTCCGTGCCTCCGGGATTCAAACTCCCACGGACGCGGACAACCCCTTTACCGACGTGAAAAACGGAGAGTATTACACCGGGCCCATCCTCTGGGCCGTGAACCGGGGCATTACCAACGGCACCACTCCCACCTCCTTCTCCCCCACCCGCTCCGTAACCAAGGGCGAATTGGCCGCTTTCCTCTACCGCTGGAAGGTGGATCCCGCGCGGTAAGACTCAGAGATTTTTAATCCAATGTACGACCCCCGTCGGCTTTGCCCGGCGGGGGTCAACCCGTTGGCGAAGGCTTTGCCTTTGTCAACGGAAAAAATATGCATTAAGTTTTTTCGCGCCTGCGGGCGCGAAACTCTGAAAGGCTTTGTCGACAGTCTAAGCTCCCCTTCGTAAGGGGAGCTGTCACGGCGCGGCCGTGACTGAGGGGTCGAGGGTTCCGATTCCCGCGGAATTCAGGTGCCGGCAAAACCCTTCACCCTCGACCCTACCGGCCCCGCGGGGCCGCCTCCCCTTATGAAGGGGAGGTTAAGGGGACGCATTATCGGTAGCGCGGGCAGGGACCCTTACCCTCGCACTGGGCTCCCCTTCGTAAGGGGAGCTGTCACGGCGCAGCCGTGACTGAGGGGTCGAGGGTTCCGATTAGCGCAGAATTCAGGCACCGGCAAAACCCTTCACCCTCGACCCTACCGGCCCTGCGGGGCCACCTCCCCTTATGAAGGGGAGGCTGAGGGGACGCGTTATCGGTAGCGCGGGCAAGGACCCTTACCCTCGCACTAAGCTCCCCTTCGTAAGGGGAGCTGTCACGGCGCGGCCGTGACTGAGGGGTTGAGGGTTCCGATTCCCACGAATTCAGGTGCTGGCTAAACCCTTCACCCTCGACCTTACCGGCCCCGCGGGGCCACCTCCCCTTATGAAGGGGAGGCTGAGGGGACGCGTTATCGGTAGCGCGGGGAATACCTTCGTATTTCCAGGCCGCCTGACAAAGCATCCGGGGTCCCCGCGCGATCGGGGATCGTGTGGGGAGAGGAGGCATTTTAATTGTTGATCAGTATCATGTACCGCTGACGGTATAAAGCGAATAGAAATAGCCTTTCCTGTCTATCAGCTCCCGGAATTTTCCCTGTTCGATAAGCTGTCCGCCCCGAAGGACGAATATGCGGTCGTATTTCTCCAAAAGGCCTCCTTCCAGCCGGTGGGTTACGACGAGGCGCGTCAAATTCGCGAGATTGAGAATGGATTCGGTGACCGTTTTAGCCGTCTCGTTATCCAGCGCCGCCGTGGCCTCGTCAAGAAGCAGTACCGGCGTGCCCCGCAAAAGCGCCCTGGCGATGCTGACCCGCTGACGCTCCCCGCCGGAGAGGCCCTGTCCGCCCTCGCCGCAGCGGTAGTCCGCGCCCTTTTCACGGATGACCGGGGCAAGTCCCGACCGCTCCACGGCGGAGTCCACCGCCTCCTGTGGGAAGTCCCGAAACATGGTTATATTCCGTCGTATCGTGTCGTCAAACAGGAACACCGACTGCCCGATGAGGCTCTCAATTTCGTAGAGGCAGTCGGGGTTTATCTCCCGCAGCTCTTCCCCGTCCACAGTGAGACTGCCTTGGTACCCGTCGCAGCCTCCCATGAGCAGATTGAGCAGGGTGGATTTCCCGGAACCGGACGCCCCCACCAGCGCGTAGCACTCCCCGGCCTTAAGCGTAAGGGAAACATTGCGCAAAACCGGTTTTTCCCGCTCGTAGCCGAAGGTCACATCCTTCAATTCAATGGCGTCGCGGAGAACGGGTTCCACATGCTCGCCGCCATGGGAGACATTCTCCACGGCGATTTCCGCCATCTTCACGATAAGGCCCCGGGCGGCTCTGAGCTTGGCCAGATGCTGGGGCACATTCTGAAAGGAGTTCAGGAGATTCCCAATGAGATTTACGAATATGAGTACCGTTCCGGCGGTTATACTCCCCCGGATGGCCAGGAACGCCCCGATGAAGAAGATTCCGAGCTGCATCACCACCGAGGAGGTTTCCCCGAAGGCTCGCATGAGGTAAAGCCACCAGAACCGGCCGGCCCGGGCGCTCTCCAGGTTGTCGTTGGAGGCGGCAAAGACGGCGGCGGTCTCCTTTTCGGCCTTGAAGCTCTTAATGACGGAAAAACCGGTCAGGAGATCCTTCACAGTCCCCACAAAGCCCTCGTTTCTGTCGCTGACGGCCCTCTCGCGCTTCGTAAGGCCGGGGGACAGGAGAAGGGTCGAGGCGATGGACATCAGGCTCAACCCCACAGTTATCAGCGTCAGGAGAGGGCTGCGCCGGAGCATCATCCAAAGCGTCCCCACGATCCCCACGGGTTGGGGTATGAGCCAGAGAATCGTCTCAAGGTAGTCGGTCTGTATCTTCTCCACGTCCGAGGTCAGCACGGCCAGGTACCGGCCCGTATTTTCCCGGGAGAAGGCGCTGATGGATTTATTGGATATGTCCCGGAAGGCCAAGGTCCGGTATTGGGTCACGGCCCGGCGGAAAAGCCCGGTCATGAGGCGGGAATAGGTCAGCTCCAGCGCCAAAAACGTTGCGATAAATATGGCCGTGGGCCACAGCACCCGCCAAAGCCCCGCCATCTCCCCGGCACCTATAACGTCCACCACCTCCCCCAGCGCCCAGGAGACAAAGAGCATCGGGAATTGGAGTACGATCCCCAGGAGGGAGACGAGGAAAAATCGCAAACGGTTTTTCTCAAACATCGCCCGGATGTAGGGCCGGGCGGGGTCATTTTTTCTCATGCTTCCAGTCCTCCCTCCGCATAAGGCAGGGCCTGGGGCGGCCCAGGTTCACAAAATATCCGCCCACCTTATTGGCAAAGAGCCGCGCATAAAGGAGAAACGGCACGATGCCGCCCTGGTTCGGCGCCCCCCAGACGCACATCTCGCCCTCGTCCACGTTGAGGTTGATCTTCGTGACCTCGCATATCCCCGACAGCCTCTCCAGAAGCTCCCGGATCCTGTCCTCCGGCAAATCGAGGCTTTTTGAGAGGCTGGAGGCCGTATAGAAGCTGGACTCCGGGTGGGAGCAGAGATAGAGCAGGATCTCCAGCGCCCCGGGCTCGGCCAGGAGCGCGAAAAGCTGCCTGTATTCTTCATTGTCCGCGAAAAACCGGACGTAGCCCTCCTCCGGCTCCGGAAAGATACCCATCAGTGACAGATCCTCCGCCGCCACGCCCAACATATAGCCGCCGTCCGTGGCAATGAGACTTTTCATGATCTGTCTGCCTCCGCAAATTTCCACCTCGCAGTTTTTCATGTACCCCAGCTCCGGCATGTCCATGGGATGAAGCCCGTAGACGGACATCCGCCAGACGAGCTTCGCCATCTCCGAATGGCGCTCATTTTCCGGCTTGGAGCGCAGCCACGCCACGACCAGAGCGTTGATATCCCTGACCTCGCCGCCCTCCCGCCCGAAGAGGGCGTCCACCGTCACACCTAACTTATCCGCGATGGCCGGCAGCAGCGACACGTCCGGCGCGCCGCCGTTCTCCCACTGGGATACCGCCTGGGTGCTGACGCCGATGGCCGCGCCCAGCTCTCTCTGGGTAAGCCCCAGGGCTTTTCTGAATTTTTGTATCTGATTGCCGATCAGGCTGATATCCATATCCATACCCCCGTCATAATTATCGTCTTCAGCAAGCGACGCTTTAATTATAATTCACCGACCGCTTGATTTCAATAGGCGCATAATAGACGTAATTCAACTTACGCTTTATATTCCTCGCGGATTGAAAGCGGGATCCCGTTTCCTTGACGGTCCCGGTTATAATCGCCCCCGCACAGGCCCGTCAAAAGCAAGCGTCCGCGTCTGTCAGCCAAACACTCGGCAGACGGACGCGGACGTTTTAAACTAAGGAATCTCTGAACAAATCGCCGCACCGATCTTGACGGCAAGGCGCAGATGTGTCACTTCCCCATGGCCTCGGAAAGGCAGGCGATAATAGACGAAAGCCCCGTTGTCAGCTGGCCCCGGGGGCAGGCGATATTGAGCCTGACAAACCGGTCGTCGCCATAGCGGCGCCCGTCGTTCAGGATTGCGCCGGCCCTTGTGAGCTTTTCACACACCGTCCGGGAATCAAGGCCGGTACGGGATATGTCCAGCCACATGAGGTAGGTGCCCTCCAGAGGCGCGATCCGCACCTCCGGGAGCCGTTGGGCAAAGGCTTCACAGACGAGCTTCGCGTTTCCCGAAAGATACTCGTTCTGCTCGTCGCACCACCGGGCGCAGTGGGTATAGGCGGCCTCGCAGGCCACGGCGCCCAGGTTGTTGGGCCCCTCCATGTGCCGGGACTCCTTCCAGGCCGCGAGTTTCCGGCGAAGGGCGGCGTTCGGGATGATGCCGTTGGAGCATTTGAGCCCCGCGATATTGAAGGTCTTGCTGGGGGCGGTGAGGACAATGACGTTATCGGAAGTCCCGGCGTTCCCGGCAGTGAAATGGCATTGACCCGGCATAAGGATATCCCAGTGGATCTCGTCGGAGACAAGCAGCGCGCCGTGTTCGGCGCAAAGCTCCGCCACGCGGCAAACCTCGTCCCGCGTCCACACCCGGCCCACCGGGTTGTGGGGGGAGCAGAGGATCATGAGCCTGACGCCGGACCTCAGGTCCCGCTCCAGGTCGGCAAAATCCATGGCGTATCTATCATCCCCGCCGCGGACAAGGCGGTTTTCCACCAGAGTACGGCCGGCGGTCTTGACCACACCGGCGAAGGGGTCGTAGACCGGGGTCTGGATCAGCACCTTGTCGCCGGGCAGGGTGAAGCACCGGACGATATTGGAAAGCTCCGAGACGATGCCGATGGAGGGGACGATCCAGTCGGTGTCGATCTCCCACCCGTGGCGGGTGCGGATCCACCCGGCCACGGCGTTTTTATAGCTCCGTGTGGGCGCGGTGTAGCCGAATACGCACCTGGTCGCGGCGTCGCGGACGGCGTCGGTCACCTCCGGCGGGGACATGTAGTCGGAGTCCGCCACCCAGAAGGGCAGAGCGTTTTCGTTACCGAAATCACCGCGCATATCCCACTTGATAGCCCCCGACCCCGCCCGGGGAGCGGGGGTGTCAAAATCGTACATAAAAACACCTCTTTTGTGTATGTCGGTTGGGAGCATTATAGCACCGGAGGCGTGAAAAGTAAAGAGCGCGAAACACTCCTCCCCCGCCGGTCCGGCGGAGGAGGAGGGGCCGCCTTACAGGGCGTCTATATGCCTCTCGGTCAGCCTGTCGATACCGGGAAAATCCACGGCGGGGATATAAAGCGCCTCCAGATCGTCGTGTAACGATTTGGCCTCGACAAGCGCCAGAGCGGTCTCGGCCAGGAGGGCGTCACGGAGCTTGTTTATTCTCTTGAGAACGGGCCGGATCGCCGCGAGCTCGGCCTTTTGGGGAATGGCGTCAAGGCGCAGGTGGCGGGTGGGCTTATAGGGATATTTTAGCCTCGGGGTCTGGCTGAGGATCGCGAGAGCCAGCTCCGGGACGATCACATGCTCGGTCTTTGCCGGGTTCATGGGGGACTGACAGCGGATCACACCGTAGCCTCTCCCTTGTGCCTCCGACGCCGCCGCCTCCACCGCTATATCCGCGAGGCCCAGCTCATTGTCAAGCACATAGACCCTGTCCGCCAGCGCCGGGACCGTGTCCCAGAAGGCCATCGGTCCTTTGCAGGTGTAGGCAGACAGGAACCGCTTGACGCTCCTCCCCTCCCCCTGGCCGCGTATCTCACGGCGGATGAGGCCCCGGGCGCGCTTGGCCGCCGTGAGCAGCGTATCCTCGGACAGGGGGATCCCCCCGCCAAGGGACGCGGCGCCCGAGAGCAGCCGGAAGGCCCGCTGATAGCGTGCCTTGTAGGCCCTGGTGAGCCTCTCTATCCCCTCCCGCTCCCGTTCAAGAGCGCCCAGATCGTAAAAGGCCCCGAAGTTTACATAACTTGCCTCGCTCCCGGCGAATCGCGGCTCGATGACGTGGGGCGAGGTGCCGTCAACGTAGGCTTTGTGAAGCGCGGGTATGTACACCCCGTCCAGGGAATCCGGATCGCCGGAGCAGTGGATGAGTTCGGCAAAAAGGCCCCGCTCCGCCGCCGCGGCGGCGAGCTTTTTCATGAAGGTGGATTTTCCGCACCCCGGACCGCCCTTGAGGATGTAGAGGTGGTCGGTCTCTGGGTCGGTGAAGCTGTCGTAGAGAGAGGTAAATCCCCCGGGCGAGTTGGCGCCCAGGAAAAATCGCGCGAAATGGTTTTCTTCCATGGCCGGTATCCTTTCAAGCTTTCTCATTTTCAGAATATGCCACGGCACGGGAAAACGCCCCGGATGAACGGGGCGTTTTCAGGATGATATTTCATACTAATATCTAATTAAAATAAGATATTTGCGCCGGTCTTTTTCGCGCCATGCTGCGTCAGCCGCCTTGGGAATACATACAGTATTCCCTGCGGCATCTTCCTTGCCTGACACGAAAAATCCTCGCCGCTCGGTGTCTCCTTTTAAATAGATATTAGTATCATTATATTCCTTTGTATTTTCTCCTGGTGGCCATGCCGCCGCGTATGTGGCGCTCGGACTTGTTGAAGTCAAGGACCTGCTTGACCTCGTCGTAAAGCGGCTCGTTTATCCTTTGAAGGCGGTCTGAAAGATCCTTATGTACCGTGCTTTTGGAAACTCCGAAGTGTCTGGCCGCGGCACGGACTGTGGCGCGGTTGTCTACGATGTACCGGGCCAGGGTCACGGCCCTCTCCTCGATGTTCGTCCTCAATATCACCACTCCCGATTGATCGTGAACGGTAAAATCTATGAGAACGGGATGAGGATTATGTTTGAATCTGAGACCACGCCGGCTCCACGTCCCCCGTCGGAGCCGTTAAGGGTCCTCTGAACAGATTGGCAGGCGCGGATCGCGGGGGCCTTGCGTCACAGCCAGGTAGAATTTGTGACATAGTACCTTGACACGCATAGTAATTTGGGATATAATAAGAGCCGGAGGTGAGCCAAATGCCGGAGCAGGACATCAACAGCGATCTGATTCGAGGCCACATTGACACCATCATTCTGAGGATCCTTCGGGACGGTGATCATTACGGCTATGAGATCATGAAGGCCGTATCGGTCAACAGCGATCACGAATACGAGCTGAAGGAACCGTCCTTGTATACCAGTCTCAAGCGGCTTGAAAAGCAGGGGTTGATCGTCAGCTACTGGGGAGACGGATCCCAGGGCGCACGGCGCAAATACTACCGCATTACAGAGAGCGGCGATGCCGCCTATGAAAAAGCGCTTGCGGAGTGGCTTCACGCCCGGAGGATCATCACACAGCTTCTTCAGGGAGGGGAACGAAAATGAAGGATTTAAGAGATCATGTTGAGGCGTTGTTTCGGCATCAGCGCTTAACGCCCGAGGTAAAAGACCTGAAGGAAGAGATCCTGAGCAATATGATCGCCAAAAGAGACGATTTGATCGCGCGGGGCATGGATGAGGAGACCGCGACAAAAAAGGCGGCGGAAAGCTTGCCCGCGGTGGATCCTCTCATAGAGGGAAACCAGCTGACGGATGTCGGGAAATACCGTTCGGAATGTGCGAGGGCGGCGCTGCTGAACAGCATACTTTACTGGATATTCTCCCTGCCGCTTCTTTTCACGGGCTTTCAATCATTTTCCTATCTGGGGCTTTTGCTTACGGCCGGATGCGGCGTATTTTATCTTTGGACAATAAATAAACCAATTCATTCCGTCGCTTTTCTTTCCGTCACGGCAAGCAGGCGGCGCAAAAGAGCCGCGTGGATCGTTTGGGGACTGTTCTTCGCCGTCAGTCTGACCGTGACGGCGGCGATCACCTTTGGGAGCGACATCTGGTTTGGCCGGCCTCTCCATATAAGCGGACCGTATCAGGCGGCGAACCTCGCGTCAAGAGTTTATCTGCCGCTGTTGACCGTTTTTGTTCCTGTCACATTCAGTAATTTTACAGGCCTCTTATTAAAAAATCGAAAGGAGCGGGAAGAAAATGCGTAAAACGAATGTTTTGATCCTCTGCCTTTTGGCGGCCGCGGCCATATTATTTTGCACGGTACGGTTTGGGATCATCCCGTACAGCCAGGCCCGGGAGGAGGAATACACCCAAAAACAAACGGACGCATTAACGCACGATATTACCTCGATTCAAAAATTCAAAAGCCCGTATGTCGGCGACGCGAGCAATACCGGCAATTTGTTTTGGAACCTGCCGCTCAACAACATCTCCATGAAGTTTGAGATCGATTCCGAAGCCCGTGTTTTGACGGTCAATTATTTGGATACCGTCAGGAATATCGGAGAGGAAAAAGTGCGGCGTGATCTGGTTTACAATTCCGTCGCCGCGATGGCCGCGATCGATAATTTGGCCGGGATCACTTATAATTTTTCCGACGAAAGCTTTTCTTTTAGCAGGCGGCAGATCGAAGAGATCCTCGGAAGCCCCTTGTCCGATCTGCTTGGACCCGATAGATGGAGCAAAGAGGTTCAGGAGCCTTTACGATCCGCCGATTTCGTCACACGTTTTTTCACCTGACCGGATCGGGCGCCGCCACGATCGATCCGGCGGCCCGTCAAGTTGTCTTTCCCCAAAACAGGCAGCAATTCAAAAATGGGCCATCTTGAAGCCGTTTCCTTGACGTACTATCATTACGGCGTATCGCAGCACAGAGCCGGTGATTTTGTGAGCGTTCTCACAGATCACCGGCTCTTTTCTTATTTTTATATTCACCTGAGCTGCTTTCGGACAGAGCGCTCCCCTTACAAGGGGACCCGGGGCGCGTCTACCGAAGGATCCGCTGTGGTCCGATGTGTGTCACGCGTCCCGGCGGGTCACGCCCCAGTCGGCGGCAAAGCGGTGGGCGGCGGAGGCGAAGTCGTAGTCATAGGGATACTCTTCGGAGACATTGTAGACCTGCTGGGAGTTGTCGGAGATATTGAAGAGATAACTGCCGGCGCGATATTCCAGCTCCGGCGAGTCGGTCTTGAAGCGGACGGCGACGAGGACATACTCGCCGTAATCACGGGCCGTCTCGCTCTCCATGGCCGGGTAGAAGCCGTACTTCTCCCACACCATGGTTTTGACCCGCTCCTCGCAGACCTGATACTCCCTGGTCTTGTCATCGCGGGCGGCGACGATGAATATGCCCACGGCCACGGCGAACACAAGGATGGCGGTCACAATGACCCAGCCGGTAAAGCCCCGGTTATCGGAAAGTATTTTCTTTTTCATGTCAAACTCCCCCGTTTATTTCAGTATGAAAGCTGTATCGTATACCGATTATACACCAGGGTGAGAAAAATTTCAACTGTTGTCTTTGCCATATTATTCTTCCGGCGATTTTTTTCATGAATCCACAATATCGTTCGTTTTTGTTGAATCTAACTCTTTAAATCAGCGATATCAGGTGGTATAATGTAAATAAATGAAATGAAACGGGGGGACGGCGGCGTGGCGGAACTTCTGGCGGGACTTAACGGGGCCCAGCTTGAGGCCGTAACAAGCACGGAGGGATTTGTGCGCGTCATAGCCGGGGCCGGCGCGGGAAAGACCAGGGCGCTGACTCACCGCTTCGCGTATCTCGTCACCGAGCTTGGCATACTCCCCGGGAACATCCTGTGCGTGACCTTCACCAATAAGGCCGCCGCGGAGATGCGCCAGCGCATCCACAACCTGACCGGGGACAACGACACCGGTCATATCTGCACCTTCCACAGCTTCTGCGTCACCGTCTTGCAGGAGGACGTGAACGCGGTCCAATACCCCAAAAGCTTTCTTGTCCTCGACAACTCCGACATCAACGAGATGCTGAGGATCATCTACGAGGAGCGGGGCCTGACGCTCCGGGACATGACCTTCGCCAACGCCAGGGACATGATCGAGATCCAGAAGCTCTTCGAGCGGCCGGACTATTATCTTGACATGATCGGAATGTCCATTGATGAGCTTCGGGACAAGTACCTGTCCGCCGTGACGCCGAAGGATATCATCTTTTACGGCTACCTGTACCAGGAGAAGAAGTGCTTCGGCCTGGACTACAACGATCTTCTCAAGTTCACCCTGTACATCTTCGAGAAAAACGGGGACATCCGGCAAAAGTGGCAGAACCGTCTCGAGTACATCATGATAGACGAGTTCCAGGATATCGACTCCATCCAGTATGAGCTGATGGAGGTGCTGGCCGGCTGCCACAAAAATCTGTTCGTCATCGGGGATCCGGACCAGGTCATCTACACCTGGCGCGGCGCGGACGTGAAGTATCTTCTGGAATTCGACAAGAAGTTCCCCGGAACAAAGACCATCCTGATGACGGAGAATTACCGCTCCACGCCGGAGATCCTGGCGGCGGCCAACTCCCTCATCGGCAAGAATTTCTTCCGCATGAAAAAGGATCTGACCCCCACCCTGCCCCCGGGCAGACGCGTTGTGTGCCACGAGGCGAAAACCGGCGAAGCCGAGGCCGGGTTCATCGCCGGGGAGATCGATAAACTCCACGAGTCCGGCGTGCCCTATCGGGACGTGACGGTGCTGTACCGCTCCCACTTTGTGACCCGCGGTCTGGAGGAGGTATTCGGCAAGGCGAAGATCCCCTACGCCATATACTCCGGCGTCCAGTTCTTTGACCGCAAGGAGATCAAGGACGCCCTCTCCTATCTGCGCATGGCCGCATATCGGGACGACCTGGCCTTCACCCGCGTGGTCAACGTCCCTAAACGCAATCTGGGCCAGCGAAGGATGGAATATCTCCGCGCCCGCGCCGTGGAACAGGGTTGCTCCCTCTATGAGGCGCTTTGCAAATGCGTTGACGACGAGATCATGAGCGGCACAAAGGCCCGGCAGTTCATCTCCCTTATCGAGACCTACGGGGCCAATTACGCGGGCCGGCCCGTGTCCGAGGTGCTGTCCGCCATCCTGAACGACTCCGGCTATGAGCGGATGCTGCGCACCGAGGGCGCTCAGGAGAGGCTGGACAACCTGGCGGAGCTGAAGCAGTCTGTATACGACTATGAGGTGAGCTGCGGAGAGGAATGTACGCTGGAACACTATCTGGCGCACGTGGCTCTGTTCACCAATCAGGACGCCGGGGACGTCGGCGACAGGGTCAAGCTCATGACCGTCCACGCCGCCAAGGGGCTTGAGTTTCCCTATGTATTCCTCTGCTCCATGAACGAGGGCGTCTTTCCCTCCAAAAAGACCAACACGCGGCCCAAGATGGAGGAGGAACGCAGGCTGGCCTTTGTGGCCATGACCAGGGCCGAGAAGGGGCTCTATTTGACGAGCGCCCAGGGACGCAACCTGGACGGCACGCCCCGTTACCCTTCCCGCTTCGTGCTGGATATCGATCCCGCCCTGCTGGACTTTACCGAGCCGCCCCGCGAGGGACTCATACGCGAGGCCAGAGAGTATATAGCGGCAAGCGACGCGCGCCTGCCCTCCGAGGAGCCGCGGAGCGCCTTTCCCCCGGGCGCCAGAGTGCGCCACCCGGTCTTTGGGGAGGGAGCTGTACAGGCGCTGGATCCGGACAGGGGCGCCTACATTATCAAATTTGACGGAATCGGCACCCCTCGGGCCATTGCTTTTCGGGCAAAACTGGAAAAAGTGTAAAAGTTCTTGAAAACGCTGGATTTTTTTCAAAAGATGAGTATAATATTGATTTGGAACATGTATTAATACGTTAAAGAATATCTTGTGAGGTGTGTTTCAAATGATTACGTCTGACTTATACGGAAAGCTCTCCGACGGGCGTGAGGTCCGGCGCTTCACCATCGCCAACAAGAAGGGCGAGTATGTGCAGATTCTGGAATACGGAGCCATCATCCACTCCATCGTGGTGCTGGACCGCAACGGGAACCTGGACGACGTGTGCCTTGGGTGCGAGAGCGGCGAGCGCATCGAGGGCTTCGGCAAAGCCGGCCGGGTCGTCGGCAGAGTGGCCAATCGGATCAAGCGGGGAAGGTTTGAGATAAACGGCGTCAGGTACAAGCTCAAGTGCAACGAGGGCAAGAACTTCCTCCACGGCGCCGACGACGACTACGGCAAAAAGCTCTGGTCCGGGCGCATCGAGGGGGAGAGCGTGGTACTCACCTACTTTGACAACGACACCGTGGGCTTCAAGTGCGGCGTGGCCGCCCAGGTCAGATACCGCTTTGACGATCTGTCCCGCCTCACCATCGAGTACGACTTCACCGCCCAGGGCGACACCGTCATCAATCCCACCAACCACGCCTACTTTGACCTTTCCGGCACCGGCGACATCCGGGACCACGACCTGTGGATCGGCGCCACCTACCGCACGCACAGGGATTCCGAGGCCATTCCCGACGGCGGTGTCATCCCCGTAAAGGGCACGGCCGCCGACTTTACATACCTTCGGTGCATCCGCGAGGCTATGAAGTACGGCGGGGACTATTTTGGCGACGGGCCTGTCAGCTACGACGAGTTTTACGTTCTGGACAAGCAGGAGTCCGGTAAGCCCGTGGCGGATCTTTACAGCTACAACGTGGGCCGCGGTATGAGGACCTACACCGACATGCCCTCCATGGTGCTGTACACCGATCCGGGCAGCAAGATCGAAACCGGCAAAAACGGCCGTGAGCTGGGCGCTTACTGTGGCATCTGCCTGGAGACCGGCTTCGTCCCCAACGCCGTAAACCTGCCGGAGTTCGCCTCCCCCATCGTCATGCAGGGGGCCTCGCTGAAATCCACCACGGTGTACGAGTTCTATACCAGATAAGGGAAATCCCGTGACGCTTCTCTCCCCCGCCTTTTCGGCGGGGGAGATTTTATACTACCTCTCTCCTCTGCCGAATAGACTTTAGGGACAACTGTGGGGGGTGAGGAGATGCCGGAGTGGCTTTGGGGTCCCGCGACAGCGGCGGCGGTGGCTGGGGCGGCGGTGTTTGTATCGGTGAAGTGCCGTTTTGTCCAGGTAAGGAAATTCGGCCAGGCCTTCAGGGCCTGTCTCTCAGGCGTGAGGCGCGGGGGCGACACCGCCGGCACATCGCCCCTGGAGGCCGTCTGCACCGCCCTGGCGGGGACCGTGGGAACGGGGAACATCGCCGGAGTGGCGGTGGCGCTCAGTATGGGAGGGCCGGGGGCCGTGTTCTGGATGTGGCTGTCGGCGTTTCTGGGGATGGGGCTAAAATACGCCGAGATCTACCTGGCCGTCAAATACCGGGAAAAGCTCGGGGCCGAGTATGTGGGCGGGCCCATGTACGCCATAAAAAACGGCTTGGGACGAGGCTTTTTGGCGCTTGCCGCGGTCTTTGCCCTGTTTGGGGCGCTGGCGTCCTTCGGGATCGGGAACATGATGCAGATCGGCTCCATATTGACTCTCGCGGAGCCGGGCCCCGTGCCCGCGCCCCTCATCGGGGCCGTGATGGCGGGGCTTGTTTTCTTCACCTGCCGGAACGGCGCCAGGGGACGCGGCAGGACGGCGGCGCTGATCGTGCCCATCATGGCGGCCATTTATGTGGCGGCATGTCTCGGGGTGATCTGCGTCAACATCCGCCGGCTGCCCAACGCCCTCTTATCCATTCTCAAGGGCGCGCTCGGGCGCGATGCCGTTCTGGGCGGAACGGCCGGAGCGGCGCTGTCCTGGGGCTTCCGGCGGGGACTTTTCTCCAACGAGGCGGGACTTGGCTCCTCCCCCATTGCCCACGCCTCCGCCGCGGCGGAGAGTCCCGAAAAGCAGGCGCTCCTTGGAATCTTTGAGGTCTTTGCGGACACCGTGGTGCTTTGTACCCTGACGGCGCTGACGATCCTCGTCTCGGGCGTCGACATCTCCTTTGGTACGCCCCAGGGCGCGGAGCTTGTGTCCGAAGCGCTGGCATCGGTCTACGGTGGAACGCTGTCGGCCCTGCTGCTCTCCGTCTCCCTGTCCCTGTTCGCCTTCTCCAGCATCGTCAGCTGGTCACTGTACGGTGAACGGTGCGTGGAATACCTGGCGGGGCCGTCTCTTGGCGCGGCATACCGTGGGGCATTTGCCGCCGTGACGTTTCTCGCATCCCTTACAAGCTTCCCGTGGATCATCGCTGTCTCCGACACGGCGGCGTTCTTTATGCTGCTCCCGAATATCATCGCGTTATGTCTGCTGGCGGGAAAAAACCGGGTAAAGCCTTAAACCGGCGGGGATTTTAAAAGGTGTCCGCCTTTTATGGCGGACGGGATTTGCTTTTCTCTCTTTGGGGCGCCAAAGAGAGAAAAGCGGCAAAAGAGAGAAAACGCCTCAGGGGGGATTTCGTGTTTTCCCCCCTGAGAACCCCCTTTTAAAAACGACCGGAGGGGGGTTCCGACCCCCATCCGGACTCCCCCGGGGAACGCTCGCGCGAAAAAAGGAGCGGCGCTGAAAGCTATCGCACGATTCCCGCCGCGCCAGCATAAAGGCCCGGTTTTCCACCAGGCCCCAAAACAAGATCTTTTCTCTTTTTGCATGCTTTTCTCTTTTCCATTTCCGGAACTCCCAATTCCCTTTTGTGTTCCCGATGTGTCTGAACCTCGCTCGGCGTGGATATTCATCCACCGGTGTGCATAAAAGTACCCGCCAGCAGATTTGCTGACGGGAGATAATCGCAAAGGCCCCTGCCGCATTAAAACATGGTGGCAGGGGGACGGTAAAAAGCAGGTTCCGCAGTATCCTAATATGTTTCCATTTGCCCGCATAGCATATTATAAAACCCAAATCGCTCATAAAACGGCTTCAAGCGTTCTTCATAAACCACTGAAATAATGTAGATACGCTTTTCTTTCAGATATTTGATCATTTTATCCATCAGATCTGTGCCAATCCCTTTGCCTTGGTAATCCGGACAAACCATTAAATCCTGAATATAAGCATCTGTTACTCCGTTTGATACACTATCAATATACCCAATCAGTTTTTCATTTTCATAAACTGCAATATGGTAATATGATGTCATCAAAGGGTTTTTATACTCTCTTTCCATCCTGTTCCAACCCACAGATTCACGCAAATCCGCCAACGCTTTTTCAGACACTTTTTCGTTGAATTTGAACACCAATATGTTTATCCTCCCTCGTGGAATATTTGTATCGTTATATTACGATATGAATATCCTCTGATAAGTGTTATAAGTGTTAAGTTGGTTGTGAATGATGTGGTGAAAGTGGGGTGAGTTATAGTCATGCTGATTGAGAATTATTCATACTTTTGGCCGGGAACACAAAGTCGAATTGGGACTTCCGGAAAAGAGAGAAAGCTGCTCCCCCCGGCGGTTCAGCCGGGACTCAGATCATCAGTAAGCTTACCGCCCGCGGAATGACCTTGATCTCCGCTTCGCCCGGCCAATCGGCCCGTTCGCCGTCCAGGGTCCAGGGCTGGTCGTCGGCGGAGGTGATCTTCAGCGATGGGACGGAGACAAAGGTCATGCCCTCGGCTGTCAGGTCCGCGGTGCGCAGGGCGTGGATATAGCCGTGGAGCTGGAGGGGGGTCTTTTCCTTCTCCACCAGCAAAAGCTCGAAGAGGCCGTCGGACAGGTCCACCTTGTCCTCCCCAAGGGACACCACGCCGCCCAGCTTTCGGGAGTTGGACACCACGCAGGCCAGATACTCCCCCTCGTAAGTCCTGTCCCCCGTCTCGATCCTCAGGGGGATGGGATGGACGGTGGGTACCTCTTTTATCCCCTCGAGGACATAGGCAAGAAAACCAAGAGTATTTTTCATGTCCTGAGGCGTCTCGTAGCAGGTGCGGGAGAAGATGCCCAAAAGCCCCACGTCCATAAAGACACGGCCGTTGAAGCTCCCCACGTCGATGGGGTGGGGCGTACCGCTGACGATCCCCTCCAGGGCCTCGTTGAGGTCCGAGGGGATGCCCAGAGAGCCGGCAAAATCGTTGGTGGAGCCCAAGGGGATATAGCCGATGGGCTTGTCTATTTTGGCCGCCAGGACGCCGCTTATCACCTCGTTGAGAGTGCCGTCGCCGCCGGTGCAGACGAGGAGATCGAAGTCCCGCGCCTGGGCGGCCAGCTCCGTGGCGTGGCCACGGTGCATGGTCAGGGCCACGGTGGGGGTGTAGCCGGCACTTGTCAATCTGTCGACGATGGTAAAAAGCGCGGTTTGGATCCGTTGTTTTCCGGACTTGGGATTCGCGATCAAAAGCGCCTTTTTCATGCTTCCATACTCCTTATAAAATCGTTTCCATGCCGTATTTATAGGGCGCAAGGCCCATCTTCTCATAAAACGCCTTGGCCCCGGGGTTGCACTCCCATACGTTCAGGGTCACGTTGTAGCACCCGATGGACCTGGCGTAGTCGCGGACGTACTCATAGACGGCCCTGCCCACGCCCCTGCCCCGCGCATGCTCAAAGACGCAGATGTCGTCAATATAGCAGGTCAGGATGGGCGTCATCACATTCTCACCGGCGTGATCCTCCAGCATACAGAAGGCGTAGCCCAGGACCCCCTCGTTCTCGTCGTCGTAAACGAAGACGGGCCGTTTGTCGTCGTCAATGATCCCGGCAAGCTCGTCGTCATAGTATTTCCTGCCGCCGTTTTTGAATAAATCCGGCCTTCCCCTGTGGTGGACCAGCTCCACCTGCTCCAAAAGCTTACCAATGGCGGGCATATCCCGCTTTTCCGCGCGTCTTATGACCATCTGGCGCCTCCATACCCAAGCTGTTTTTTGCCATTATAGCACCAACAGCCAAAATATGCAACACAAATCCCCGGGAAGCGGAGCCTCCCGGGGACGGAATAAGTCGTCGGCCATCTAATTCAGTATGAATCCAAAGTCCTCCAGGTCCGCGTCCTCCATGGAAGCCCCGCCGAAGCTTGTAAACATGGTCAGGTGTATGGCCTGCCAGTGGGAGTCAAAGCTGTGGTCAAACAGCATCTCCGTGGGGGATCCTTTTCGCAGGGTGTCCAGGAATCCGGTGTGGAGATAGGCGTTACAGCAGTTGTAGGTCATCGTCAGATCCGTGGCGGCGCGGGTGAGGTAGAGGACATAGCCCCGGACGTTTTTCGCTCCCGCCGGGGCGTATACGTCGGCAAAAACCCGATCCCCCGAGTCCTCAAAAAGGATGCCCCTCCGGGTCTTCGTGCCGCCCTGGAGATTTCTGAGGGACGAGCGGCGGGTCTCCCCCTTTTGCTCATAGACAAGGGCGCCGGTTGGCTGTGAGCTTCCCGTGTCCGGGCGCACGGTACGGCTCAGCCTGTCGGATTGGGAGCAGATGAAGCCGTCGCCGTACCGGGGGGCGCCCTCCAGATAGCGGAACGACTGGAGGATCAGCAAACGCTGTCCGGGCAGCTCCGCCACGGCGGTGCCAAATTCGATCACCGTGCCGTCGGGGTAGGTTCCCGGCTCCCGCCGCTTATACCGGATCTCAATGGCATCCTCAAAGAGCGCGGCCTCCTCCGGGGTCAAAAGCTCCGCCACATCCTCCGGGATCCGATCGGAGAGTTCCGGGACAGAGGACGGGGTAAAGGGCTCGGAGGGCGGGACGCTGAGGGCGATGCCTCCGAAGTACGCCGCCGCCGTCACCGCGGCAAATACAGTCAGCATCACCGCCGCCGCCGGCCGGTCCCCCAGCCGCACCGGGGCGTTGCGCAAAGCAAAGCCCGTGTCGGCTATGGCGCGGGGGAGCTTGAACAGGACTATGACGACGCCAAGATAGATGAGAATAAGCCCAAGCCCCAGAACACCCAGATTTCCGATATTCATAAGCCCGCCGGCGGCAAGGAGGAATTGGAAGGCGATGAGCCAATTCATCGTGCCCAGCCGCCGCTCCGCGCCCGCCCGGTCGAATATCTTTCCCAGCCCCGAGCGGATGGCGAATGCCTGCCAGATCTGAAGAACAGCCCCGGAGAAGAACAGCGCGATGTTCAGGGCGGGACTTCTGAAGGGCACGGCGGCGGCCGCGAGCCCGACGGCGGTCAGCGCGAGGCGTACAGTCGAGAGTATCCAGGCCGTTTTGAACCCGGTGTTCTCCCGGCGCAGAGATCGGAGGCCAAGGTACATAAGAACGCCCCCGACAGCCGGAAGGATCATATCAAGATACAGAAAATTTAAGATTACGGTAGTGAGCAGGATCCCCCACAGCAGGAGGAATACAGGGCGCCTCCAGGGGTTTATCATCGGCTCCTCCCGCTGAGGCGGAAGCTCACTCAGAAGCTCGTCCATGCGATCATCCATCGTCCTCACCTCCCATCAGATCCCGAAGCCGCCGTTTGAGACGATAGAGCTTGCCCTCCACGGCCCGCTCGGTCATGCCAAGCTCCGCCGCGATCTGGGCGGTGGACTGGCGATAATAATACTTGCGGTAAATGAGCCGCCTGTCGGACGCGGAGAGGGCGTTCAGGGCCCTTTTCAGACTCTCCACCCGCTCCCGGCGCAAAAGCTCCTCCTCCGGGGTGGAGCTGCCCGGAAGGTTCTCGTCAAGTCCGGTCTCCTCTCCCCTTTTCCGGCGCGTCCGTGAGACGGCGGCGTTACGGGCCACGGCGGTCACAAAGGGCTTCAGGGGCCGTGCCGGATCCAGCGTCCCGCCGGCGGACAGGAGCTTTAAGTATACGTCGTTGACACACTCCTCCGCGTCCCGGGGATCCGGCAGGATGGCGTCGACAATGTAGCGGATGAGGGCTCCGAAACGGAGCCTCAATTGGGAAAGCGCCTCGGGGGATCGATCCTTTATCAGTTCTATGAGTTCCGTGTCCACCGTCCCACCTCTTTTCTACTCTACAATACGCGGAAAAAGAAAAAATCCCACGAAAAAAGCGGGCGGCTTTTGAACAAGGCCGGTGTCTGTTCCCGGCGGCCGCAAGGGGGATCGGGGAAAAATTTAAGGGCGGGCATCAAGCCCGCCCCGTGTGGATGGTATCAGAGCCTTCCGGCCGCTTCCAGGAACCGCATGATGATGTCCACCGCGCCGTCGGCGCCCACCCTGGTGACGTTGATGGAGAGGTCATGGCCCTGGGCCTGGCCCCAGTTTTCGCCGGTGAAGTTCTTGTAGTAGTTCTGGCGGCTGCGGTCCAGCTTGCGAAGCTGCTGTTCGGCGGCCTTGTCCTCCAGCTTGTACTCCTCCTTGCACTGACGGAGCCGGTCGTCATAGTCGGCGTAGAGGAACACCTTGATACAGTCCGGGTCGTCCCGCAGGAGGTAGTCGGAGCAGCGGCCGATGATGACGGCGCTGCCCTTCTTGGCGATCTCCTGAATGACGTTGGCCTGGGCGGAGAAGGCGGTGTAGCTCATGGGTACGTCGCAGCTGTGGTGGAAGCCATGCATGTTGTAGGAGCTGGCGGCCAGATTGAAGAGGAACGAGCCGGTGACGTTCTCCTCAAGCTTTCCTATGTAGTCCGGGGAAAGGCCGCTTTTCTCCGAGGCCAGATCGATTATCTTTCTGTCAAACAGGGGGATGCCCAGATTCGCGGCGAGCTTGCCGCCAATGACGGTGCCGTGGGCCCCGTAGGCGCGGGAAATGGCGATGATGGTTTTTTTCATAACCGACCCTCCTTGTGCGATTTGTCTAAAATACGCCGGCTCACACCATGGCCGTTTATATAAATATACCACACGCCATCAAGATTTGCAATATTTTACCGGAACAAAATTCATTTTATTTTTCAGCTCACAGTTTCTCTTTGACTTTTCATGCGAAAGCTGATAAACTATACAAACAGCATATTCGAAAGGATGTAACAAAATGTCAGCCCCTGCCTTCAAGCCAACGGATATCCTTCTCCCCGTCACCGGCGACATGACCGATTGGAGCGTCATCGCCTGCGACCAGTTCACCTCGGAGCGCGCGTACTGGGACCGGGTGGAAAAGCGCTGCGCGGACAAGCTGTCCACCTGCCATATGATCCTGCCCGAGGCGTATCTGGGAACGGTCTCGCCCCTGGAAATGGCCGGACAGGCCAACGCCGCCATGAGAGGCTGCCTGGAGGCGGAGGTCTTTGAGACTCTGGCCGATTCCTACGTCTACGTGGAGCGGCACGTAACCGGCGGCATCCGCCGGGGACTTGTGGGCGCGCTGGATCTGGACGCCTATGACTATTCCCCCCGCTCCGCCTCACCGGTCAGAGCCAGCGAACGGACGGTGGCCGACCGGCTCCCTCCCCGGATCAAGATCCGGGAAAACGCGCCGCTGGAGCTGCCGCATATCATGGTTCTGATAGACGATCCGGACCTGTCGGTGGTGGAGCCACTCCACGCCCGCGCCCACGCCATGCGAAAGCTCTATGACTTTGACCTGATGGAGGGCGGCGGGCACATCACGGGCTGGCAGGTCACGGGCGAGGACGCCGCGCGGGTGAACGAAGCCTATCTGAAGCTGTGCGAACGCGATGTACAGATCGTCATAGGCGACGGCAACCACTCCCTGGCCGCGGCAAAGGAGCTTTGGAACCAGACAAAGGCTCATCTGACGCCCGAGGAGGCAGCCGGGCACCCGGCCCGTTACGCCCTGGTGGAGCTGAACAACGTATACGACCCGGGCGTTATCTTTCAGCCCATCCACCGGGTGGTCTTTGGCGTGGACACGGAAAAGCTTCTGGAGCTGATGCGCCAGAAGCTTGAGATCCCCGACGGGCGTCCGATAGAATACGTCATCGGCGGTGAAAAACGCGGCAGGCTGCGGCTTCGGGGCAGGAGCTTCGGCGGCATGATCGAGCTTTTGCAGAGCTTCATCGAGGAGTACGCGGCCCTGGTGGGCACCGGGGAGGTGGACTACATCCACGACGAGGCGTCGCTGATAAAGCTCACCGAGGAACCGGAAACCATCGGGTTCCTGCTCCCCGCCATGGACAAATCGGAGCTTTTCAAAACCGTTATCGCCGACGGCGTGTTCCCCAAAAAGAGCTTCTCCATCGGCCACGCCAGGGACAAGCGGTACTACCTGGAGTGCCGCAAAATTAAATAATAAATAAATTGTCCCACCCGCCACGTAAAACGCGGCGGGTGGGATTTATACTAATACCCATTTAAAAGTAGACACCGAGCGGCGAGGATTTTTCGTGACAGGCAAGGAAGGCGCCGCAGGGAATACTTTGTGTATTCCCAAGGCGGCTGACGCCGCATGACGCGAAAAAGACCGTCGCGAATGTCTTGTTTTAATTGGGTATTAGTATTATTATGGCTGTGGACCCGCGCCTGTCACTCCGTCTTTCCGTGCCTCCGGTAGTAGAGATAGGAGTACCCCACCGGCAGGAGCGCCATCAGCACCGTCAGGGAAAAATAGAGCCAGATGAACGACTCCGACGGGAAAAAGGCGCAGAGAATGATGAGAAGGCCGCCGACGACCCAGACCTTTCCGGCGAACCGGTGGGTGGCGTTCCAGTTGGCCTCGTCCTCCAGGGCCCACATGACCTTGATGCCGATGGTGTAGTTGCGCTTGCATTTGGGCATGTAATTCCCCACGGCCACAAACAAGAGGCCCGTCGCCGCGAAGATCACGGAGGCCACGTTGAGTTTTGCCCCCAGCGCCACGGCGTAGGTGACCGCCCCCAGCAGCACAGACATGAAGGGACACATCCAGAAGACAAGGCCCAGCGCCTTTTTCGTCTGGTCCCTGACCTTCGGGTCCAGGCTCGTACACAGCACGCAGAAAAGATGCATCGCCGCCATGAAGCCCGGAATGGCGAACACGGCGAACGCCCTGCCTGTCCAGCCGTCTATCTCCCCCGCCGCGTTCCAGTGGGTTGGCATCCGGTCCGGGAGCCTGTTCCACAGGATCGACCCCGCCAGCATCGGGAGCAGCGTCACAAGCGTCGTGATCAGTATTTTCCACTTATTTTCCTTTATCATCGTCATTCTCTCCTTTCAGATCGGCGATCCACAGCATGATCTCCTCAAGCACCGAGGCGTTCAGGTCGTAGTAGATGAATTTCCCCTCCCGGGTGTCCCGGATGAGCCCCGCGTCCTTTAATACCGACAGGTGCCGGGAGACGCTGGCCGCCGTCACGGGAAAGCGCTCCGCGATCTCCCCCGCCGACAGCCGCCCGGACTTCAGCATCTCCAAAATCTCCCGTCGGATCGGGTCCGCCAACGCCCTGAGCGTATTTTGTAACCCCAACCCATCAGCCCCTTCCTTTCACAATTAACATTTAACCTAAATGTTAATTGTATGATACCATCTCTCCCGCGCTTTGTCAAGGGGGTTATAACAGAAAAATCCGCCGTCCCGGAAAACGCGGGGCGGCGGGCAGGTTTATACTAATACCCAATTAAAAGTAGACACCGAGCGGCGAGGATTTTTTGCGTCAGATGAGGAAAACGGCGCAGAAAATACTGTATGTATTGTCAAGCCGTTTGACGAAGTATGGCGCAAAAAAGACCGCCGCGAATGTCTTGTTTTAATTGGGTATTAGTATTACTTATACAGGGCGCCGACGGCGGTATCCACGTCCCGGTAGATCCGTTCCGCGTCCAGGGTCGGGAATTTCCCGTGGTCGTATAGGACCCTGCCGTCCACCATAGTCATCACCACGTCGCTCCCCTGAGCCGAGCAGGTCAGCAGGGAAAGCGGGTCCAGGTTCGGGCGCATGTGGGGAGCGGTCAGGGATACGGCGGCGATGTCGGCCCTTTTGCCCACACGAAGCTGTCCCGTGTCCCCTCTCCCCTGTAACCTCGCGCCGTTGACCGTGGCCATTTTCAGCGCCTCCGCGGGCTTCAGCGTGGTGGGGTCGCCGGTATAGCCGCAGTGGATCAGGGAGGCCAGGTGAAGCTCCTCCAGCATGTTGAGGTTATTATTTGACGCCGCCCCGTCGGTGCCCAGGGCCACGTTCAGCCCCGCGTCCAGCATCCTCCGCACCGGGGCAAAGCCGCTTCCCAGCTTCATGTTGCTGCTGGGACAGTGGACGGCGGAGACGCCGTACTTTTTCATGATCTCCATGTCCTCCTCCGTCACCCAGACGCAGTGGGCGGCGAAGGCCCGGGAGTCGAAGGCGCCAAGGCCGGCAAACCATCCCGCCGGGGTGACGCCGTACTTCTCCATACATTCCCCGTGTTCCTTCTTCGTCTCGGACATGTGGATGTGCAGGTTCCCTCCCCGCTCCCGGACAAGGGCGGCATAGTATTTCACCACCGGCGCGGTGCAGGTGTACTCCGCGTGGACGCAGAAATCCACCTTCAGGCGCCCGTTCCCGGCGTTGTGGTACTTATCATACAGGGCCAGGGACTCCCTGACTCGGAAGTTCTCCTCCACCGGCTCGGAGGGGTCGAAGCACTGCACCGGGCGGCAGATGTTGGCCTTGATACCGGACGCCAGCACCGCCTCCGCCGTCTCCCCCGGCTCCATATACATGTCCGTGAAGGAGGTAGTGCCGGTGGAGAGCATTTCCAGGATGGCAAGCTCGCTCCCGGCGCGGATGAGGGCGGGCGTCAGCCGGTCCTCGATGGGGAAGACCGTGTCAAAGAGCCAGCTTTGCAAAGGCAGGCCGCTCCCCACGCCCCGCAGGAGCGTCATGGGCGTGTGGGTGTGGGCGTTGACAAGGCCGGGGATCAGCATGGCGCCGGACATGTCCCGCTCCTCGCCGTACCCTATCGGTTTTTCGCCGCCGATATAGTCGATGGTATCCCCGTCGATGCCCAAAAAGCCCTTTTCAATGAATTCAAAGCCTTCATCACCGGAGGCCAGGATCGCGCAGTTTGAAAGCAGCTTTCTCATATCCTTCACCTCACATATGGACGATGATGTCCTTGACGTAGTCGGTAAACGGTCCCTCGATGGCGTTGGCCGTCTCGATGACCTCCTCGCTGGTCAACGGGACCGGCAGGACCCCGGCGGCCATGTTGGTCATGACGGAGAGCGCCAGCAGGGGCAGCTTGCAGTGGGAGGCCGTCAGCGCCTCGGTGACCGTACTCATGCCCACGGCGTCGCCGCCCAGGGTACGGATGGCCCGGATCTCCGCCGGCGTCTCGTACTGGGGCCCCGGAGAGAACCAGTAGACGCCCTCGTGGACGGTGA
>CANQSU010000021.1 GCA_947626585.1 uncultured Oscillospiraceae bacterium
CAGGGCCTCCTCGATGACGCCCTCCTTGATGTTCAGGGTCAGCTTGCAGGCGCCCTGCTGGGGGGCGCACCAGCCAATGCCGTGGGTGAAACCGGAGATGTCCTTTATCTCCTTGGCCTGGACCCACTTGCCCTCCTCGGGTATGGGGGCCGGGCCGTGGTACGCGCCCTTGGCGACGGGACACATTTTTTCAACTTCAGCGGAATAGATCATGTTGAACTCCCTTCTTTATATGTTGATTAGACATTCCTGTCCTGATAAGGCAACTACATAAATTATATCAGCAACTCAGGCCGGTGTCAATAATTATTGGATCGGCAATTCCATTAAAGAATGCCGATCCGTAAATTTGATTTGTGTGATTTGACGGCGTTTTGCCCGCCGGGGGGGGACGGGGAGATCCGCGCCGGGATGTAATAGGGCTTGGCCCTCCCGAATATATTATCTCATCATTCCATATTCCATACGGATCGGGGAGGCCTTGCCATGGTTTACGAGGGGAGAAGACGCGGGAGCGGGTATACCGTGCGCCGGAGAGGAACAAAAAAGGGGCGTGGAAGCGCGGCGGGGACGCTGTTCTCCGTCTGCCTCTGGATTTTTTTCCTGGCCGTGGCGGTGCGCCTGGCCTGGCCGGAGGCGGCGGATAAGGTCGGCGCCAGGGTTGCCGCCCTGTTCGGGAATCCGGATATCGGCGGCGCGGTGGAGGTCCTGGGAAGGGGCATCAGCGGCGGCAACGGTATCGCCGCCTCCTTCAGGGCCGCCTGGGAATATGCCTTCCGGGCCGACGACGGGGGAGACGTCAGGGTCAACGGGGATGTGGACGGCGACGATCTGCCCGCCTCCGACGGGAACGGGGCGGCCCTTCCCGCCATGGGTGACGATACGGGGAAGCCCGTGGACCAGGTGGAGGCCTTCAAGCTCAGCCAGAGCGAGTTTGAGGAGTACGGCATCCCCGCCAACGCCACGTTCGACAAGCCGGAGGTGGCGGAAATGCTGATAACTCCCGTGGCGGGAACGGTCACATCCGGCTTCGGATACCGCGTACACCCGTCGGACAACAAGGTGCGCTTCCACTACGGCCTTGACATCGGCGCCAGGGAGGGGAGCGAGGTCGGAGCGGCGGCGGACGGGACCGTTATGGCCGTAGGCGACAGCACAAGCTACGGGCTGTATGTGATCCTGGAGCATGAGGATGGCCTCAAATCCCTGTACGCCCATCTTGGGGAGATCTCCGTAAGGGACGGGGAGGCGGTAACCGCCGGCGGTACGGTGGGCCTTGTGGGCTCCACGGGAAACGCCACGGGCGCGTGCCTCCATTTTGAGCTTATCGTGGGAGGAAATTATGTTAACCCGGCGTATTACCTCAATTTATGAAGAAGGTTTACATAACACAAGAAGTTAAGAAGGTTGACATAACCTCAAATCACGCCAAAAAGGTTAACATAACATCAGGCTTTCTCCTGCTTCTTTCCATGATCACGCTGTTTTGGGGCCTCCGGCTCACGCTTGCGGTCGTCACAGCCGCCGGCATCCATGAGCTGGGCCATCTGGCGGCTATTTGGCTCTGCGGAGGCCGCGTCGACGGTCTCCGCCTGGGCCCTCTCGGGGCGGAAATTCGGATCTCGGGCCGGTTTTCCTACCTCCAGGACGCGGTCATCGCCCTTTCCGGCCCGCTTGCCGGGGGGCTGTGCGCCGCGACGGCCGCAGCGGCGGCGGAGATTACCCAAAGCGCCTTCGCCCGCGACGTGTGCGCCGTGAGTACGCTCTACACCGTCTTTAATCTTATCCCGTTCGGCTCCATGGATGGTGGAAGGGCGCTTCGCGCCCTGTCCGGTCAGATATTCGGGCCGGACAGCTCGGAACGGATCTGCCTTATATCGGATATCCTTTTCTCCGCGGTCCTGCTCTGTGCCGGCCTTTACGTCCTTTTCGTGACCGGGGGCAACTATTCCGCCCTTTTATGCGCCGTCCTGATCGTTCTGAGATCGTCCGCCGGCGATTTTTTGTCCACGGAAGTGAGAAGAAATTGTTGCAAACGCGCCTGAATTGGTGTAAAATTTGTATCATGCTGATATTGGACAGTTACATTACACTTCTTTTAGGCGGTTTTTTATGGAGGCTATGCTTGAGCGGATCCTGACAAGGGTCCAGAAGCCCGCCCGTTACACCGGCGGGGAGTACAACGAGATCGTCAAGGACAAGGCGGAGGTGGATATCCGCATGGCCTTCTGCTTTCCGGACACCTATGAGATCGGCATGTCCAACCTGGGCCTGCGGATCCTCTACGGGGCGATCAACGCCGAGCCCGGCATGTGGTGCGAGCGTTGCTTCGCGCCTTGGGGCGACATGGAGGAGGAGCTGCGCGGCGCCGGGATCCCCCTTTACGCCCTCGAGAGCGGCGATCCCCTTTCCGAATTTGACGCCATCGGCTTCTCCCTGGGCTACGAGATGGCGTACACCAGCGTCCTCAACATGCTGGATCTGGCGGGGATCCCCGTCAGGAGCGCCGACAGAAGGAGCCTGACGCCCCTCGTGTTCGCGGGCGGCACAACCCGGAGCCCATGGCGGATTTTCTGGACCTGTGCGCCATCGGCGAGGGGGAGGAGCTGGACGTCGAGATCCTGAGGCTCCTGCGGAGGGCAAAACGCGAGGGCTGGGACAAGCCGCGCTTCCTGCGAAAGGCCGCGGAGATACCGGGCGTCTATGTGCCGAGCCTCTATAAGCCTGAATATAATGACGACGGCACCCTCGGGAGCGTCACCGCCCTGGACGGCGCGCCCTCTAAGGTCACGAAGCGGATCATCGAGAATCTGGACAGCGCCTTCTATCCCACAAAGGCCATCGTTCCCTCCACCGAGATCGTCCACGACCGGGTGGTGCTGGAGCTGTTCCGTGGGTGTGTCCGGGGCTGCCGGTTCTGTCAGGCTGGCTTCGCCTACAGGCCGGTGCGGCGTCACAGCACGAAATTTCTGCTTGAGAAGGCGAAGGCATCACTTATGGACTCGGGCTATGAGGAGATCACCCTGTCGAGCCTGTCCACCAGCGACTTCAAGGGACTCGCCGGGCTTACCGACGGCCTTTTGGAGTGGTGCGAACCCCGGAGGATCAGCCTGTCCCTCCCGAGCCTGCGCGCCGATAACTTCTCCATGGGCCTTATGGAGCGCGTGCAGAAGGTACGCAGATCCGGCCTCACCTTCGCCCCCGAGGCCGGGAGCCAGCGGCTTCGGGACGTGATCAACAAGAACGTCACCGAGGAGGCCCTTCTGGATTCCTGCCGCGTCGCCTTCGAGGGCGGCTGGAACACCCTGAAATTATACTTCATGCTGGGGCTGCCCACGGAGACCGACGAGGACGTGACCGCCATCGCGGAGCTGGCCGAAAAAGTCCTGCGCACCTGGCGGCAGTACGCCGCCAACAGATCCAGGGGCGTGAAGATCACCGTCAGCACCTCCATGTTCGTCCCCAAGCCCCACACGCCCTTCGAGTGGGAGGCCCAGGTCGCCGTCGACGAGTATCTCCGCCGCGTGAAGCTCCTGCGGGAGTCCATCACCTCCAGGTCCATCACCTACAACTGGCATGAGCCCCACGTCAGTCTCATCGAGGCGGCCCTTTCCCGGGGCGACCGGCGGATGGGCGCGGTCATTGAGGAGGTCTGGCGCCGGGGCGGGAGGCTGGACTCCTGGTCGGATTATTTCAGCATGGAGCGCTGGCTGGAAGCCTTTAAGGCCTGTGGGCTCGACCCGGATTTTTACGCCCGGCGGGAGCGAGGGAAAGACGAGCTTTTCCCCTGGGACGTCGTCGACCTTGGCGTCGGCAAGCGCTATCTGGCGCGCGAGAGGGAGGAGGCCTACGCGGGGCGCGTGACGCCCGACTGCCGGGTCAAATGCATGGGTTGCGGCGCAAGTCTCCTGCTGGAAGGGAGGAAGTGCGATGAATAGGATCCTTTTCAGCAAGACGGGCCGGGCCGTGTTCATCTCCCATCTGGACCTGATGCGCACCATGCAGAGGGCTTTTATCCGGGCGGACGTGAAGATCAGGCACACCGAGGGCTTCAACCCCCACCCCTACATGAATTTCGCTCTGCCCCTCGGCGTGGGCGTGGAGAGCGAATGTGAGCTTATGGAGTTTGAGCTTGACGGACAGACGGACCTCGCCGCCCTGCCGGCCCGCCTCAACGCCGTGATGCCCGAGGGGATCCGGGTCCGCGAGGCTTATACGTCCGATTTGAAATTTAAATATATCAAATGGCTTGACATGGAGGCGCATTTGTTTTACTATAACAAAGTTCACCCGGCTTCGGAGCTTGAGACGTTTTTCGCGTCGCGTGAGCTTGTGATCGAAAAGCGCACCAAGCGCCAGACGGTCAGCGTGGACATAAAGCCGCTGATCGCGTCCCTTTCGGCCCGGGACGCCGGACCGGGAGAGGTCCTGCTCACGGCCCGCCTTTCGGCTCAGGAGCCGGCCCTTTCGCCGGCGCAGCTCATATCGGCCGCGGAGCAGCTCGAGCCGTCCCTGGCGCCCGATTTTGCGAAATACAAACGCCTGAACGTTTTTGATAAGGATATGAACGTTTTCAGATAAAATTATGATCCCCAGAGAGAAAATGGAGGAATTAACATGGCAGAACAAGTTTCCAAGGTCAGGAGAATAGGCGTTCTCACCTCCGGCGGCGACGCGCCGGGAATGAACTCGGCCATCCGCGCCGTGGCCCGTACCGCCCACAGCCTGGGCATCGAGTGCATCGGCGTCCGCCGGGGCTATCACGGCCTGATCACGGGCGATATGGAGCCTCTCTCTCCCCAGGATGTTTCCGGCATAACGAGCCTCGGCGGCACCATGCTCTACACCGCCAGGAGCGCCGAATTCCGCACCCCCGAGGGCGTGCAGCGGGCCGCCGACATCTGCCGCTTCCGGGGCATCGACGGTCTTGTGTGCGTGGGCGGCGACGGCACCTTCCGGGGCGCGCTGGAGCTTTCCAAATACGGCATCAGCGTCTGCGGCATCCCCGCCACCATTGACAACGACATCGCCTGCACCAGCTACACCATCGGCTTTGACACCGCCTGCAACACCGCCATCGAGTGCATCGACAAGCTCAACGACACCATGAAATCCCATGAGCGCTGCTCCGTGGTGGAGGTCATGGGCAACAGGGCCGGCTTCCTGGCCCTCTATGTGGGCCTCGCCGTGGGCGCCTCCGCCGTTCTGGTGCCGGAGAAGCCCGTTGATTACAAGGACGATGTCATCCGTCCCATCCGTGAGGGCCAGCTCCACGGGCGCACCAACTACGCCGTCATCGTGGCCGAGGGCGCGGCCCACGCCACCGACGTGGCCAGGATCATCAACGAGGAGACCGGGATGGACACCCGCGCCACCATCATCGGGCACGTTCAGCGCGGCGGCCGTCCCACGGTCCGCGACCGCGTCCTGGCGGCCGACTTCGGCTACAACGCCGTCAAGGTCCTGGCCGAGGGCATGACCAACAAGGTCATCTGCTATGACGGCCAGAGGATGTTCCCCATGGATATCGTGGAGGCCCTTCAGATGAAGAAGGACCTGGGCGAGCATAATTACAGGATGATGGAGACCCTGAGATCCGGCATGTGACCCGGCCCGGGGAGGCGGGGATCGGTTTTCTGAAAAAAATCGAAAATATGTGAAAATAATCCTTGCATTTTTCAAAATGTTGTGTTATTATATCAAAGCCTTTGCGGGTCATGCCCTTTTTTAAGGGGGATCTCCCGCGTATCGGGGCGGTCCTATGCCGTGTGACGCGGTACGAACGCCTATCAAGAGGGGAGGAAAAACACAATGGATTTAGTCGAGACTTTGAATCAGCAGTACATGAAGCCTGAGCTTCCCGAGATGAACGTGGGCGACACCGTCCGCGTCACCGTCCGTGTCAAGGAGGGAAACCGCGAGCGCACCCAGGCTTTTGAGGGTACCATCATCGCCAAGAAGCACGGCGGCATCAACGAGACCATCACCGTCCGCCGTATCTCCTACAACGTGGGCTGCGAGAAGGTCTTCCCGGTCCACTCTCCCAGCATCGTCTCCGTGGAGACTGTACGCCGCGGCAAGGTCCGCAGGGCCAAGCTCTACTACCTGAGAGACCGCGTCGGCAAGAACGCCAAGGTCAAGGAGAGAATCTAACAAAGGAAGGGGGAGGGTTCTCCCCCTTTTTTTGCTATGGTCGGACCGTTTCAGGAAAGGCGGTATGAAAATGGAGAAAGACAACTATGACCCGGTGCCTGACGAACAGGACCTGGAGGGGACAAAGGCAAAAGAGACAAAAAAGCGGAAAAAGAACACCAGGATGGAGCTTTACGACTGGCTCCAGTGCCTCATCGGGGCTCTGACCGCCGGTATCCTCATCTTTATGTTCGGCATCCGCGTGGTCAACGTCAAGGGCCATTCCATGGAGCCCACGCTCCTTGATTCCGACATGATCCTGACCTCGAAGCTCCTCTACACCCCCAAAAACGGCGACGTCGTCGTGGTGCAGACCGACTCCTACGGCCCGGAGCCGCTGGTGAAGCGGGTCATCGCCACCGGGGGTCAGACGGTGGATATCGATTTTGAAAACGGCGTGGTCTATGTGGACGGCGCCGCCCTTGACGAACCGTATATCGCCGAGCCCACCAACACCCGGGAGGATTTTTACGGCGAGGTGACGGTGCCCGACGGATGCCTGTTCCTTATGGGCGACAACCGCAACCGCTCCACCGACAGCCGCACCAGCTCCATCGGCATGGTGGACGAACGGTGCGTCATCGGCAAGGTGCTGTTTATTGTCAGTCCCGCCGAATCTCCATTCTACGGGCGGGATCTGGGCAGGATCGGGAGTATATATTGATGGACGGCGGGATGAACATCCAGTGGTTCCCGGGCCACATGGCGAAGACGCGCCGGATGGTCCGGAACGATCTGAAGCTGGTGGACGCGGTGTGCGAGGTGGTGGACGCCCGCATCCCCCGTTCCAGCCGGAATCCGGAGATCGACGAGCTGACCGCCGGAAAACCGCGGCTTATCATACTGAACCGGATCGACCAGGCCGACCCTGTCAAGACCCGCGCCTTTTGCGCGTTTTTCCGCGCCGGCGGGTCCGAGGTGCTTGAGACGGACTGCCGGTCCGGCAGGGGCGTAAACGCCTTTACGGGGACCGTCAGGAGGCTTCTGAAGGACAAGCTGGCCTTACGCGCCGCGAAGGGCCAGTCGGGGATGGCCCTCCGGGTCATGGTGCTGGGGATCCCCAACGTGGGAAAAAGCTCCTTTATAAACCGCGTGGCCGGGAGAAGGGCCGCCGAGGCGTCGGACAGGCCCGGCGTCACCCGGGGAAAGCAGTGGATCGGCGCCGGGAACGGCGTGGAGCTTCTGGACACGCCCGGCCTCCTCTGGCCCAAATTCGAGGACAGGACGGCCG
Organism: uncultured Oscillospiraceae bacterium; assembly: GCA_947626585.1. Taxonomy (GTDB): domain Bacteria; phylum Bacillota; class Clostridia; order Oscillospirales; family Oscillospiraceae; genus RUG626. The sequence continues at coordinate 7,424 of CANQSU010000021.1, forward strand.
GAGAGAACCTGGCCTTCACCGGCGCCGTCCGGGACGAGATTTTGGACACCGAAACTCTCGGCGTCCGCCTTTGCGACAGGCTCCGGGAGCTGTACCCCGGGGCTCTGGCCGACAGATTCGGCATCGGGTCACCGGAGGGAAAGAACGGCCTTGAGCTGTTGGAGCTGTGCGCCGCCCGGCGCGGCTTCCTCGTATCCGGCGGGGAGCTGGACCTGGAGCGGATGGCCAGGGTGCTTCTTGACGAATTTCGCGGCGGAAGGCTGGGCCGCATGACGCTGGACCCGGTGCCGGAGGTACGGTATGGACCTTTGGAAATATGAAAGAGAGCTTTTCGCGGAGGGATGCTCCGCCGTCGCCGGCGTGGACGAGGCGGGCAGGGGACCGCTGGCGGGGCCGGTGTGCGCCGCCGCCGTCATTCTGCCGCCGGAGCTTACGATCGACGGCCTGAACGACTCAAAAAAGCTTTCGGCGAAAAAACGCGAGGCGCTTTTTGAGATCATCCGGGAAAAGGCCCTGGCCTGGTCCGTGGCCTTCGCCTCCCACAGGGAGATCGACGAGCTGAACATCCTGAACGCCACGTACCTGGCCATGAACCGGGCCGTCGCCGGGCTTTCCGTCAAGCCCGATATCGCCATCATCGACGGCAACCGCTCGAAGGGCATTGAAGCGCCGAATATCACCCTGGTGGGCGGGGACGGCAAGAGCGCCAACGTGGCCTCCGCCTCGATCCTGGCCAAGGTCACAAGGGACCGGCTCATGTGTGAGCTGGCGGAAAAATACCCCGGCTACGGCTTTGAAAGGCACAAGGGCTACGGAACGCGGGAGCATTACGCCGCGCTCCGGAGGCTCGGGCCCTCGGAGATCCACCGGATGACCTTTTTGAGGAAAACGCATTGAACACACAACTGCTTGGCCGCTGGGGAGAGGCCGCCGCGGCGGATCATCTGCGGAAAAAGGGCTACAAGATCGTGGCCTCCGGCTACAGGACAAGGACCGGCGAGATCGACCTTATCGCCGAGAATCGGAGGACCATCGCCTTCGTGGAGGTCAAGACCCGCCGCGACGATTCCTTCGCGGACGCGAGGGATTCGGTGGACTACCGCAAACGGAGGAGGATCATCAACACGGCGAAGCTCTACCTGGCCTCTCACGAGACCGACAAGGAGGTCCGCCTCGATATCATCGAGGTCTACGCCCCCCGGGGGACCGACACGGTCGACCCCGTCATAAACCATTTTGAAAACGCATTTACCGAGGATTGGTAACGGAGGGAGCATATATGCGCTATATCAGTACCCGCGACAACGAAACCGCCGTCTCTTCGGCCCGGGCCATCGCCCAGGGCCTATCCACGGACGGGGGGCTTTTTGTGCCCGAGGCGCTTCCCAGACTCCCGGAGGGGGCGATCGGGGAGCTTTGCGCCATGAACTACCGCCAAAGGGCCGTCTATGTGATGAAGCTCTTCCTGGAGGACTACTCGGTGGCCGAACTCACCGATTATGTCACCAGGGCCTACGGCCCCCGGGGCTTCGACACGCCGCGCGTGGCGCCCCTGAGGCGGCTTGACGACAGGACCCATTTCCTGGAGCTTTGGCACGGCCCCACCTGCGCCTTCAAGGACATGGCGCTGCAGCTGCTGCCCCACCTTCTCACCGCCGCCGCGCGGAAGACCGGCGAGGACCGGAAAGTCTGCATCCTGGCGGCCACCTCCGGAGACACCGGCAAGGCCGCCCTCGAGGGCTTTGCCGACGTGGAGGGGACGAAGATCTGCGTGTTCTATCCCCGCGACGGCGTGTCCGATATCCAGAAGCTCCAGATGACAAGCCAGTCCGGCTCCAATGTGCTGGTCTGCGCCGTCAACGGCAACTTCGACGACGCCCAGGCCGCGGTCAAGGAGATCTTCGCGGACCCGGACATGCGCGCGGAGCTGTCCGAGGCCGGCTGGACGCTCTCTTCGGCCAACTCCATCAACTGGGGCCGGCTCCTGCCCCAGATCGTCTACTACATCTCCGCCTACTGCGACCTTGTGAACGGCCGGGAGATATCGTGCGGGGACGAGATCGGCTTCTGCGTTCCCACCGGCAACTTCGGCGATATCCTTGCCGGCTACTACGCCAAACGCATGGGCCTACCCGTGAGGACCCTCCTGTGCGCCTCCAACAGCAACGACGTGCTGACGGATTTCATCAGGACCGGCAGATACGACCGCAAGCGGGAATTCCATACGACGATATCGCCCTCCATGGACATTCTGGTGTCCAGCAACCTGGAGCGGCTGCTCTATCACCTGTCCGACGGGAACGATCGGGAGACCGCCGGGTATATGGAGGACCTCCGGACCGGGGGCGAGTACACCGTCTCCCGGAGGATCAAGTCGGCCATGGACGAGCTTTTCGCCGCCGGGTACTGCACGGACGCGGAGACGAAGGCCGTCATCGCCAGGGTCTTTGCCGAACACGGCTATCTCATGGACACCCACACGGCCGTGGCCTATGGCGTCCTGGAGAAGTACCGGGCGGAGACGGGCGACGGGACGCCCACGGTGGTGGTCTCCACCGCCAGCCCCTACAAGTTCTGCGCCGCCGTCCTGGAGGCGCTGGGCCGGACGCCCGAGGGGACCGGCCCGGAGCTTATCGGCCAGTTGGAGGACGCCTCCGGCGTCCCCGCGCCCGGCCCTCTGAAGGCCCTGGCCGGCAGGACGGCCAGATTTACCGAAAGCTTTGACGCGGCCGGGCTTCCCGATGTGGTGCGCCGGTTTTTGAAATGAGGATATGTACCGGGCTTTCACCCGGTCATACTGAGGCTTTGGCCTCGAAGGTCCCGCAGAAGGTCTCGGCCTTGCGGATGGCGGAGTGGTTCTCCACCACGATGGCCTCGGCGTGGCAGTGGCCGTCGGTGCCGTGGTAACGGCAGTTGATCACGTCACAGCCCACACAGCCCAGCTTGTCGCCGTGGGAATTTATGTTGTCGCTCATATTCCTTGCCCCTTTCTGATAGTGTCCCCTTTATTTTTCGCGCCTTGCCTGAAAATATACGCGGGAGGTCATTATGCTTTGGACGATCGGCGATCTTCACCTGTCCTTTGAGGCGGACAAGCCCATGGATATCTTCGGCCCGGAGTGGGCCGGCCACGCCGATAAGCTGATCCGCGGCTTTGAGGATGTACGCGAGGCGGACACCACCGTCATTTGCGGGGATCTCACCTGGGGAATGGATATGAAAGGCTGCCTTGAGGACTTCCGTTTCATCGACAGGCTCCCCGGAAGGAAGATCATCCTGAAGGGGAATCACGACTACTGGTGGTCCACCGTCACAAAGGCCAGGACCTTTTTCGCGGAAAACGACATCGGCACCATCGAGATCCTGAACAATAACTGCTTTTTCCGCGAGGGCATCGCCGTCTGCGGCACGCGGGGCTGGATGTGCCCCAGCGAGAGCCCCTCGCCCCACGACAGGAAGCTGATGCTTCGGGAGGTCCAGCGTCTGGAGACCAGCCTGAAGGCGGCGGGGGAGTGTTCGCGGAAGCTTGTCTTTCTCCACTATCCGCCCATCTTCGGTAAATTTTACGCCGGGGAGCTGATCGGGGTCATGGAGCGGTACGGCGTCCGCGAGTGCTATTACGGCCACATCCACGGCGCGGGCCGGCCGCTCGCCTTCGAGGGAGAGGACCGGGGAATACGCTATAAGCTCGTATCCGCGGACCATTTGAGGTTCCGCCCAATAAAAATCCTGTGATTTCACGAAAAATGTTTGCAAATCCGGCAATCTCTGCTATAATGACAGGGATGCCCCATAAGAGAGGCACGAAGACAGGAGGAAACCACCATGAACGTCAAGGAATTTGAGAAGAAAGAGAAAAACACGGCCGAGCTTACCGTGCTTGTGACCCCCGAGGAGTTTGAGGCCGCCGTACAGCGCGCCTACCTCAAGGGGCGCGGCAGGATCCAGATCCCCGGCTTCCGCAAGGGAAAGGCCCCCAGAAAGATGATCGAGGCCATATACGGCCAGGGCGCCTTCTATGAGGACGCCGTGGAGGCCCTGGCGCCGGACGCGCTGGACGCCGGCATCAGGGAGAAGGAGCTTTCCACCGTGGGCCGCCCCTCCATCCTGGATTTCAACATCGGCGAGGACAGATCTCTCTCCGTCAAGTTCCTCGTATCCCTGTATCCCGAGGTCAGGCTGGAGGGCTACAGGGGAATAGAGGCCCCCATGCCCGAGGTCGACGTCACGGACGACGACGTGGAGCGGGAGCTTCAGTCCGTCCGCCGGCAAAACGCCCGCGTCGAGACCGCCGAACGCCCCGCGAAGGACGGCGACGTGGTCACCATCGATTTTGAGGGCTTCATGGACGGCAAGCCCTTTGACGGCGGCAAGGGGGAGGACCACGAGCTGGAGCTGGGCTCCGGCCAGTTCATTCCCGGCTTCGAGGAGCAGCTGGTGGGCAGGTCCGCCGGCGAGGACTGCGAGGTCAACGTCACCTTCCCGGAGGCCTACGCCCCCGAGCTGGCCGGTAAGGACGCGACCTTCAAGGTCCATGTCAGAGAGGTCAAGTCCAAGGAGCTTCCCGAGCTTGACGACGAGTTTGCCAAGGATGTGTCCGAATTCGACACCCTGGAGGAGTACAGGGCCAGCGTCAGGAACGAGATCACCGAGCGCCGCCGCGGCGAGGCCCGGTCCGCCTTTGAGGAGGTGGTCATGAGCCGCCTCACCGACAAGGTGGAGTGCGAGGTACCCGAGGCCATGATCGACGAGCAGGTGGACCAGATGATGAGCAATTTCCGCTACAATCTGGCCTCCCAGGGCTTGGAGATGGAGAAATACTTCTCCATGATGGGCATGAGCGTGGACGAGTTCCGCAGGAACACCCGTCCCACCGCCGAAAAGCAGATCAAGCTGGATCTGGCCTTTGAATATATCGCCAAAACCGAGGACCTCCCCATCTCCGACGAGGACGTGGAGAAGGAGTATCAGCGTCTGGCCGACCAGTACAAGATGGAGCTTGACGAGGTCAAACGCGCCGTCACCGGCGACTCTGTCAAGACCGGCCTCAAGCTCGACCGCGCCCGCGCCCTTGTGCTGGACACCGCCGTGGCCGAGAAGAAGGCTGAGGAGAAAGCCGAGGAGAAAGCCGAGGAGAAGGACGAGCCCGCCGCCGGGGACAAGCCCAAAAAGAAGCCCGCCAGGAAGAACGCGAAAAAGGACGGGGAAAAGGCGGAGGATAAGCCCGTGGACAGTGACGGGGAAAAGGCTGAATAATCCGGCCCTGTCCTGGCTATCATTTATCAGTACATCCGCGTGTTCACAAGCTCCCCCGACGGCTGTCGGGGGAGCGCAACAGCGTATTCAGGAGGTCATTTTATGAGTTTGGTACCTTATGTAGTGGAGCAGACATCCCGCGGCGAGAGGAGCTACGACATCTTCTCACGGCTTCTCAACGACCGCATCGTTTTCCTGGGCGAGGAAGTGAACGACACCACGGCGAGCCTCGTCGTGGCCCAGTTCCTTTTCCTGGAGGCTCAGGATCCCGACAAGGATATCCAGTTTTACATCAATTCCCCCGGCGGCTCCATCACCTCCGGCATGGCCATCTACGACACCATGAAGTATATCAAGTGCGATGTTTCCACCATCTGCATCGGCATGGCGGCCAGCATGGCGGCGTTTTTGCTCAGCTCCGGCACGAAGGGCAAGCGTCTGGCGCTGCCCAACAGCGAGATCATGATCCATCAGCCCTCCGCCGGCACCCAGGGCCAGGTCACCGATATGGCCATCCACCTGGCGCGCATCCAGCGGATCAAGGATAAGATCAACGCCATCATGGCGGAGAACACCGGAAAGAGCGTCGATATCATCCGGGACGCCACCGAGCGGGACAACTTCATGAGTCCCGACGAGGCCCTCCAATTCGGCCTCATCGACAAGGTGATCACCAGGAGATGACGGGAAAAAGGCCTACGGCCTTTTGACAGTCTTTTGAAAGGATCGGATCAATGGCGAATATTGAAGAGATCACACCGAGATGCGACTTCTGCGGAAGGCCCCAGGGGCAGGTCCACCGCCTCTTCACCGGCCAGTACGCCAACATATGCGACGAGTGCGTGGAGCTGTGCCACGAGATCATCCGCGACGGCTGGGACGAGGACGACGAGCTTGACCGGAACGGCCGTGGGGAGGGGGAGGAGCTTTCCCCCTGCGAGATGGCGAAGCGCCTTCCGAGACCGGTGAAGATCAAGGAATTCCTCGACCAGTATATCGTGGGCCAGGACAGAGCCAAGGTGGCCCTTTCCGTGGCCGTTTACAACCACTATAAGCGTATCTTCTGCGCCAGCGGCAACGATACGGAGATCCAAAAGAGCAATATCCTCATGATCGGGCCCACTGGCTCGGGCAAGACCATGTTCGCCCAGACTCTTGCCCGTATGCTTGAGGTCCCCTTTGCCATCGCCGACGCCACCACCCTCACCGAGGCGGGCTATGTGGGCGACGACGTGGAGAACATCCTCTTAAGGCTCCTGCAGGCGGCGGATTTCAACGTGCCCCTGGCCGAGCGCGGCATCATTTACATCGATGAGATCGACAAGATCGCCCGCAAGAGCGAGAACACGTCCATCACCCGCGACGTGTCGGGCGAGGGCGTTCAACAGGCCCTTTTGAAGCTCCTTGAGGGCACGGTGGCCAACGTGCCGCCCCAGGGCGGCCGCAAGCACCCCCATCAGGAGTTCATCGCCATGGACACCACCAACATCCTCTTCATCTGCGGGGGCGCCTTTGACGGCATCGACAAGATCATCGAGCATAGGCTCGATAAAAAGTCCATGGGCTTCGAGGCGGAGATAAAGACCAGGAGCGAGAAGGATATCGGCGATATCCTGGAGCAGGTCCAGTCCCACGACCTTCTCAAGTTCGGCATCATCCCCGAGCTTATCGGCCGTATGCCTGTGCTGGTGCCCATGCGCCAGCTGACCCGCGACGATTTGGTGCGCATCCTCAAGGAGCCCAAGAACGCCCTGACCCGTCAGTACAAGGCCCTGATGAGCTACGACCGGGTGAGCCTCGAGTTTGAGGACGCCGCGCTGGAGGCCATCGCCGACAAAGCCATCGCCATGGATATCGGCGCCCGTGGCCTCAGGAGCGTGGTCGAGGGGATCCTCACCGATATCATGTTCGAGATCCCTTCGGAGGAGCGCGTCGACCGCGTCATTGTCACCCGCGAGTGCGTCACCAATGGCGCCAAGCCCCGCGTCCACTATCGCCCCCGTCCCCGGATCGACCCGGACGCGGAGGCCATTTGACCGGTTAAGGATCCCTGATTTCAAGAGCCACACGGTATGTGCGGCTCTTGCGCGCAGTATGGCGGGAAATAATTATGTATACCCCTGATGAGGTTTGTCTGATATGAATGAAGATTATTCCGGCCTCTGCCTTGACGAGCTGCCCATTGTCCCTCTCCACGATGTGGCGCTTTTTCCGGGCACGGGCATCAAACTCGTGGAGGAGCGGCCCGAGGCCGTCACCCCCCTCATGAAGTGCTTTCACGGCGACAGCCAGGCGTTCGTGGTAAAATGCGACGATCTGTTTGAGGACGCCTCTGAGAACGCCGGGGACGCCGGGGGAGAGGTCCTGACCTTCTCCGAGGAGGACCTTGACGGACTGCTCTCCTCCCTCAAGGATCTCGTTCCCGAGGGCGTCTCCCAGCTGGACCCGGGACGGCTCCACGGCCGCGTGGTGCCCTTGGGCGCCGTTTGCACGGCGGACCACTGCCTCCGGATCCCCGGAGGCGGGATCGTGGCCATGATCACCTGCGTCTGCCGCGCCACCATATTGGAGGAGCGGGAGGGCGAGGACTGTCGCATGGCGTCGGTCATCCCCCTGAGCGACGAGGCGGTGCGGGTGACGCCGAAGATCCGGGCCCTGGTCGCCATGGCCGCGGACCTCTACCGCCGCTACGCTCAGCTCACCGGCGGTCCCACGGCCCCCGCCGAACCCCTGGAGAGATCGGGCTACGCCGGCGACGTGGGCGGTATGGCCGACGCCGTCGCCCAGAACATGTCTCTGAGGGCCGACCAGAAGCAGCTCCTTCTGGAGCTTCTGGACCCGGTCAAGCGTTTGGAGACCGTCGTCGGCATGCTCCGTGCCGCCGTGGAGGTCATGGACGTGGAGCGGGATATCGGCCGCAAGGTGGATGAGTCCATGGCGCGCACCCACCGTGAACAGATCCTCAGGGAGCATCTTCGGGTCCTTCAGTCCGAACTTGGCGAGGACGACTTCTCCGAGATCGAGGAATATAAGAAAAAGATCCTGGAGCTGAACCTGTCCGGGGAGATCACCGAAAAGCTCCTCAAGGAGAACGACCGGCTCTCCAAGCAGCCCATGGTCTCGGCGGAGGCCTCCGTTATCCGCGCTTACCTTGACGCAGTGCTGGAGCTTCCCTGGAACACCTCTACCGAGGAGCGCCATGATATCGCCGAGGCCCGCCGGATCCTGGACCGTGACCATTTCGGCCTCGAGAAGGTCAAGGACCGCGTCATCGAGTCCTTGGCCGTCCGTTGCGTGGCCCCCGGCCAGAAGGGCGGTATCATCTGCCTTGTGGGCCCTCCGGGCGTGGGCAAGACCTCCATCGCCATCTCCATCGCCGCCGCCATGAACCGGAAGCTGGCCCGCATGAGCCTGGGAGGCGTCCACGACGAGGCGGATATACGAGGCCACCGAAAGACCTATATCGGATCCATGCCGGGCAGGATCATGACCGCCATGACCCAGGCGGGGACCAATAACCCGCTGATGGTCCTGGACGAGATCGACAAGCTGGGCCGCGACTACAAGGGCGACCCCGCCAGCGCTCTTCTGGAGGCCCTGGACCCGGAGCAGAACCACGATTTCCGCGACCACTTCCTCGAGGTGCCTTTTGACCTTTCGAATACCATGTTCATCGCCACCGCCAACACGGTGGACACCATACCCCGGCCCCTGCTTGACCGCATGGAGGTCATTGAATTGACCAGCTACACCGACGAGGAGAAGCTGCAGATCGCCAAAAAGCACCTGATCCCCAAGCAGCGCAAAAAGCACGGCCTCACCTCCAGGTCCCTGCGCGTGGCGGACAACGCCATCCGGGAGCTGATCTCCGGCTATACCCGGGAATCCGGTGTCCGCCAGCTGGAGCGGGAGCTGGCGCGGCTCTGCCGCAAGGCCGACCTGGTCATCGCCTCCGGCGAGGGAGAGGGCCTTTCCGTCACCGTTTCCAATCTTGAGGCCCTGTTGGGTCCCAGGAAATTCAAGCCCGAGCGCCAGGCGCTCCATGACCGGGTGGGCGTCATCAACGGCCTTGCCTGGACCGAGGTGGGCGGCGAGATCCTCGAGGTGGAGTGCGCCTGCCTCGACGGCGCCGGCAAGATCGAGCTGACCGGCAATCTGGGCGACGTGATGAAGGAATCCGCCCGCGCCGCCGTCAGCTGCGTCAGGGCCCGATGCGATAAGCTGGGCATCGACCCGGAGTTTTACAAGAACAGGGACATCCACATCCACTTCCCGGAGGGCGCGGTCCCCAAGGACGGCCCCTCGGCGGGCATCGCCATCGCCTGCGCCCTGATCTCCGCCCTCACCGGCGCTCCCGCGCGCCGCGAGGCGGCCATGACAGGCGAGATCACCATCACGGGCCGGGTCCTGCCCATCGGCGGCCTGCGCGAAAAGACCATGGCGGCCCTGCGCGGCGGCATCAAGACCGTCATCATCCCGGAGGAAAACCTGCCCGATCTTGAGGAGATCGACCAGACCGTGCGCCGCGCCCTCACCTTCGTCCCGGCGAGCCGTCTTGATGACGTTCTGGATACGGCGCTGATCCTCCCCGGGATCGCCGCCCCCAAGCGCGCCCAGAGACGCCCCGCGAGCCCCGGCAGGACAGAAGCGAGACAGTAGATCATCCGGAATAGGCCGGCGCCTGTTCCGAAAAAGGAACGAGAAAATGGACTTCCGAAAAGCTGAGTTTATAAGATCCGCCGTCGACCCCTCCGGCTTCATCCGCGACGGGCTCCCCCAGGTCGCCTTTGCCGGGAGGTCCAATGTGGGCAAGTCCTCGGTGATCAACTCCATCGTACAGCGCAAAAACTTTGCCCGCGTGGGCTCCTCTCCGGGAAAAACCACGCAGATAAACTACTTCCTCATCGACAGGAGCTTTTATATCGTGGACCTCCCCGGCTACGGCTACGCGGCGGTCTCCAAGGCCGAGCGCGACCGGTGGGGGAGGCTGATGGAGGACTATTTCGCCTCCGGACTTATCACCCTGGGCGTCCAGATCGTGGACGCCCGCCACAGGCCTACAGCCGACGACATCACCATGATGAACTGGTTCAAGGCCTCCCGGGTGACCGCCATCGTGGTGGTCAACAAGACAGACAAATGCAAAAAGTCGGAGCTTCCCGGCAATATCGCCCGCATCCGCGAGACGCTGGACCTGGGCGAGGATGATCCCCTCGTCTACTATTCCGCCGAGACGGGTTCGGAGCGCGAGGCGCTGCTGATCGCTCTGGACCGGGAGCTTGGGAACCTCTGAACAAATCACCGCGCCGATCTCGGCGCTCCGATTTATTCAGATGACCGCTCAAAAAGTGAAGGTATGGGAAATATTCTTAGACATCTCGACTGGTCGGTGCTGACCGACGCGCTGATAAACGCCGTCCCTGTGCTGATCTGCATCACGCTCCACGAGTGCGCCCACGGCTTTGTGGCGCTGAAGCTGGGGGACACCACGGCCAGGGACATGGGAAGGCTCAGCCTGAACCCCATCAAGCATTTCGATTTCATGGGCTTTGTGATGATGGCCTTTCTGGGCTTCGGCTGGGCCAAGCCGGTGCCCATCGACATGCGCCGCTTTGAAAATCCCAAGCGCGGCATGGCGATCTCCGCCGCGGCGGGACCGGTGTGCAACGTGCTGATCACCGTGGTGTTCCTGTTCCTCTACGGTCTTCTGACGCCGATGCTTTTGGGAAACGGCAGGGTCCTTTTCGTCGTCTATCAGATGCTTTACCGGACGGCGTATCTGAGCCTGGCGTTCGCCGTGTTCAACATCATCCCCATCCCACCGCTGGACGGCTCGAAGGTGCTTTACTCCGTGATCCCGGAGCGCGCCTACTGGACGCTGATGCGCTATGAGCGCTACGGCATGCTCCTCCTTGTGGTGCTGGTGGTCACGGGCATCCTGTCCGGGCCGCTGGACACGGCGGTCTCATATGTTTTCGATAAGCTCTTTACGGTCGCCAACTGGGGCTTTTATCTCGCCAATATGCTTGTCAGGTGAATTATGGAGAATCCCACCTTCCACCTGGAGGGCGTCCTCAGAGTCCGGGAGGACCTGGAGGACTTTGAGGGCCCTCTGACGCTGATCCTTCAGCTGCTTTCAAAAAACAAAATAGAGATCCAGGACATAAAGATCGCGGAGCTGACCGACCAGTACCTGGCGTGGCTGGACGGGATGAAGGCCATGGATCTGGACGTCGCCTCCGAATTCGTGCAGATGGCCTCCTACCTTGTCTACCTCAAGGCCCGCATGCTGATCTCCGCGGGGGAGGAGACTGGGGAGCTGGAGGATCTGATCGGATCCCTGGAGCGTCTCAGGAACAAGGAGCTTTTCGAGCGCCTGCGCGCCGTCCTTCCCGACATCGCCTCCATGTACACACGCGGGGCCGGGACCCTGACAAAGCCGCCGGAGTATCTGCCGCTGGACAGGGAATACCGCTATTTCCATGAAAAGGAGGACCTGAGCCGCGCCATGTCCCGGGTCCTGTTCCGGGAGGACGCGGCCGCCGCGTTCATCAATCCGCCCGGCTTCCGCTTTCCCGAGCGCATCGTCTACTCGGTCACCGAGAAAACAAAGCAGATCGTGGACCTGCTGACCGTCCACGGCCCCATGAGCCTTGGCGGCCTCTTTGCCCGGAGCGTGAGCCGCACCGAGCTTGTGGCCACCTTCATAGCCATTTTGGAGCTGTGCCACGACGGGAGCGTTCACCTTGACGGCGACGGGGAGGAGACGCAAGTGACACTTTCCGTGGATAAAAATTGAAAGGTAAGGCCATGATAGATAACGAAAAAGATCCCGACGGTCTGGAGGCCGCCATCGAGGGCATCCTGTTCGCCTCCGGCGAGGCCGTCAGCGCGAAGCGCATCGCCGCCGTGCTGGCGGTGGACGAGGCCGAGGTATTCAACGCCGCCAGGCGCGTGTCCGACCGGCTCGTCTGTGAACACCGGGGCATCCGCCTTGTGCGGCTGGAGGATTCCCTGCAGCTCTGCTCGGCGCCGGAGCTTTCCGACATCATCCGTCAGGCCCTTGAGACAAGGAAGCCCCCGAAGCTGACCCAGACGGCCCTGGAGGTGCTGGCCATCACCGCCTACTTTCAGCCGGTGACAAGAGCGTACATCGACGACCTGCGCGGCGCCGACTCCAGCTACACCGTGGGCGTATTGCAGGAGCGCGGCCTCATCGAATCCTGCGGCACTCTGGACGCCCCGGGCCGGCCAACGCTCTTCCGCACCACCCCGGCGTTTTTGCGCACCTTCGGCCTTTCCTCCCTCGACGGGCTTCCCGAGCTTCCCCGGAAGGAGAGCGACGAGCCGGAGCAGCTGCGCATCGAGGACGCTGTCGAGTCCCTGCGGGCCGCCCGGGAGCCTCAAGGCGGCGATTGACAGCCACGGTCCTGTGTGCTACAATGAAGCCTGTCCGATTCTCCGGGAGGTGATAGCTTGCTGACGGTTTTGTATTTTCTCGCCTTCGTGATCCTTCTCTGCTTCGGAAAATTCAAGATTGCCCTCATCATCCTCGGCGTCACCCTGGCGCTGGATATCCTGATCCTCCTTTTACGCGTGGGCGCGCGGGCTACCCTTGACGAAGACGGCTTTGCCCTGCGTGTTCTCGCGGGGCCTGTTAAGCTGAAGCTCCTGCCCTCCGGCGAGGAGAAGGCAAAAAAGCCAAAAAAGCCAAAAAAGCCAAAAAAGGAGAAGCCCGAAAAGAAGAGGGAAAAGCCCGAGGCCCCGGCCGGGGAGAAGCCCGGACCAAAGATCAGGATCACCCTGGAACTCGTCACCTCCGTCCTGAGGGCCGTGGGCGAGCTTTTGGGGAGGCTGAGACACAAGCTCCGCGTCGATAAGCTGGTGATCCGCTATACCGTGGCCTCGGACGACCCGTCCGGCGCCGCCATGACCTTCGGATACGCCAGCGCGGGCATCGGCGCTTTGATGCCCGTCCTGGAGAACATCTTCGATGTGAGGGAGCGGGACGTGGGCGTGGCGGTGAGCTTCGACACCGACCGGCCGGAGATCTTCGTGGACGCCCAGCTCACACTGGCGATCTGGGAAATACTATATATCGCGTTGGCCGTATGGCCGCCCGTAAAGGCGCTCATAGGCCAGCTCATCAAAAAAGGAAAGGTGGACAAAAATGGACAAGCATCCGATCAATGACCTTATGGGGACCGTTATGGACAAGCTTCGCGGCATGGCGGACGTCAGCACCGTCATCGGCGAGAGCATCGTCACCCCCGACGGCATCACCCTCATCCCCATCTCCCGCGTCAGCATGGGCTTCGCCTCCGGCGGCTCCGATTTCACCGGCAAGCACCAGAAGGACGGCCAACCCAGCCCCTTCGGCGCCGGCACAGGTGGCAGCGTGAAGATCGAGCCCATCGCCTTCGTCGTCATCAAGGACGGGATCGTCAGAGTCATGACCATCGAGCCGCCCGCGTCGACCACCGTTGACCGCGTCATTGACGGCGCGCCCGAGATCATCGACAAGGTCATGGCCATCGTCGACAAAAAGAAGGCGGAAAAGGCCGAGAAGGAGGCCGCCGCTGCCTCCGGGGAGGCTTTTCCCGAGGCTCCCGCCGAATAACCGCCTCCGATTCGGGGCATAATGACTCACCGTAAGGGTGGTGTCACTATGAAAAAACACTTTATACCGGCAATCGCCGCCACACTTGTTCTGGCGGCGTTTACCGTTTTATATGCCAACGCCGAGGAAACGGTCGGCGCCCGCTCGGCCATATTGCTGGAGGCTTCCACCGGCGCGGTGCTGTACGAGAAGGCCCCCGACGAGCGGCTTCCCATCGCCAGCACCACGAAGCTCATGACAGCCCTGGTGGCCCTGGAAAACGCCTCGCTGGAGGAGATCGTCACCGTACCCGGGGTGTGCGAGACCGTGGAGGGCTCGTCCATGTATCTGAAGGCCGGCCAGAGGCTGACCATGCGGGAGCTTCTCTACGGGCTGCTGCTGGAATCGGGAAACGATGCCGCCGTGGCCATAGCCTGTCACATCTCGGGTTCGGTGGAGGCATTTGCCAGCCTTATGAACGACCGGGCCGCCGTCCTGGGCCTTGAGAACACCCACTATATGAACCCCCACGGCCTTACCCAGGAGGACCACTACTCCTCGGCCCGGGATCTGGCCCTCGTCATGCGGGAGTGTATGGAAAATCCGCTCTTTGCCCAGATCGCCTCCACCAGGACCGTGTCCTTCGGCGGCCGCACTTACACGAATCACAACAAGCTCATGTGGAGCTATGAAGGGATGATCACCGGCAAGACCGGCTACACAAAAAAGGCCGGAAGGACCCTGGTGACCTGCGCCGAGCGGGACGGGCTGCGCCTTATCTGCGTTACCCTGAACGACGGCAGCGACTGGGAGGACCACACCGCCCTCTACGACATGGGCTTCGAGGGCTGGCGGATGCTTACCCCCGTCAAGGCCGGTGAGATCATGGGCAGCGTCCCGGTGATCTCCGGCCTTTTCCCCTCCGTTCCCGTCAGGGCCTCCACCGGCGCGGGGATCCTCACAAGGGTGGGGGAGGAGCTTGAGGTCAACGTCGTCCTCCCCAAATTCGTCTACGCCGGGATCCCCGAGGGCGGCTGCGCCGGGGTCGCGGAGGTCAAAAAGGACGGCGTCACCGTTGAGGAGATCCGACTCGAGTACGCCGAAAGCGTGGACCGGGACGATTCCCAAAGGCTGAGACCCCTTGAACGTTTGAAAGAGAAGCTCAAAGGAGCGTTTGACTGATGGAAGAACGCCTGCAGAAGATCCTGGCGGCGCGGGCGGGGGTATCCCGCCGTGCCGCCGAAAAGCTCATAGAGGACGGGGAGGTCACCGTCAACGGCGCGACCGCTCATTTGGGCGACAGGGCGGACCCGGAGTCCGATCTGATCTGTCTCCGGGGCGAGCCCGTGTCGGCCTCTGAGCGGAAATATTACATAATGCTCAACAAGCCCGTGGGCTACGTGACCACCATGAGCGACGAAAAGGGCAGAAGGACCGTGGCCGAGCTTGTGGCCGATATCCCAGCCCGCGTCTATCCCGTGGGAAGACTGGACATCAACTCCGAGGGACTGCTGCTGATGACCAACGACGGGGCTTTCGCCAACCGCGTCACCCACCCGTCCTATGAGAAGGAGAAAACCTACCGGGTCCTGGTGACCGGCGACGTGGAAAGCGGCGTGAGCCGCCTCACACAGCCCATGGAGCTGGACGGGACGCCCCTGTCCATCCCGGAGGCGCGGCTCATAAAGACCGAGGGCGCCCTGTCGACCCTTGATATCACCGTCCACGAGGGGAAAAACCGCCAGATCCGCCGCATGTGCCAGATCGCCGGCCTCACCGTCAAACGCCTGACCCGGATCCGTGTGGGAGGCGTCAGCCTGGGGCGGCTGAAAAAAGGGACCTGGCGGCACCTGACAAGCCGGGAGATCGATTCCCTGATGGGGTGAGACAGGGCCAGTTTGCAAGTTTGCCTATCGGGAATTTCATGTTTTCTGAAATAACTCTTGCGTTTTGGCTCAAAAATAATATAATACTGTTGTCACGCGACACTCTTTCTTCCGCGAAACCGATTTTTCATCTTCATATAAGTTCGTATAAGAGAAAGGATCATCCATGGGAAAGGACGTATTGACAACGATAAGGGAGCTTGCGCCCACCTTCTCCAAGGGCCAGCGCAGGATATCGGAATTTATCACCGAAAATTATGAGAAGGCCGCCTTTATGACGGCGGGCCGCCTCGGCGCGGCGGCGGGCGTCAGCGAATCGACGGTGGTCCGTTTCGCGGCCGATCTGGGCTATGACGGCTACCCGGAGATGCGCCGCGCCATGCAGGAGCTGGTGAAGAACCGCCTGACCACCGTACAGCGCATCGAGGTGGCCCGGGAGCTGATCACCGACGCCGACGTACCCGAGACCGTACTGAACTCCGACATGTCCAAGATCCGCCATACCCTTGAGGAGCTGGACAGGGCGGAATTCAACAGGGCCGCCGCCGCCATCAGTCAGGCGCGGACCATTTACATCGTGGGTGTGCGCTCCTCGGCGGTGCTTTCAGGCTTCATGGGCTTTTACCTGAATCAGCTTTTCCCCGATGTCCGCGTTATCTCCCAGAGCGCCTTTTCCGAGATCTATGAGCAGATCCTCCACATCGGCGAGGGGGACGTGCTGGTCGCCATCTCCTTCCCGCGCTACTCCCGCCGCACCATCATGGCCATGCGCTATGCCCGGGACAAGGGCGCCAGGATCGTCGGCATCACCGACTCCGAGTCCAGCCTGGTGGCCCAGCTGGCCGACCTGAAGCTCTACGCCAGGAGCGATATGATCTCGTTCCTCGACTCCCTGGCCGCGCCCCTGAGCCTCATCAACGCCCTTATCGTGGCGGTTGCCGAGCAGTCGGAGAAGGACCTGGCCGGCACCTTTGAAAAATTGGAGAACATCTGGACGGAGTTTGACGTCTATGAAAAGTACGAGCAGTGATCTCGTTATTATAGGCGGCGGCGCCGCCGGCATGATGGCCGCCGGCCTGGCCGGTGAGGCGGGCGCCTCGGTCACCGTGCTGGAGAAGACAAGATACACCTGCCGTAAGCTGGGAATCACCGGCAAGGGCCGGTGCAACCTGACCAACAACACCTCCCCCCGCCAGGTCGTCGCCAACATCCCCCGCAACGGCAAATTCCTCTACAGCGCCGTCAACGCCTTTCCGCCCCAAAAGGTCATGGAGTTCTTTGAAGCGCTGGGCGTCCCCCTGAAAACCGAGCGGGGCGACCGGGTCTTTCCCATGTCCGACAGGGCGGGGGACATCGTGGAGGCCCTGCGGGCCTTCGCCGGGAGGAACGGCGTGAAGCTCGTCCGGGGCAGGGCGGAGCATGTACTCACCGCCGAAGGCAAGGTCACCGGCGTTGCCTTTACCGACGGGGAGGGGAGAGGGCGGACCTTGGCCGCCCCCCGGGTCCTGATTGCCACCGGCGGCCTGAGCTACCCCGTCACCGGCTCCGACGGCGACGGGTACAGGCTTGCGGGGGAGCTGGGCCACACCGTCGTCCCGCCCCGTCCGTCCCTGGTGCCCCTGGAGGCCGAGGGGGACGACTGCCGCAGGATGCGGGGCTTTTCCCTGAAAAACGTGGGGCTCAGGGTGGTGGACAAGTCCGGGAAGAGGATATACGAGGACTTCGGGGAGCTGCTCTTTACCCACTTCGGCCTCTCCGGCCCCACGATCCTCTCCGCCTCGGCCCACATGAGGGATTTTGAGAACGACCGCTACACGGTTTTGATCGACCTCAAGCCGGCGCTGGACGAGGAGACGCTGGACAGGCGGCTTTTGCGGGATTTTGAGAAGTATAAAAACCGTGACTTCCGGAACGCCCTCTGTGACCTTGCCGGACGCAGTATGATCCCCGTGCTGGTGGACAAGTCCGGCATCCCGCCGGAGGAAAAGGTCAACTCCGTCACCCGCGAGCAAAGGCGGCGGCTCCTGGAGCTTTTCAAGGCCTTCCCTGTGAGGATCACCGGCGCGCGGCCCGTGGAGGAGGCCATCGTCACCTCCGGCGGCGTGGACACGAAGGAGATCGACCCGCGCACCATGGGCTCGAAGCTGGTGCCGGGCCTCTATTTCGCCGGCGAGGTCATTGACGCGGACGGCTACACCGGCGGCTTCAATCTCCAGATCGCCTGGTCCACGGCCTATGCCGCGGCCCGGTGTGTGAGAAATGTGTGAGAAAGGACAAAACATGAACACTGTTGCCATCGCCATCGACGGCCCCTCCGGGGCCGGGAAATCCACCCTTGCCCGTATGACAGCGAAGGAGTTCGGCTATATCTACGTGGACACCGGCGCTCTCTACCGCACCGTGGGGCTTTTCACCCTGCGCCGGGGCGTGGACACAAAGGACCGGGAGAGCGTGGCCGCCCTCCTCCCGGAGATCAGGATCGAAATGCGCTATGCCGGCGGCGTTCAGCGCATGATCCTGAACGGGGAGGACGTGACGGACCTCATCCGTACTCCGGAGGTGTCCATGGCGGCCTCCGAAGTGTCCGCCATCCCGGCGGTCCGGGCCTTTTTGCTGGATACCCAGCGGGACATGGCGAAAAAATACAACGTCATTATGGACGGCCGCGATATCGGCACGGTGGTCCTTCCGGACGCCCGGATCAAGATCTTCCTCACCGCTTCGGCCGCCGAGCGGGCAAGACGCCGGTTCCGGGAGCTGCGGGACAGGGGCGTGGAGACGGATTTTGAGACCGTCCTCCGGGATATCGAGCTTCGTGACCGCAACGACTCGAGCCGCGACATCGCCCCGCTGCGCCCGGCGCCCGACGC
The DNA here is from genome assembly GCA_947626585.1 of uncultured Oscillospiraceae bacterium. Classification (GTDB taxonomy): domain Bacteria; phylum Bacillota; class Clostridia; order Oscillospirales; family Oscillospiraceae; genus RUG626. Next base: position 26,035 of record CANQSU010000021.1, read on the forward strand.
CGTGATGTGCGACACCACCGAGCACGACCTTGAGGCCAGCTTTGCGCTCATCCGCCGGATCATCAGGGAGCGTATCTGAAATGGACTTCAAAAAACTTCTGTATAACATCCTCAGGTTTGTCGTGATGTGTACCTACGGCCTTCTCTGGCCCTTCAAGGTCTACGGCCGGGAGAACATCCCCGACGGAGCCGCCGTCATCTGCGCCAACCACACCCACTTTTCCGACCCCTTCTACATGGCCTTCGCCACGCCGCCCAAATACCACCTGTGCCTGATGGCCAAGCGGGAGCTTTTCAAATGTAAGCCCCTTGGCGCCCTCCTGCTCGGGATCGGCACCTTCCCCGTGGACCGGGGGGCCGCGGACATGAACGCCATAAAGGAGGCTCTGCGGGTCCTCCGATCCGGCAAGAAGCTGGGCATCTTCCCCGAGGGCACCCGCACCCACGCCGACGGCGAGGTCAGCCCCAAGGCCGGCGCCGTGCGTCTGGCCGAGAAAGCCCACGCCCCGCTCATCCCCATGTTTATCCCCCGTGAGAAGAAGCTTTTCCACCGCATAAAGGTCATTGTCGGCAAGCCCTTCAGCCTGGAGGGGCTGGGAAAGCTCTCCAGGGAGGACCGGGAACGGATCGCCGACGAGCTGATGGATAAAATCGCCCGTTTGGGGCATACTGAGCTTGAAAGCGGAGGTGCCGTCTGATGGAGATCGTCAGCGCCAGGTCCGCCGGCTTCTGCTTCGGTGTCAAAAGGGCCGTCCGAATGGCGGAGGAGGCGGCGTCCCGATACGGCCGCTGCGCCTGTCTGGGACCACTCATCCACAACGACGACGTGGTGCGCCGGCTTGCGTCCATGGGTGTGTACACGGTGGACTCCATCGACGAACTCACACCCGGCGAGCCTGTCGTTATCCGGAGCCACGGCATCGGCAAAGCGGAGTACGAGAGGCTCCGGACTCTCGGCTGTCCCGTCGTCGACGCCACCTGTCCCGAGGTGGCCCGGATCCATCGCCTCGTGGAGATCGAGTCCGCCGCCGGAAGGAAGATCGTTATCATCGGCGAGCGCCGCCACCCGGAGGTCACGGCGGTTTCCGGCTGGTGCGCTGACTGCGTGGTACTTGAAAACCCCGCCGACGCGGAAAAATGGCTGTCTGATTCACCAGATAATGCCAATCTTCCAATTTCTGTGGTATCTCAGACCACCGGCGAGAGAAATAATTTTGAAAATAGTGTTAAAATTCTGAAAAAACAGTGTACAAACGCGCAAATCTTTGATACAATATGCAATACGAC
>CANQSU010000022.1 GCA_947626585.1 uncultured Oscillospiraceae bacterium
GCCTTTTCCGTCTCTTATTTTTACCATTATACCACAAACCCACCCCGGGGGATAGGGGTGGGTTTGTCGACAGGCTGTAAATATTGCGCATATGGATAAGGATTGCAAGATATTTGTCCTCAGTCTCCTCCACCGGCGATAAAAGCCTGCCTGCCATGCGGTTCAGACTTGAATACAGCTCTGACGTTGATATCCCACCTCGCATATCAAGTGTTGCCCTTTTGTGGGATAACATCTGCTCTCCCGGAAATACGATCTCATCCCATTGCCAGAGAAGATACCAGCAAAAGAACGCGAAGTGTATGGCAACCTTTTGCACTGGAAACTGCTGATAGAGTTCTTTGTACTGTGCAAACACCTTTGGCCAATCCTGTTCCTGTTCTTTTTCCGCTTTATACAGTTCGTTTTCGGCCTTATATATTTCCGATAACTGTTCTTCCAAGCTCAAGCGCCTCCTCTTCCATTATGACATGGCAGTAAATCCGCCCGATATTTAACATCATACCACCCAAATGTGAAGAAATCTACTGCAAGCAACAATTATCTCGGTGAGAATACCCCCTTCGACTATACTGCCCACTTTATGACTTCTTGAACACCCGCCGAAAAGGTAAAGCCGCCATCGGTTGACAGCGGCATTTTCCTATGGGTAGGCATCAGTTGTAAATCAAATCGCTGTAAACCACCTTGGCGGCTCGGTTGCGGATATTGTTCATAGCCTGCACCCACTTCATACCGCCCTCGGCTTTGAGCTTTTCCGTCACACCCTCTTTTTCGGCAAGTTCTTTTACCAGCCGGAAAAGCATAGCCTCGGCTTCCTCGTTCAGCTCTGCAAGGTAGGCATTCAGCCTGCCGCTTGTCAGAAGTTCAGTATAGAGAGCGATGCTAATTTTTTATACCTCTCCCTCAAACTCACCTTCCCCTGCTTGGTGTACATCTACTGCTTCTTCGTGGCAATTATTGCTTATTGCAGGGACTGCGGTGGGACCATGGTGCTCCACCGTGCCCACACGATGGACTCCTCCAAAAACTGCCTCATGTGCTCCACCTATAAGAAGAAGGGCAAGGGTGTGCATCACCCATTTCACTTGTAAGAGCCGGACGCTTAACTGACAGAGGCGCTCAAGCCTGCTTTCAACAGTCGCGAGACTGGGAAAGCAGGCTCTTTTTATGCCCTTGAGTCTGGACGAGAGCTTTCTCTTGGCAGCTTCAAATCCAACCGGTGCTTCGAACTTGGCGTGAGCCAGCCTGTGGTATATAAGCACGCAAATCGGCTTTTCAAAAAAATTGTTTCAACAGGGTTATAATTTTTAGAAAAATTCGGCAATAGGGAAATGTGAGGATAATTGACAAGTCTTGACGGGGCAACAGCGGGTGCGCCACGCCCCATCCGCTTTAAACTGGATGAGTACCCGTAGCTTTCTTTTTCAAAATTTTTTCAGAGAGGGGTTAACTCTGGCGTTTCTTTTGTCCGTTGTAAAGTGAGAGGGAGTTATGGCCCTCATGCTCCATACCGGAGAGATGTTTGAGGCGGGGTATACAAGCCTTCGCTCGCCGCCCCGTTTCTTTCTTTTTTAAAAAATTTTTGAGAGGGGGGTTGTGATTTGCGAAAAATTTGTCCGTTGTAAAGTGAAGGGACGTGATGGTCATTATGCCGTCCATTTTGCCGGCGCGCCAACAGGCTCATCAAATTATTTTGATTTTTTTGAAAAATGGGGGCATAGATTTTGAGATTTTTTCACAATAGGTAAGTGTGGGAGTGCTTAAGCGGCATCAATCTTCCTGTTCTGCCCTCTACCCACCGCCTCATTTCTTTCTTTTTCAAAAAAATTTTTAAGAGGGGGGTGTGATTTGCGGATTTTTTGTCCGTTGTTGGGTGAAGGAGCGAAATAATTCCCATGTCGTCCAATACCGAAAAGCAGAAACTAAGATAAATCGAGAAAAAATTTCAAAAATCTCTTGGTCATTTGCGGATTTTTCGGGATGGATAATAGAGGGGTAAATTTACCCTCAGGTGTTCTTTGACAATTTCATATCCGGCAACTGGATAACTTTAGCGGACGGTCCCTTGAGGGGGACAGCGGCGGGCGGATGCGCCAAGACCTTCCTGTGCAGACTTCTGCATAAAAAGACGGCCTTTAAGGAAGCGAGCGTGTACCCATCCGAACCGCGACGGCTTTGGCAAGCCGCGCCACGACCCCGTCCGCCTACAATGATACCCCTGCCCAGCCACAGACTCAATCAATGGGGGCAGCTCGGAGAGATCCTCGGAGGGGTGAGATTCCCGGAGTGTGATGCCAGTCGCAGTCCAGTTGTACGCCCATGGCCTCGGGAAGTAGTGTCGAATGGAGGCTGTAAGAAGTAACGAAATCCAAAAAACAAACCAAGGGACCACTCTGCCTCCCAGTGTGGTCCCTATAAAATAAACATTCTACTTTATAGAAGGGATGATAATGAAAAAACACATTTACCATAGTATAGACGACCTCCCGGACTTCTGCACGGTGACGGACTTCTCTGTCCTATTTGGCGTCTCCCGCGCCACAGCCTACCGCATGGCGGCGCAGGGTAACATCCCCTGCATCCACATCGGCAGGCGCGTGGTGATGTCCAGAGAACACATCCGGCGCTGGGCGGATCAGGCGGCGGGGATGGGGGTGGGATAATGGCGAGAAACGAAAAGGGAACCGGCAGTCTCTATCAAGCCAAGGACAAGACCTGGGTCTATCAGTTCAGTGAGGATGGCAAACGGAAGACAAAACGCTTCAAGAAGAAAGCCGAGGCCCGTCTCTTTATAGAATCCATGAACAAAGCCAATGCGACCACGCTCTCAAGAGCCTCCAACGGTCCTTCCCCCCTAAGGACAGCCGGCGTCATCACCGTGGGCGATTGGTTCGACCGCTGGCTTGAGACATACGCCAAGCCTTCCGTCAAGCTCTCCACCTACTGCAGCTACGAGCTGTATATCCGCGCCCACATCAAGCCCGTGATCAGCGAGAAGTACATGAACACCATCACCGCCGACGAGCTGCAGGCATTCTTCAACGACCGCGGCACCAACGGCAACCTCCAGCGTCAGGGCGGCCTGTCCCCTAAGACGTTGACCAACATCCGCAACATGATGCACATCGCCTTCGACCAGGCTCTGAAGAACGGCATGATCACTGTCAACTTTTTGGAGAGCGTCCGGCTCCCCAAGGCGGAGAAGAAAGAGATGCGCGTCCTGGACCGGGAGGAACAGCGGCGTCTCATCGCCGCCGCCCGTCTCGCCCCGGAGCCCGCTGCCTTCGGAATCATCTTCGACCTGTTCACGGGCCTGCGGATCGGTGAGCTGTGCGGCCTGCGGTGGAAGAACGTCAACATGGACGACCACTCCATCAGGGCCTGCGAGACACGCAACCGTCTCCCCAACTTCGACGACTCCATAGAGACGTCAACAAGCGTGAGGACCGTGGAAAGCACCAAGACCTCCAGCTCCCGCCGAACGGTCTACATGACCGACAGCCTCTATAAAGACTTCCAACAGTACATGAATATTCAGCTCTCCCTTAAAAAGCAGTACCCGTCCTACAACCCGGCCGGGTACGTTTTCTGCCAGGAGAACGGCGACCCCTACGAGCCGCGGACATACGAGGATCTGTTCAAGCGGTGCGTGCGGCAGGCGGGCATCAAGGACGCCAACTTCCACGCTCTCCGCCACACCTTCGCCACAAGGAGCCTGGAGCAGGGGATGGACGTGGTCACACTCTCCAAGCTCTTGGGCCACGCCAATCCCTCCGTCACCATGGACAAGTACGGCCACGCCATGGACGACCACAAGCGCCAAAGCGTCCAGCGCCTGGATGACCTCTACTCTCAGCCGCCCCAACCGGACCCGCAACCGTACCCAAGGATGACCATGGAGTGGTGAGGCAAACTGCATCACGGTTCCAAATAAAAATCCGAAAAACTGCATCAGATAAGCATCAAAAACCGATTTGGAACATCATGTCAAATAAATCGCTCCAAAAAGTTATAAAAAACACCGGATTTCTTGCGAAATCCGGTGTTTCATGGTTGCGGGGGAAGGACTTGAACCTACGACCTCCGGGTTATGAGCCCGACGAGCTACCAACTGCTCTACCCCGCGATATAGTGAGGTTTCCCTCAGCTATATTATGATAGCACACCTGGCGCTGCATGTCAAGTAGTTTTGGGGCATAATTTTCTGCCCTTATTCGTGTTTTTCTCCCTCGCCTTGGGCTTCATCGGGATTGCGGTGGGGACCGTTGTGTCGGTAGCGCTTGCGACGGACGTTGTTCTGGTTCTTCCGCTGATCGTCGCCTTTAGTCTGGCCCTCTGTCTGCCGGCTCGGCTCGGCGGAACGCGGGCGCTGATCCTGGCGCGGGGCGGCGGGCTTTCTGGCCTCCGGGGAGGACTGTCGTGGTTTGACGGAGCGTCCCTTGGACTGTGCGGCCGCCTTCTGTTCACCCTCGACGTTCTCAGGGGCTTCCTGGCTTTCGGCCCTCTCCTGAGCCTCTGTTTTCTCACGACCGGTTCTCTCTGTGGGCTGTCGTCTGGCCCTTGAAGCCGCGAGTCTGGGCCGGGGCGCTTCAATTTTCCCTTCCGCAAGGGCCGCCAGGTACTCGGCCCTCTTGGCCTTTCCGCCCAGAATTGTGACCTCGTCGGCATTGAAGGTCTTTATGGCCATATCGCTCTGGTCCTCAAGCCGCACCCGGACGGTACCCTTCAGCAAATTAACATCAACCACCGTTCCCACGCCGGCTGCCGTTTCTACGAAAGCGTCGATTTTGGGGACGCTCTGAACCAGTTCCTCATAGGCGTCCTGCTCGTATTTAAGACAGCACATGAGCCTTCCGCAGGAGCCGGATATCTTGGTGGGGTTAAGGCTCAGGCCCTGAGTCTTGGCCATTTTAATCGACACGGGCTGGAAATCGTCCAGAAATTGCGCACAGCAAAACGGCCGGCCGCATATACCGAGCCCCCCCAGCATCCTGGCCTCGTCGCGGACGCCGATCTGGCGAAGCTCGATGCGGGTCTTGAAGATGCCGGCCAGATCCTTCACCAGCTCCCGGAAATCGACACGGCCTTCGGAGGTGAAGAAGAACAGGATCTTGCTCCCTTCAAAATTGTACTCCACATCCACCAGCTTCATATCCAGCCCGTGCTTGGCGATCCTCTTTCGGCACACCTCAAAGGCGTCCTTTTCACGCCGACGGTTCTCTTCGGCGCGTTTCACGTCCTCGTCGGTGGCGATCCTGATCACCGGCCTCAGGGGCGGGTGGACGGACGCGTCGTCCACCTCATGGTTTCCCTTTACGCACTCGGCAAATTCCAGTCCCTTGGCCGTTTCCACGATGACGCTTGCGCCCTGCTTCACGGTGATTTCGCCGGGATTGAAGAAGTACACCTTTCCCTTATTTCTGAATCTTACACTGATTACCACAGTCAACTCAAACTCACTCCTTTCCGGCAAAGGCCGGATGATCATATATTGCAAAGTCTTGAGACCAGATATCCGCCCAGCAGGTTTCCTTTCATATTGGCGAAAACCATCCCGTCTGCGGTGTCCAGTGTCTCAAGCAGCCGTTCTCTCCGCCCGCCCGTCAGCTCGGCGGACCTTCTCAAAGCGTCTCGACGAAGGGCCGTAACCAGGTCAAAAGACTCCGTCTTTGTAAGTTTATCCATTGGCCGCACGGCCTTCACAAGGCCCAGGTCGTCCATCCTCAGGTACGCGCCCATCAGCTCGGCGGCGATATCGGTGATCTTCTGGTCCAGCACCGCCTCCTCGGGCGTGAGAACGACGCTCTCACATCTGGAGCGCACCGTCTCTAAAAGCATCTGCGGGTTGTCCGCCAGAAGAACGAACACCGCGTGGCTGGGCGGCTCCTCCAGAACCTTCAGCATGGCGTTTTGAGCCTGTGGATTCATCAGATCCGCCTCGGCTATGATGTGTACGCCGCGCCCAGCCTCGTTCGGCAATACCGCCGCCCGGGCCCGCAGGGCGCGCATAACGTCCACGGTCAGATTCGCCGCGTCCTTCTCGCGCCGGACCGTCTCGATGTCCGGGTGGATGTTCTTTTTGGCCTTGACACAGTCCCGGCACACCCCGCAGGGCACGCCATGCTCCGCCTGACACACCGCGGCTTGGGCGATGAGCTTTCCCGCCCGCTCGCGGGTATCCGCGTCAGCACCGGTGACAATATACGCGTGGAACAGCCTCCCCGAGGAAAGCCGGGAGGCAAGGTCGGAAATATCCATAGCTCCTCTTTCAGCATCGCCTGAAACCCGCGTCCGCGCAGGCTTCACACCCGCCGGACACGCTTTCCGGGGATTTATTTGTGGTATAGTTTATTCGTCTCGTACACCGGCTCGCAGGTGACGTTGACGCCCAACTTTTTCATCAGGTTCTCGTCCACCTGGGAGAGGATCACCGTGGAGTGAAGCTCACTCCCCGCCAGACGTTCGAGCTGCTGCATGGCGGTCTCCGCCAGCGGGTTGGTCACGGCGCATATGGACAGGGCCAGCAGTACCTCGTCCGTATGTAATCTGGGGTTCACATTGCCCAGATGGTTGACCTTCAGGTCCCGCACCGGCTCGAGAATGGCGGGGGACAAAAGCCTGATGGAGTCATTGATGCCGCCCAGGGCCTTCAGAGCGTCCAAAAGCGCGGCGCTGGTAGCGCCGAGAAGCTTGGAGGTCTTGCCCGTGACGATCCTGCCATCGGGAAGCTCCATGGAAGCGGCCGGCTCGCCGGTCTCCTCCGCCTTCGCCAACGCCTCGGCCCTGCCGGGCCGGTCGGCTACGGAGGCGCCCACGGTGTTCATCAGAAGCTTGAGCTTGTCCACATCCCCGCCCGCGGGCTGGCCCTTGGTACGGGCACAGCAGGCGGCCAGATACCGCCGGACGATCTCTCTCTTTGACGCCTCCTGACAGACCTCGTCGTCCACGATACAAAAGCCCGCCATGTTGACGCCCATATCCGTGGGGGACTTATAGGGACACTCACTGCCCGTCAGACGCTCAAAGAGGGCCGACAGCACCGGAAAGGTGTCCACATCCCGGTTGTAGTTAACGGCCAGGGAGCCGTAGGCCTCCAAATGAAAGGGGTCGATCATATTGACGTCATTGAGATCGGCTGTTGCGGCCTCGTAGGCCACGTTCACCGGGTGCTTCAGGGACAGATTCCAGATAGGAAATGTCTCAAACTTGGCGTAGCCCGCCTGAATGCCCCGCTTGCCGTCGTGATAGAGCTGGGATAAGCACGTGGCCATCTTGCCGCTTCCGGGACCGGGAGCGGTGACCACCACCAGGGGACGGGTGGTCTCAATGTAGTCGTTCTTGCCGTAGCCCTCGTCGGAAACGATCATGTCGATGTTGGCCGGGTACCCCTCAATGGGGTAGTGGCGGTAGACCTTCATCCCCAACGCCTCCAGCCTCTTCTGAAACGCCTCGGCGGCACCCTGGCCGGCAAACTGGGTGATGACCACGCTTCCCACATAAAGATCAAAGCCCCTGAAGGCGTCGATGAGCCTCAAAACATCCAGATCGTAGGTTATCCCGTAATCGCCCCGGACCTTGTTTTTGGCGATGTCGTTGGCGTTGACAGCGATGACGATCTCCGCCTGAACCCGAAGCTCGGCCAGCATCTTGATCTTGCTGTCCGGCTCGAAGCCGGGGAGTACGCGGCTGGCGTGGTAGTCGTCAAAAAGCTTGCCGCCAAATTCCATGTACAGCTTTCCGCCAAACTTGGAGATGCGCTCCGCGATATGCTCCGATTGAAGCTTCAGGTATTTATCGTTGTCAAAGCCGATTCTCATAGGTCTACCCCCATATCTCTCTATCTCCTCTAAAGACCCAACTTGTATTGTACCTTTTTTGAGGGGCATTAGTCAAGTGTAAATCGTGTCCATGGTAAAAAAGCGCTGCGGAATCCGTAAATAGGTGCAGACCTTACAGCATGCCCAGATGGCGGGACTTTTACCGCCAAACCGCGTTGTTTTTCCGTGAAATAAAGGAACCTCTGAACAAATCGCCGCGCCGATCTCGACATTTCGATTTATTCAGAGGTTCCATAGTATAAGACAATCTTACCGGATCACTTTCCGGATCACCTTTCCGCCACGATACCCCTCATGTCGTAGACCCCCGCGGGCTTGCCAACCAGGTAGCGGGCGGCGGTAAGGGCGCCGTCGGCAAAGAGGGATCGGTCGTGTGCCTCGTGCTTCAGCTCGATGGTCTGGCTGTCGGTGGAGATACAGACCACATGTGTGCCGGGCAGGTTGCCCATGCGCACGGACTGAATGCCGATCTCGTTTTTGTCCCGCTTTCCCATACCGGCGCGGCCCAACTTCAGCGTGGAATCCGGCCTCGCCTCCTGAATGGAGCGCGCCAGCATCAGCGCGGTTCCCGAGGGCGCGTCCAGCTTCCGGTTGTGGTGGGCCTCCACGATCTCGACGTCCGCCTCCGGGAACAGGGCCGCCGCGCGCTTAGCCAAATCGGCCAGCAGGGCGATGCCCATGGACATGTTGGCGGAGAAAAAGATGGGGATCTTTTGGGCGGCGGCGGTGATAGCGGCCTTTTCCCCCTCGTCGTGGCCGGTGGTACAGAGAACAATGGGGACGCTCTTGGAAACGCACCAGTCAAGAAGCGCCGGTGTCAGGGTGTGATGGGAAAAATCGATCACCACGTCCACCTTTTCCGTCACCTCGTCAAGCCTCGCGTATACCGCGCCGCCCTTGGAATACACATCCACGCCGGCGGCCACGGCCATATCCTCCGCCTGCTCCACACGGTTAATGACGATGCTTCCCATACGCCCCAACGCGCCGTAGACAAGTACGTTTATCATAACGGTGATCCTCCCGTACATTCGTAAAGTTATCCTGAAGGCTTTATTTCACAAGCCCCTCCGCCCGCATGAGCGCCACAAGCTTCGCCCGATGCTCGCTCTCCATGGGCGTCAGAGGCAGTCTGAGATAGTCCTCGATGATCCCCATTTCCGCCAGGGCGGCCTTCACGGGGATGGGGTTGACTTCGGAAAACAGGGCGTCAATCAAGGGTTTATACCGGCATTGAAGGGCCGCCGCGCCGGCAATGTCGCCGGAGTCGAACTTTCTGACCATCTCCACGGCCTGGCGGGGCGCGATGTTGGAGAGGACCGAGATGCACCCGCTTCCTCCCATCGCCATCATGGGGATCGTTATGTCGTCGTTGCCGGACCAGACGGCAAAATTGTCGCCGCACCTGGCCCTGATGTCTACCACCGTGGCCATGTCGCCGGTGGCCTCCTTGATGCCCACGATGTTGGGGTGTCTGGAAAGCTCCACGCAGGTGTCGGGCAGGATCTTCATGCCGGTGCGGGAGGGGACGGAGTAGACGATCATGGGAAGGTCGGTGGCGTCGGCGATCTTACAGAAGCTCTGCACAAGACCCTTCTGGGTACACTTGTTGTAGTAGGGCGTCACACACAAAAGCGCGTCCGCGCCCACCTTTTTGGCCTTTACGCTCATCTCCACGGCGTGGTCTGTGTAGTTGGAGCCTGTTCCGGCGATGACGGGGATCCGCCCCGCCACCCGGTCCACGCAGTATTCGATGACGTCGATATGCTCCTCGTCGGTAAGCGTCGGCGCCTCGCCGGTGGTGGCGCAGACGATGAGAGCGTCCACGCCGCCCTCCAGCTGGAAGTCCAGGAGTCTTGCCAGCGCGTCATAGTCCACGCCGGCCGCGTTCATGGGCGTCACAAGCGCCGTACCGATCCCTCTGAAAATTTCCCTGTTCACTGAATTGATACCTCCAAAATGATAGTCCAAAAGCGAATTTCCACCCCTCGCGGCGGTCTGTACAGGCCGGACACCGGTCGGCCTGCCTTGGTCAGCGGAAGCTGTCCCGCTCCCTGACCGCCAACTCGTCACAGCGGTTGTTCAGGTCGTTCCCGGCGTGGCCCCTGACCCAGCGGAAGGTGACGGCGTGCTTTGCGAGAAGCCCGTCGAGCCGTTGCCACAGCTCGATATTTTTAAGCTCCCCGCCCTTGCGCTTCCAGCCCCTGGCCTTCCAGGTGCGGAGCCAGCCCTCGTTTATGGCTCTTTCAATATATTGCGAATCGGTAAAAAGTGTGACTTCGCAGGGCCTGTTGAGCAGCTCCAGGGCGTTTATGACGCCTAAAAGCTCCATGCGGTTGTTGGTGGTGGCCGCCTCGCCGCCGGAAATCTCCTTTTTATGCTTTCCGGCTATGAGGATAGCCGCCCAGCCGCCTGGACCGGGATTTCCCGAGCAGGCCCCGTCGGTGTATATAGTAATTTTATCCATCAGCTCTCGTCCGTTTTTTCGGATCCGGCGTCGATCTCGGCGCTTTCGCCGTCCTCATCGCCGTTTTCCGTCTCCTCCGCCTTCTCGGTGGTGGCGACGGAAAGGAGCCTGGCGCCCTCGGAAACCCGCATGAGTCTGACTCCCTGGGTGGCGCGTCCCAGTACGGAGATGGTCTCGGCGCGCGTGCGGATCATGGTGCCGTCCTCGGCTAAGAGCAGCACGTCGTCGGTGTCCCGGACCACCTTGATGCCGGCGATGGGGCCGGTCTTTTCGGTGACGTTGTAGTTCTTGAGACCCATACCACCGCGCTTCCGGGGCATGCCGTCCGCGCCGCGGACATATTCCTCGATTGGCGTTCTCTTGCCGTAGCCGTTCTCGGTGATGGTCAGCAGCATCCCGCCCTCGGAGGCGTTGACCGCGCCCACAACGAAGTCGCCCTCCCGCAGTTTGATGCCGCGAACGCCCACGGCGACGCGGCCCATGGAACGAACGTCGTTTTCATTGAAGCAGATGGCCATTCCGTCATGGGTGGCGATCAGGATGTTGTCGTCGCCATGGGTCTCGCAGACGGCGATGAGGGTGTCGCCCTCGTCCAGTGTGATGGCCCTGATGCCGTTGTTTCTGATATTCTTAAGGGCCTCGCCGTCCAACCTCTTGACGGTGCCGTTGAAGGTCACCATGACCAGATATCGGTCGTTTGTCTCGATATCGGAGGTGTGGATCATGGCCGTGACCTTTTCGCCCGGTTCCAGCGGCAGGACGTTGACGATATTGGTGCCCCGGCTGGATCTTCCGGCTTGGGGAATGTTGTAGCCCTTTTTTCGGTAGACCCGGCCCGCGCTTGTAAAGAACAGGATATAGTCGTGAGTGGAGCAGGTGAATACGGTGTGTACAAAGTCCTCGTCTCTGAGGGCCTGGGCCCGGATGCCCTTGCCTCCCCGGTTCTGGGCCTTGTACTCGGTCACCGGCATACGCTTGATGTAGCCGGCGTTGGAGAGGGTGAAGGCGCAGTCCTCCTGGGCGATCAGGTCCTCCAGGTCGATCTCTTCCTCCACGTCCTGGATCTCGGTCAGCCGGTCGGAGCCGTACTTATCGCGTATGGCAATAAGTTCCTCTTTCAGGACCCCACGTATCTTGGCCTCGTCGGCCAGAAGCTCCTGATAGTAGGCGATCTTCGCTTCGATCTCGTCATACTCCGCCTGAAGCTTCTCCCGGTTCAGGCCTTGGAGGGAGATAAGGCGCATGTCGCAGATGGCCTGGGCCTGAATATCGTCAAGCCCAAATCGGGCCATCAGATTTTCCTTGGCGTTATCGTAGCTCGTGCGGATGATACGAATAACCTCGTCGATGTTGTCCTGGGCGATGAGCAGGCCCTCCAAAAGGTGCGCCCGCTCCCGGGCCTTGCGGAGGTCGTAGCGCGTCCTGCGGGTGATGATCTCCTCCTGGAACTTGAGATACTCGGTGAGTATGCTTCGCAGGGGAAGGATCTTCGGCTGGGTCTGGTTGTCCGTCAGCGCCAGCATGATGATGGAGTAGCTGGACTGCATGGCGGTCTGTGTAAAAAGCTTATTCAAAACCACTTGGGCATTGGCGTCGCGCTTCAGCTCAATGACCATGCGCATACCGTTCCGGTCCGTCTCGTCCCGGATGTCGGAGATGCCCTCCAGCCGCTTGTCCTTGACCTGGTCGGCGATGTTCTTGATGAGCTGGCGCTTGTTTACCTGATAGGGAAGCTCGGAAACGATGATGCGGGTGCGGTGGTCCTTTCCGTACTCCTCAAACTCAGTACGCGCCCGAATGACGATCTTGCCGCGGCCCGTGGCGTAGGCCTGGCGGATGCCGTTCCGTCCCATGATGATGCCCCGGGTGGGGAAGTCCGGGCCGGTGATGTGTGTCATAAGGTCGGAGAAGGCGGCGTCGGGGTTATCCAAAAGGCAAACGCAGGCGTTTATGACCTCTCTGAGGTTGTGGGGCGGGATATTCGTGGCCATGCCCACGGCAATGCCGGAGGAGCCGTTCACCAGAAGATTGGGGAAGCGGCTGGGCAGGACCTTGGGCTCGCGTCTGGTCTCGTCAAAGTTGGGGTCCCAGTCCACGGTGTCCTTGTCAATGTCCCGGAGCATCTCGTCGGCAATACGGCTCATGCGGGCCTCGGTGTATCGGTAGGCCGCCGGGGGGTCGCCGTCCACGGAGCCGAAGTTGCCGTGTCCGTCGATGAGGGGTGCCCTCATGGAGAAGTCCTGCGCCATCCTGACCAGCGCGTCGTAGACGGAGGCGTCGCCGTGGGGGTGGTAGTGGCCCAGTACGTCGCCCACGGCGGTGGCGCACTTCTTGTAGGGGTTCTGATGGGTCAGCCCGCCCTCGTACATGGAGTATAGTATGCGGCGATGCACCGGTTTAAGCCCGTCGCGCACATCGGGGAGAGCCCTTCCGATAATGACGGACATGGCGTACAGCTTGTAGCTCTCCTGCATCTCGTGGACAAGCTCAGACTGTGTGATCACCTGATCCGGAAATAAAATATCCTCCGGCTTATAATCTCTGTTATGTCCCATAAACTAACCTCGTACCATATATAAAAGCATCGCAGATTTCGCGTCCGCGGACACGAGTAAAATCAAAGTATTTTCAATAATCAAGATTCACCGCGTACTGGGCGTTTTCCTCGATCCACGCCTTCCGGGGCTCCACTTCCTCGCCCATCAGCACGGTGAAGATCTGGTCCGCCGCCACGGCGTCGTCCAGGGTGATGCGGCGGAGCGTCCGCTTCTCCGGATCCATGGTGGTCTCCCACAGCTCGTGGGGGTCCATCTCGCCCAGGCCCTTGTAACGGCTGATATCCACCTTGGCGTTGGGGTTATCGGCCCGCATCTCGGCGCTTATCCGGTCCCGCTCGGGGTCGGAGTAGGCCACCCTCTGCTGTTTGCCCCTTGTCAGCTTGTAGAGGGGCGGCACGGCGGAGTAGACGTAGCCATTCTCGATGAGCGGACGCATGTAGCGGAAGAAGAAGGTGAGCAGCAGCGTGCGGATATGCGCGCCGTCCACATCGGCATCGGCCATAATGACGATCTTGTGATAGCGGAGCTTGTCAATGTTGAACTCCTCCCCGATGCCGGCGCCCAGGGCGACGATCAGGGGGTAGAGCTTATCGTTGCCGTAGATCTTGTCGGCTCTGGCCTTTTCGACGTTGAGCATCTTGCCCCACATGGCCAAAATTGCCTGGAAGCGGCTGTCCCGGCCCTGGATGGCCGAGCCGGCGGCGGAGTCGCCCTCTACGATGTAGATCTCGCAGAGGCTGGGGTCCCGCTCATTGCAGTCCTGGAGCTTGTCGGGCATCTGGCCGGACTCAAGTCCGGTCTTTCGCCGCACGGACTCACGGGCCTTCTTGGCGGCCTCACGGGCCCGGTTGGCGGTCAGAGCTTTTTCAATGACCGTCTTTCCGAAGGCCGGGTTCTCCTCCAGGTAGATCTCCAGCTGCTCGGAGACGATGGAGTCCACCAGGGAGCGGATATCCGCGTTGCCGAGCTTTGCCTTGGTCTGGCCCTCGAACTGGGCGTTGGTGAGCTTGACGGAAATGACGGCGGTCAACCCCTCCCGGCAGTCCTCGCCGGAGAGCTTGTCGTCGCCCCTTAATTGTCCGATCTTCGCGGCGTAGGCGTTGAGAACGCGGGTGAGCGCGGTCTTGAAGCCGGTCTCGTGCATGCCGCCCTCAGGGGTGTGAATGTTGTTGGCAAAGGAGACCAGCATCTCGTTGTAGCCGTCGTTATACTGGAAAGCGATCTCGGCGATGGAGTCCTCCTTGCCGCCGGACATGTAGACCACGTCCTCGGAGAGGGGCGTTTTGTGCTGATTGAGATACTCCACAAACTCACGGATGCCGCCCTCATAGTGCATGTCGTCAAAGACAGGCTCCTCGCCCCGGTCGTCCTCGATGCGGATCCGAAGGCCTGCGTTGAGGAACGCCTGCTCCTGCATGCGCTTGTGAAGGATCTCGTAGTCGTAGACGGTGTCGTCGAACATCTCGGGGTCGGGCTTGAAGGTGACGGTGGTGCCGGTGCGATCAGTGGTGCCCACCACGGTGATGGGTTCGGTGATATCACCGCGGCTGAACTTCATCTCGTAGATCTTGCCGTCCTTGTGGACCTGGACCTCAAGCCACTCGGACAGGGCGTTGACCACGGAGGCGCCCACGCCGTGCAAACCCCCGGAGACCTTGTAACCGCCGCCGCCGAATTTTCCGCCGGCGTGCAGAACGGTAAAAACCACCTCCAGGGCGCTCTTGCCCGTTTGCTGCTGGATGTCCACGGGTATACCGCGTCCGTTGTCCACCACGGTGATGGTGTTGCCGGGGTTAATGGTCACCTTGATGTGGTCGCAATAGCCGGCCAGCGCCTCGTCGATGGCGTTGTCCACGATCTCGTACACCAGATGGTGAAGTCCCGAGGAGCTGGTGGAGCCGATGTACATGCCTGGCCGCTTGCGAACGGCCTCCAGTCCCTCAAGGACCTGGATCTGACTGGCGTCATACTCCTCGGTTATCTTGCCTGTGATGCCTGTGGCTTCGGTGATATCTGCCATGGGAATATTGCCTCCAAAGAAAAAATCAATCGTTTAAATCGTCGTCCGGATCAAAGTCCGAATCGCTATGGGGGTCGTCAAAGGGGTCGTCGCCCATGACCTCCATGGTCCTCATACGGCGTTTATCCTTGGCCGTCTCCACGGCCTTGTGGATCAGCTCCTTGACCTCACGGGGATTTTTCACATTCACGATGTCCAGGTGCGGACAGGAGGCGTCGGAGGAGTAGATACACACGGTACCCACACCCAGGATCCTCTGTCCAAGATTCATTTTGAGGTCAATATCCCGGACGCGGTACAGCAGGACCTCCTCGCTCTTTAAATTCAGTATTCCCCTTTCGAGGAAGATCCTGTCATCCGACAGGCTGTACTTTGTAAAGCTCAGGGGCATACCCAGGACACGTTTTCTGTCCTGCCAGGTTTTTTCGATGGGGTCCATTTTTACCTTTGCCATGAAAGCTCCTCCTTATTTTTTCAACAGGCGGGCCGGCCGGATTTCCGCCCCGCGCAGGTGATGGATTTCAAATAAATTCCTCGTCCGCCGCTCTTTTAAAAAGCGTCTGGGACGAAAGCTGTGTCAGATAGACGCGGTTTTTGCCGTTCTCCGCGGTGACAGTGAAGGCCTTGGGAAGGTCGTCGGACACAGTCTCGGCGTTCCCCTCCCGCTCGGCACGGTTCAAAAACTCGCGGGTGATTTTTGAATAGGAGGTGTTGTCCAAATCAAAAATACCGATGACGGTCTTTTCCCGGACGACGCAGTCCTGACCCAGATGTAGATACATACGCGGTGACCTCCAAAGCACGCCGGGCGTTTATCCTCTATGAAAAAATGGTACCGTTTTCCACAGAGAGGACTTTTCCCCCCGTGCGGGCGGCGATTTTCTCGTCCTCACAGCAGGTTATGAATACCTGACCGCCGCCGATGCGGTTCAGAATAAAGTCCTGGCGGGTGGCGTCCAGCTCGGACAGTACGTCGTCCAGCAGCAGAAGAGGATACTCGCCCCGGGACTTTTTATGCAATTCAAGCTCCGCAAGCTTGATGGACAGCGCGGCGGTACGCGCCTGTCCCTGAGAGGCAAAGGCCCTGGCGGGAGCGCCGTTTATTTCTATCTCCAGATCGTCCTTATGGGCGCCGGTGAGACATAGTCCCGACGCCAGCTCGGCCTGACGGTGACTCTGTTGGTGATCCAAGATCATAGTCAAAAGCTCATTTACCGGACGGCGCGGGTCGTCAATGGTTTTGATGGTGGTGTATTTTATGGACAGCTCCTCACCACCGGAAAACTCGGCGTGTATTTTTTCACTCTCCGGTGCCAGTCCGTCCACAAACAGGGACCGTAGATGGATAAGCTCGGCGCTCATTTGAGCAAGCCGGTAGTCGTACTCGTCAAGAAGCGGCAGGAGAGAGGGCTTTTCCTCATAGTCCTTTAAAATTCTGGTCTTACCTTCATAGACCCTGTTGAATTCGTTGAGAGCGGCGGCGTACCGGGGGCGCAGCTGGCTTATGCAGTTGTCCATAAGACGCCGACGCCCGGAAGCCCCGCCCCGTATCAGCTCCAGATCCTCCGGGCAGAACAGAACGGCGGAGAAAAAGCCGGAAAAGGCCTGGGCGGTTTTCTGTTTTACGCCGTTGACCAGCATCTCCCGCCGCCGTCCACGGTAAAGACAAAGCTCGATTTTGTGTTCCCTTCCGCCGCTGGATCCCTCGGCGTACAGACGGGACTCGTCCCGGTCAAAGCCCAGAAGCTCCCTGTCCGACCGGGCGCGGAAGCTTTTCCCGGTGCAAAGCACATAGATGGCCTCCAGGAGATTTGTTTTTCCCTGGGCGTTCCGCCCGGAAATAACGTTGATCTCACGGGAAAATTCCGCCTCTGAAAGGGTGTAGTTTCGAAAACCCCGCAGCTCCACACGGTCTAAATACATGGTTCCTCCGCGGTGACTCTCCAGACATTTCCCTCAAACTCCACCGTATCGCCGGGTCGGAGCTTACGTCCCCTTTGTGTACAAACCTCGCCGTTGACCTTCGCCAGTCCACTGAAAATCATATTTTTGGCCATCCCTCCGGACTCAACGGCGTTGGCGAGCTTCAGAAAGGAGTCAAGCTTGATAAACTCCGTGGCAATAGGGATATTTTCCGGCTCGGGTCTTTTGATCCTGGCTTTTATTTTAACCTTCATTGGCTCTCAGCCTCACGGGAAGGATCATATAAAGGAAGTTTTTCTCTCCCTCGGCGGGGGTTATGACACAGGGAGAGACGCTGGTGGAAAGCTGAAAGCGAATATTTTCCGCAGGGGCGGCCTTCAGCGCGTCCAAAATATAGCGGTTATTGAAGCCTATCTCCAACCCCTCGCCGTCCCCGGTGACCGGGCACTCGTCGGATGCCTTGCCCAGGGTGGTGGCGGTGGAGACCTTCAGCTTACCGTCGACAAACTGGCACCGCACCGGACTTTTAAACTTGTCGTTGATGATCAGGGACACACGCTCCACGGTGTCGATAATGTCCCGCCGGTTGGCGTCAATGCTGTATTTGCCCGTCTGGGGGATAGAGTTGCGGTAGTTCATAAACTCGCCCTCCAGCCTTCTGGCAATGAGAAGATTGTTTTTCAGGGTAAACATCACATGGGAGGATCCCAGGGTAATTTTTACAAGCTCGTCGGTATCGCCGGCAATACGCTCCACCTCGGTGAGGGCCGCGCCGGGGACTACAAAGGAAATCTTACCCACCTCGGTTTTGGCCACCCGTTCCCGGCGGAGAGCCAGACGAAAGCCGTCCACGGCCACCACGGTGAGTATGTCGTTATCCACCTCAAAAAGGGCGCCGGTGTAGATAGGCCTCGCCTCATTGTCCATAACGGCGAAGTTGGTTTCCGCGATCATGGACTTGATATCCTTTTCCTTCATATAGATGGAATTCTGGTAGTCCGTCACGGGAAGCTCCGGATACTCATCGGCGGACAGACCGGACAGGTTATAATTGCTCATGGAGCAGCGGATGTTGATCTGACACTTATCGTCAACGGAGATATAGATCACATCATCGGGGAGCCTGCGGATGATGTCACCGAAGAGACGGGCGTTGATAACGATGGCGCCGGGTTCGGTCACGTCGGCGGCAATGGTGGAGCGGATACCGGTCTTTTGATTGTAGCCCCAGATGGTCAGGTCCTGAGCGGCCTCTATAAGAAGTCCCTCCATACTGGGTACGGCGCTTTTGGTGGCGGCGGCCCGGGAAGCGATGGTCACGGCGTTGGCAAGCTGTTCCTTCTCGCAGGAAAATTTCATGGTCCGTTCCTCCTTGAATATAAATCACAAAAAATTTCTGGAATATTATAAAGATATACAGAATATAATATTTATTTAGTAGTCGTCGTAGTAGAGAAAGACAAGCTGTGGAAAAAGCGGAAAAGCTTTGGGAGAAGTCAAAAAAGAGAAAAAACCGCATGTGGAAAGAGAGACGCGTTTTCAACATCAAAAAACAGGCTGAGATAGGTTTCAACATTTGCCAACGCGTGGGCATTGTGGAAATATGGGTAAAATGTTGAAAACGTCACCCATTGTGGGAGTTTATGTTCGAGGTAATATCTTTGACCCGTTGGGCAAATTCCGCGTCGTCCTCCATGTTTTTTTCTATCTTCTGGATACTGGACAGAACGGTGGTGTGGTCCCGGCCCTCGAAGATGGCTCCGATATCCTGGAGGGAAAGATTTGTCAGCTTGCGGATCTCGTACATGGCAATTTGACGGGCCAGAGCCGTGTTGCGGGTCCTGCGTTGACCCTTCAGGTCCTCGGGGGACAGGGAAAAATATTTTGCCGTCTCCCTGATGATATCCTCCGGCGTTGGTACATAGGCGGATTTCTGTCGGAACATATCCTTTAGAAGCTTGGCCACCTCGCTCACCGTCAGTTGAATGTTCATTAGATCGCTTTGAGCCCGGATTTTCAATACCGCCCCCTCCAGCTGGCGCACGTTGGAGGTCATGTTCTCGGCGATGTAGTTGATCACGTCGCTGGACAGAGCCATACCCAGCGTCATGGATTTTTTGCGGACAATGGCGGCACGGGTCTCAAAATCAGGGGACTGGATATCGGCCTGCAGACCCATGCCGAGCCTCGATTGGAGACGCTCGGTCAGGTTCGGCATGTCGGAGGGCGGGCGGTCCGAGGTGAAAACCATCTGCTTTTTAGCCTCGTAGAGGGTGTTGAAGGTGTGGAACATCTCATCCTGGGTGGAGGCTTTTCCGGCCACGATCTGTATATCGTCTATGAGCAGAAAGTCGGCGCTGCGGTATTTCTCCCGAAATTCCACGTTTTTGCCGGTCTGAATAGCGGCAATCAGCTCGTTCATGAAGTCCTCGCCTCGGACAAAGACCACGTAATACTCCGGGTGACGGTGTATGACCTCATGGCGAATGGCGTAAAGCAAATGGGTCTTGCCGAGACCGGAATCGCCGTAGATAAAGAGGGGGTTGTAGTTTCTGGTCTGACCCTCGGCCACGGCCAGACTGGCGGCGTGGGCAAATTTGTTGGAGGGACCTACCACGAAACTCTCAAAGGTATACTCTTCGTAATCTCCATCGTCGGAATGGTCCGCCGTCTCTTTCTCCTCCACGGCCTCCTCTCCGACTAAAAAGACCTCCATGTCTCCGGAAAAAATCTGTCCGAGAGCCGATTTGAGAGGTTCCATAAATCGGGCGGAAATGACGCCGCGCTTGAATTCCGAGGGCACGCAGAGAGTCAACCCAGACTCGGAAAAGCTCAGGGGCCGGCACTCTCCAAACCATGTGCTGATGGCGACGGGCGTGAGCTTTTGTCCCATCAGCTCCAGTACCGCGGTCCATATATCGTCTAACGAATTCATCTGTCTATCCATCCTTATGCTCAAAAATGGCGATTCCACCGCATCATACAGTAACCTCTATTATAGCAAAAAAGTCCCCAAATTGCAAGCTGAAATACGTGATCTGACGGGTAAAATACGATTGGCAAAATACGATCCCCGCCGGAAATACCAAAAGAAAAGACGGACCCGGCTTTTTGCCGGGTCCTGAGCGATGGTTTTTCAGTTTTTCAGGGAGTTTATGGGAGCCGGGATCCGCCCGCCCCGGTGGATGAAAGCGGCGGGGGAGGCGGGGCTGACGGCCATGACGGGGGCACGGCCCAGAAGGCCGCCAAAGTCCACAAAGTCGCCCACGGTCTTTCCCGGCACGGGGATGACCCTGACCGCCGTTGTTTTCTGATTGATCATTCCAATGGCCGCCTCGTCGGCAATGACGGCGGCGATGGTCTCGGCGGAGGTATCGCCGGGCAGAGCGATCATGTCAAGGCCCACGGAGCAGACGCAGGTCATGGCCTCCAGCTTCTCAATAGTCAGCCTGCCCGCCGCCGCGGCCCGGATCATACCGGCGTCCTCGGAAACGGGGATGAAAGCGCCGGAAAGGCCGCCCACATTGGAGGAGGCCATCACGCCACCTTTTTTGACCGCGTCGTTTAAAAGGGCCAGCGCCGCCGTGGTGCCGGGGGCGCCTACGGATTCAAGACCCAGCTCCTCTAAAATATCCGCCACCGAGTCTCCTACGGCGGGGGTGGGGGCAAGGCTCAGATCCACGATGCCAAAGGGGACCCCAAGACGACGGGAAGCCTCCTGAGCCACCAGCTCACCCATGCGCGTCACCCGGAAGGCGGTCTTCTTAATGACTTCGGCGGCCACGTTCAAAGGCTCGCCCGCGCACTTCTTGAGGGCGCTGTGGACCACGCCGGGGCCGGATACGCCCACGTTAATGACGCACTCCGGCTCTCCCACGCCGTGGAAGGCCCCCGCCATAAAGGGATTGTCCTCCACCGCGTTGCAGAACACCACAAGCTTGGCGCAGCCCTGTCCGTCGGACCTGTCCGCCGTCTCCCTGACAATCCTGCCCATCAAAGCCACGGCGTCCATGTTTATCCCCGCCCTGGTGGAGCCCACGTTGACGCTGGAGCAGACCCGCTCCGTGGTGCAGAGGGCCTCCGGGATGGAGCGGATGAGCTTCTCATCGCCCTTGGTGAAGCCCTTTTGCACCAGGGCCGAGAAGCCGCCGATGAAGTTGACGCCCACCTCCTTTGCGACCCGGTCCAGGATCCGGGCAAAGGGGGCGTAGTCGCCGGTATCACAGCTTTCACAGGCGATGGCGATGGGCGTGACGGAAATGCGCTTGTTGACGATGGGGATACCAAACTCCCGCTCAATATCCTCGCCGGTCCTGACAAGATTTTCGGCCCGCCGGGTCACCTTGTCATAGATCCTGTCACAGCAGGTTTTCAAATCCGGATGCCCGCAGTCCCGGAGGGATATGCCCATGGTGATGGTGCGGATATCCAGATGCTGCTGGGAGATCATCTCAATGGTCTCAAGAATTTCACTTGTCGTTATCATGGCAATACCTCAGATACGGTGCATGGCCTCAAAAATATCTTCCCGCTGGATCCTTATATCCAGCCCGTTCTCCGCGCCGTCCCGCTTGAGAATGTCCGCCAGGGCCGCGAAATCAACCTTACAGCCGGCTGTATCCACCAGCATGATCATGGTGAAATACTCCCGCATGACGGTCTGGGAGATATCCAGCACGTTGACGCCGTTTTGCGCCAGAATAGAGCAGACGTTGGCGATGATGCCCACGGTGTCCTTGCCGATAACAGTGACGATCGCTTTCATAAGTTCCTCCTATACGCTCAGTTCATCGATGGTCTTTTCAAAGGCCTCCATGAAATTATTCAAAAAATAGTCCACCTCCGGCATACCCATAGCCCGGAGCTTAGCCAATGTCGACGCGGCCGCGGATTTGAATTCCAGATTGCCGGTTTTCAACTCCTCCACACATTTTATGTAGGCCGAGATCTTGTCGGCGGCCTTTACAATATCCCGGACGCCTCCCTCGTCGCGAAGGAGCGTGTCGTACTCCGGCCGCATTTCCCCGGGAAGTCCGCTCATCAGCTTGTCTATGGCGCCCTTCTCCACCCGCATATAGGCGGCCCGCATCTCCGGGTCGTGATACTTGACCGGGGTGGGCATGTCGCCGGTGAAGATCTCCGGCGCGTCGTGGAAAAGGGCCGCGGCGGCGCACCTGTCCGGGGAACAGGGGACGCCCATCACATCCCGGCGAATGACGGCCAGGGCGTGGGCCAGCACCGCGACCATGTGGCTGTGTTCCATCACATTCTCCCGATCGGCGTTGCGCATCAGCGCCCACCGGTCAATGTTTTTCATACGGGAGATCAGGGCGAAAAAGTTGTAGGTCATGGAGATCCCTTCTCTTTATAAATTGTGGTCCCCGCGCGGTCGCAGGCCGCGTGGAGAAAGGCGGCGCTCGGCTCCCGTCACCTTAAGATCGTTCCACCGCCCAAAACGCGCTCCCCATCGTACAGTACGGCGGCCTGTCCTGGGGTGACGGCGCGCTGGGGATTTTCAAAGGTCAGTATGATATCGCCGGCGTCCGTTTTATCCACCCGGCAGGGCTCCTCCTTCTGCCTGTAGCGGAGCTTGGCCGAGCAGTCAAAGGGAAACGCCTCCGGCTTTACAATCCAGTTCACGCCGGTCACCCGGCAGGAGTCGGAGTAAAGTCCCTCGTTGTAGGAGACGGTGACGGTGTTGCGTGCCATGTCCTTGCTCTTTACATAGAGCGGCCTGTCCGCGGCAATCCCCAGGCCGTGCCGCTGGCCCACGGTATAGCCCGCGGCGCCCCGGTGGGTACCCAGAATTTTGCCTGACTCGTCAATGAGCGGCCCCGGCTCGCTCTTTTTGCCGGTGCAGCGCTCCATGAAGCCAAGGTAGTCCCCGTCGGGAACAAAGCAGATGTCCTGGCTTTCCTTTTTCCGGGCGTTGATGAAGCCCTCGCGCTCCGCTATGGCCCTGACCTGATCCTTGGTCAGCCCACCCAGGGGAAAAAGGGTGTACCTCAGCTGTTCCGGTGTAAGACAGGCCAGCACGTAGCTCTGGTCCTTGGATAAGTCGACGGCCTTGTGAAGCTCCACGCCCGTTTCGGTATCCACCCGACGGACGTAGTGGCCGGTGGCGATCCTGTCACAGCCGATGCTTTTGGCGTAATCCGTAAGCCGGGAGAACTTCATGTACCGGTTGCAGTCGATGCAGGGGTTGGGCGTCCGGCCCCGCTCATACTCGGCGACGAACTTGTCGATGACCTGAGATTTGAACTCACACGCCAGATTGAGGGTCAGAAACGGGATACCCAGCCGCGCGCAGACGGATCTGGCGTCCTCCACGTCGTTTACCGAACAGCAGGTGGACTCGCCCTCAAGCCCCAGCAGGGCGTTGTCAAAGAGCCGCATGGTGACGCCCACGCAGTCAAAGCCCTGACTTTTGAGCAGGAACGCCGCCACGGAGGAGTCCACCCCCCCACTCATGGCGACCAGGACCTTATCGCTCATGCCACGTTGGGGCTTTCCCGCATGGCGAGGATCGTTTTTTCTATCAGCTCGTCCAGCGTCCAGCCCAGCTCGTCGGCTCCCCGCTGGATCACCTCCCGGTCACACCCAGCGGCGAATTTTTTGTCCTTGAATTTCTTTTTGACGCTCTTGACCTCCAGGTCGTCCACGCTCTTCGATGGCCGCATGATGGCCACGGCGCCGATAAGGCCCGTCAGCTCGTCGGCGGCGAAAAGCACCTTCTCCATCATATGCTCCGGCTTCACGTCCGAGCAGATGCCGTAGCCGTGGCTCACCACCGAGCGAATGACGGATTCGTCCACTCCGTTCTCCCGTAAAAGCTCCGGGGCCATTTGGCAGTGCCGGTCCGGGTACAGCTCAAAGTCCACGTCGTGGAGAAGCCCCACGGCTTTCCAGTAGTCGGCCTCGGAGGTAAAGCCCAGATTTTTGGCGTACCACTCCATCACGTCGCCCACAATGCGGGCATGGGACAGATGGAAGTCGCCCTGATTGTATTTTTTTGTTATCTCATAGGCCTCTTCCGGTGTAGGAATCATTTTGATTTCCTCCTTTTTATCATTTCCTCAGCTTTTTTGACGATAAGAACGGCAAGGAAGCCGAACAGGATCCCAAAGAGGGCGCCGCAGAGTACGTCGGTAGGATAGTGGACGTAGAGATAGAGCCGCGACAGGCCGATAATCACGGCCAGGACCCCCGCGGGGATCCACCAGCGGCATTTGCTGAACGCCAGAGCCCCCACAAAGGAGAAGGACGCGGCCGCGTGTCCCGAGGGGAAGGAGTATTCACTTGGTTTTGGCACGAGAAGCTGTATGTTCGGATTCACCACATAGGGTCTTGTGCGGGCCACCAGGTTCTTGATGAGCCCGTTGACCAGGGCCACGTCGATCAAAAGCGCCACGGCGCAGGTGAGGCCCAGCTTCCGGGTCTTCGGGAAAATCAGAAGCGCCAGCGTCATGACGATCCAGAAAATGCCTCCGTCGCCTAACTTTGTGATCAACGGGAAGAAAAAATCACCGAAGCCGGTGCGCAGGGTCTGGATCCAGTCAAGGATCCCGATTTCAAATAGATTCATGGTTTTCCCCTTTACATAGTTTTTCGTATGAAGAAGATCCTTTGCCTAAAAGCCCATTTTGGGACTAAATAACGTAATCGTTGCCCTCCTGGGCCGGACCCATCAGGTCGGCCACGGTGACGGAGTTCAAGTAATCTGTTATGACGTCGTTGAATCCCCGCCAGAGCTTCAGTGTCCGGCAGCGCCCCGCCCGCGGGCAGACAGGCGCGTCCTCCTCCAGACACGCCACCGGAGCCAGAGAGTCCTCGGTGAGGCGCAGGATCTCCCCGACGGTGTACATGGACGGCTCACGGGTCAGCCGGTATCCGCCGCCCTTGCCGCGAAGACCCGCCAGGAGCTTGGCCCTCACCAGGGTTTTCAGGATGCTTTCCAGATACTTTTCCGAGATGCCCTGCCGTTCGGCGATCTCCTTGAGCGGAATGTACCCGTCCCGCCGGTTCTCCGCCATGTCGATCATCACCCGCAGGGCGTACCGCCCCTTGGTGGATACGATAGCCATAAAACCGCCTCCTCTCTGTGTGTTACCCATTATACAGCGGGGTTAATGGTTTTTCAATCTAAAAAATTCAAAACATCTCTTGACAAACGGGGAGAGCGGGTTTATAATCCCTATAAACCTATTGAAGATATAGGTTATACATCCGAAGATCGATCATTATCCTATTTTCAGGAGGAACCGCAAATGTCCAAAATTTACACCTCCGCCGACCAGCTGATCGGCGGCACCCCGCTTCTGGAGCTTTCCAACATCGAAAAGAAATTTGATCTGAAGGCCAGATTGCTGGTAAAGCTGGAGTATTTAAACCCCGCCGGCTCGGTCAAGGACCGTATCGCCAAGGCCATGATCGACGAGGCGGAGAAAAGCGGCGCCCTTAAACCCGGCTCCGTCATTATCGAGCCGACCTCCGGCAATACCGGCATAGGCCTGGCGTCCGTGGCGGCGGCCAGGGGCTACCGCATCATCATCGTCATGCCCGAGACCATGAGCGTGGAGCGCCGGCAGCTTATGCGTGCCTATGGCGCCGAGCTTGTGCTGACCGATGGAGCCAAGGGCATGAAGGGGGCTATCGCCAAGGCCGACGAGCTGGCGCGTGAGATCCCCGATTCCTTCATCCCCGGCCAGTTTGTGAACCCCGCCAACCCCGCCGCCCACAGGGCTTCCACCGGCCCCGAGATCTGGGAGGACACCGACGGCGAGGTGGACGTTTTCGTGGCCGGTGTGGGCACCGGCGGTACCATCACCGGCGTGGGCGAATATCTCAAGGAGAAAAAGCCCTCTGTCAAGGTGGTCGCCGTGGAGCCGGACACCTCCCCGGTGCTTTCCAAGGGTGTGGCCGGTCCCCACAAAATCCAGGGCATCGGCGCCGGCTTTGTGCCCGACGTGCTGAACACAAAGGTCTATGACGAGATCGTTCCGGTAAGCGCCGACGACGCTTTCGCCGCGGGCCGCCTCCTGGGCAGGACCGAGGGTGTCCTGGTGGGCATTTCCTCCGGCGCGGCCCTTCACGCCGCCCTTGAGGAGGCCAAAAAGCCCGAGAACGCCGGTAGGACCATCGTGGCCCTCCTCCCGGACACCGGCGACCGCTACCTCTCCACCCCGCTCTTCGCGGAATAAAAAAGTATTATAAACGATCAAACGCCGCCATTTTTGGCGGCGTTCAGCCTGTCGACAAACCCACCCCTATCCCCCGGGGTGGGTTTGTGGTATAATGGTAAAAATAAGAGACGGAAAAG
>CANQSU010000023.1 GCA_947626585.1 uncultured Oscillospiraceae bacterium
CTGGCCATGAAGGCCGAGGCGTGATTGGCGTTTTCAAAAGGGAGCGTAAGCGACCCGCGCCGGATGGCGCGAATAATATAAATCAGGGGCTGTGAAAAAGTCCCGCGTTAATCGAAGCGTTTTTTGACAAGCTGATACTAATATCTAATTAAAATAAGACATTTGCGCCGGTCTTTTTCGCGCCATGCTGCGTCAGCCGCCTTGGGAATACATACAGTATTCCCTGCGGCATCTTCCTTGCCTGACACGAAAAATCCTCGCCGCTCGGTGTCTCCTTTTAAATAGATATTAGTATGAACCGCCCTGTCCGTGTGATGACGGGGCGGTTTTTTCCGTCTAATAAAGTGAAAGGCTTTCAAATTCGCATGAAAGGGGGCGCGGTGATGACGGACAGGGAGATCGTGGACCTCTACTGGTCACGCTCGGAGAGCGCCATCGAGGAAACCGAGCGAAAATACGGCGGCCTCTGCCGGACCGTGGCCGGTCGGATCCTGGGCGGCGTGGACGACGCCGACGAGGCGGCGAACGGGACGTATCTGCGGCTCTGGAACTCCATCCCGCCCAAAAAGCCGGAGAGCCTCAAGGCCTACGCCGCCACGGTATGCCGTCATCTGGCTCTGGACATGGCGGAGAAGCGCTCCGCCCAAAGGCGCGGCGGGTCACTGGCGGCGCTGGAGGCGGAGCTTGACGAGTGCGTGCCCGACGGAGGCGCTGACCCGAGCGACGCCCTGGCCCTGCGGGAGGCCCTGAACGGCTTTCTGGCGGCGCTCCCCGAGAGGACGCGCATCATCTTCCTGCGCCGGTACTGGTACGCCTGCACTGTGGCGGAGATCGCCGGAAGCCTGCGCATGAGCGAGGGCGCTGTGGCCACCGCCCTCTACCGCGCCCGGAAGGACCTCAAAAAGCATCTGGAAAAGGAGGGCTTTACTCTATGAACGGACATGATATCCTCACGGAGCTTGGCGGGATAGACGGGAGATTCATTCTCCAGGCCTCCCCCGACGCCAAGCCCAAAAAGAATTTAAAGCGGCCCCTGGCCCTGGCGGCATGTCTGGCCGTGATCGTCGCCGGGGGCCTCACGGGCTACGGATACTGGCGCACACGCTTCCCGGCAGCCGGCACGCATATCCAGCCGCCGGTCACTTCCGACACTTCGGACACCTCCGACGCCGCCGATACTGCCGGGACGCTCCCGCCGGACACCGCCGGGGGCGACACCGCGAACCCCCATCTGACCCTGACCGCCGAAGAGGCCGGCGCGGCCTTTCAGCAGTTCAGAAAGCTGGGCGATGCCGTGCCCACCCGCGCCTATCAGAAGGTCTACGCGCCGGACGTCTCGTTTTTAGGCGTAAGCGTGACAGAGGCGGACGCTCTGCCGGGGTATGATTACCTGGACAGGGGCCTGACGCCGGACGGCGCGGAGCTTTGGAGCTTTGCGGACGGCATCGCCCCCCGGCTTGCCAAAGCCACGGGACTGTCCCTTCCCTCCGCCGTCACGCAGGAGGGGCCCGACGGCTGGCCTGAGACAAATTTCAGCGCCCCCGGCTATCTGTTTTTCGCCTTTCAGAACGGGAACGCCGATTGCCTCAGCCTGAGTCACGAGGACGGGGGCGTCGCCCTGAACGGCGTCCGTGTGGCCGTGGATCAGCGGCTGAGCGATGAGCAGATCGACGCCGCGCTGGAACCGCTGAAGCGGGAGCTGTTTGATATTTTCGGCGTCAGCTTCCCGGATATCCGGGTGCGCCGAAATTACGACGGCTGGTCGGAACACGGCGCCACGTGGGTCGACATCCTCCTCTATGACGAGTCGGCCCATCCGCTGAACAGATATCTTTCCTCGCCGGTCAGCGACTACATCCTGCTGAGCTTCGACAACGCCGAAAACTATTCCGGCGACGTGGTCAGCGACGATATTCTGGAGAAGGTTGTTATCCTGTATTCTCACCGACGCGTGGCGGCGGAGACGGAGTACACGGAAAA
Organism: uncultured Oscillospiraceae bacterium; assembly: GCA_947626585.1. Lineage (GTDB taxonomy): Bacteria > Bacillota > Clostridia > Oscillospirales > Oscillospiraceae > RUG626. The sequence continues at coordinate 1,981 of CANQSU010000023.1, forward strand.
GGACTACGGCCCCCTCATCGGCCTGGAGAAGGCGGAGGAATATCTCCGGAAGGGCTGGGTGTTCGGCGGCCACGTCTGCCCGCTGTGCATGGCGGAGCAGGAGGCGGTGGTATTCGACACCTACGACGCCTGGGGCCTCACCTACGTCACGAGCTGGAATGAGATGGGCGACACCCTGACCGGCGCTCTGCCCTTCTACGTATTCTACAAAGCCATCGGTACCTCGGAAAACGGCAACACCACCTATGCCGAAACCTACGTCCCCGCCGTGGAGGTCACCGGGATGGAGGAGTATTTCGAGAGCCAGACGAAGGAGCATGACGCCCTGTATAACGCGCCGGCGGAGGGATAACCAGACTCATAAATCATGAATTTGTGGACCGAGCGGGTCTCGGCCCACAAAAGTTATCGCCGCCCGACCTTGCGTCGGGCGGCGATAACTATTCATTCCCCCGCCACTGCCACGTCGGGCAGGGAGACAGCCAGAGGGCCGTCATAGGTGGAGCTTACATAGCGCTCCCTGGAGAAGCGCATGTTCTTCTGGGCCTCCAGAATGTTCCCGTTGACGGAACCGCCGGTGACCGGAGTGACGGTCCGGCCGTCAAAGAGGTACGCCAGACGGATTTCCCCGGCAAAGTGGCCGGACATGGGGTCCATCTGGAAGTCCGAGAAGGTCACCGGCTGCAGGCAGGGCCCCGCCTTAAGCTCCTCCAGGGGCGTACTACCCGTTGGAACGCGGATGGCCCGGTAACTGCCGGTGGGTTCTATCCCCAAATAGCGCGAGAAACGCACGCCGCCATGGACGGTCCTGAGGACGCCGTTCTCCATGAGAGCGCGATCTCTGAGCCTGATGCCCTCCCGGTCATAGGGCTCGGCGGCGGTAAGCTCAATGGTGAGCCTGTCCCCGACGGTATCCCCGCCCTGGACATCCATGCCCGCCCGGTAGTCGGAGTAGCGCTGGTACACCGCGCCGGCGGAGGCGCGGGAGACGTAGTAGTCGAGCAGCTCCCGCACATGATCTCCCGTGAGGATGACGGTGTATTTCCCGGCCCTGGGGGCCTTTACCGCCTCGGCCCGGTCACGGGTCCGCCGCAGGACCTGGCGCGTCAGTTCAGACAGGGCCTCCGTGTCCGGCTCCCGGTAGGCGAAGCCCTGATAGGTCTCCACGTCCCGGGGCGCGGGACACTGGGCGACCAGCTCCCCCCGGACCTCGCGGGTATCCCAACTCACGTCCACGCCCCGCGAATTGAGAACACGGGTGGAGCGCTCTACGGCGAAGATCTCCGCAGAGTTTATGAACACATCCCTCTCCGTATCCGGCGCAAAGAGGGCGTCGCCCATGACCTTCGCCATCCGCTCCACATCCATGTCCGCGAAAGCGCTTTTCGAAGGTACACGCGGCTCGCCTTTGCCCTCCATCAGTTCAAAATAGGGGTTGGCGGCAAAGGAGGCGGCATAGAAGGCCCCGCGCAGGGCCGCGCGGATCTCCTCTACGCTCTCGCCGGGGTACACGGGCACGGAGGAGGAGCCCAGGAGCCTCGCGCCGTCGCGCTCCAGCTCCCGAAACACGTCCACGGAATAATCGGTGAGGCTGGTAGTACGCTTCAGGTCCATGTTTTTCCGGACAAAGAACGTCTCCGCCGACCGGCTCGACGTCTCGGTGACGTACCAGACGCCGATATTTTCCGCCGCCAGGGCGGCTTTGATTTTTTCGATCATTTGATCCCCTCCTCAGCCCAGCCTGATACGGGCCTTGATGTACGGGCCGCCGTCGGAGACCTTGACCCACTCCTTGTAGCCCTTGCCGCACATGCCTCCGCCGCCCAGCTCGACCGTGGGGCTCATCATGGTGATGGATTTGAGAAGCTCCGGAACATAGCCTGTGAGGACGATAGGGGAAAAGACGCGGCCTGTCAGCCTGCCGTCACGGATCTCCCTGGCGTAGCTGACCATGCACTGGATGCCCCAGTTTTTCGGGTCCTCCATGCCGCTGGAGGGCTCGCATAGCAGAAGCCCGTCCCTCACGGAGGCGATCATGTCCTCCACGCTGTCGCCGCCGCCCTCGAAATAGGTATTGGTCATGCGGGTATAGGCCTTTCTCCGATAGCTCTCCCGCCGGCCGTTGCCCGTGGGCTCGGTGCCCAGCGTCATGGCGGACAGGTAGTCGGAGATGCCCCGCCTCAAAACGCCCTTTTCGATGATGACGGTGTCGTGGGCCATGGTGCCCTCGTCGTCAAAGAAGTAGCTCCCCGTCTGGGGGATCACCGCCGCGCCGTCGTGCATGGTCACAAGGGGGCTCGCCACATATTCGCCCATGTATTTTTCCGCCAGGGCGCGCTTTTTCACAAACATATCCATCTCCACGCCGTGGCCAAAGGCCTCGTGGACGATCATGCCCGTGACCTCGGGGGTACAGACGCACTCGTATTCTCCGGGGGGCAGGGGCTGGGAATCCAGCAGCTCCAAGACCGTCCCCACCGTGTCCTCCACGCCCCCGTCCATTTTCTCCAGCAGCTCCGCGCCGCCCAGATTGGAAAAGCTCCTGTAGCTCTCCTTGATTTCCTGACCTCTGGCGGCCATGGCATATATGGAGCCTGTCATCCACATCACATTCTGGGTGAGGTCCCTGTCCGGGGACAGATACAGCTTGTGACACTTCTGCCAGGTGACGCTGGCGCCGAAATCTATGAGCTTGTCCGAAGCCGCCAGTCCCCTGTCCCGAAGGGCGGTGAGCCGCGCCACAATGGCCTCCTCCCCCACCTCGTCCGGGTCAAGCTCGTAATCCGTGCTTCCGTGGAATACAAGCCCTTCGGACGCCGGGGCGGCGTAGACCCGTTCCGCCGCGCCCTCGGGAAGCACCGTCTCCGACATGGCCGCCGCGCCCTCGATCTGCGCGAGGACCTGGGGGATTTTCTCCGCCGTCAGCTCATTGAACGAATGTTCGGACCAATGCGCGCCGTCGTAAACCTTCACCGCGAACCCCCTGGCGGAGAACATACCGCCTGCGGAGACGCCGGTGAGCTGCCGGGACACGGAACAGCGCTTCTCGGAGGCGTCCTGAGCCAAAATCGACGCGAAAGGGTACCGCTCCAAAAGCTTTCCCAGAAGCTCCTCCATAGACGGCCTCACGCTTTTCAGAAAATCACTGTCATTCAGCTTCATGCTCGACCTCCTCCGGCTTTGATTTTTCTCCATATCTGTCCCCTCCGAGAGACGCGTCAGAATACAAAAGGCCCCGAAGCTTCAGCTCCGGGGTCCCATGGTGGACGATGTAGGACTCGAACCTGCGACCCTCCGCACGTCAAGCGGATGCTCATACCAGCTGAGCTAATCGTCCGTCAGCGTTACTTATTCTACCTCAGAAGCATACGCTTGTCAACACTTTTTTTCACCCAACCAAAAATTTTTCAAAAAAGCGAAAATAATGCTTGCATTTTCCCGGTCATGATGCTATTATAGTAAGGCGCTTAAAAAGCGTCCCATGCGCCTGTAGCTCAGCTGGATAGAGTGCGCGGCTACGAACCGCGAGACCGGGGGTTCGAGTCCCTTCAGGCGTACCAAAGAGAGACCCGCTTTTGCGGGTCTCTCTTTTTGACATGATCCGGGAACCGCTGAATAAATTGGCAAAAGCCGACCGCGAGGCGCCTCGGGCGCGTTTATTCAGAGGTACCTTAAAGCTCCGCCTTGATCCTTTCGATCATTTCCTCATACTCGGCGTCCGTCAGAAATTTCTGGCCGGGATTCATGGCAAAGACACCGCCCCACTCGTACCCGTCCTTGTATTTCGGAACCAGGTGCATGTGTAGGTGGCAGCCGGTGTCGCCGTAGGCGCCATAGTTGAGCTTGTCGGGGTGGAACGCGGCGTGGATGGCCTTTGCGGCGCGGTACACGTCGGCGAAAAAGGCGTTGCGCTCCAAGTCGGAGATGTCGACGATCTCACTGACGTGGTCCTTATAGGCCACGATGCACCTGCCGGGGTGGGACTGCTCCTTGAAGAGGATGAGCTGGGAAACGGTCAGGTCGCAGATCTTGATGCCAAAGGCCGCCAAAGGCGCGCCGCCCACGCAGTATCCGCAGTTTTGGTCCTTCATTTTTTTAGCTCCCTTCAAAAAGCCGCGAATCGATTGACGCGGCATTTATTTTTTACATTTTGCCCGCCGCGCGGCAAACACCCCACGGTCATTTGAGCGCCGGAGAAAGCTCCGGTTACTTCTTCCTGTTCACGCCGTTTTTGTTGACCTTCGTCACCACCGTAATCTCATGGCCGCAGGCTGGGCAGTGACAGCCCTTTTTGAGCCCCCGGAAAAGGTCGCTCAGCTCCACGGGGCTTCCGCACCATGGACAGTGGAGCCGCAGGACGCCCCAGATGAAGTACGCGAGGAGCGCAACGGCCGCGGCGATGAAAAACCGCCAGTTGAATACCCCCGCCACAAGGCATACGGCAAAGGCCAGCATGAAGAAATATTCAAGCAGGATATCAAAAAATCGCACGACTTTCATTGCCGCCCTCCCTTCTCGCCCAATACGACTTGCAAGTCTATTTTACCGCCTATTCTCTGTCAAGTCAACTAATTTTTCACGCGCCGGGCCCCCGGCTTTTTCGCTTTTGTCTCTTTCCCCGCGGGCAATTTTGCTTTATACTGGTCCTATTAAATATATTCCCGGGGGATCAACAATGATGTCATCGCCCATAAAAACGCGCGTGGCCCGTCCGGAGGACGCGCCGAAGCTCCTTGAGATCTACGCCTGGTATGTGGAGAACTCCACCGTGACCTTTGAATACGAGGTTCCCACGGTTGCCGAGTTCGAGAGCCGCATCCGCCGGACCCTCTCTCGCTACCCCTACCTGGTGGCGGAGCGTGACGGCGAACTCCTGGGCTATGCCTACGCCGCTCCCTTCCGTGAGCGCGTGGCCTACTCCTGGTGCTGTGAGGCCAGCGTCTACGTGCGCCGGGACATGCACCGCCTCGGCATCGGCCGCATGCTCTATCAGGAGCTTGAGCGGATCCTCCGCCTCCAGAACGCGTCCAGCATGGACGCCTGTATCTCCTACCCCAACAAGGACAGCATCAAGTTCCATTCAAGCCTGGACTTTGAGCGCGTGGCCCGCTTTTCCAAGTGCGCCTTCAAAATGGGAAAGTGGGTGGATATCGTCTGGATGCAGAAGATCCTCCACGAGTCCGACACCCCTCCGGCCCCGTTCATCCCCTTCCCGGAGCTGAAACAAATCACCAATTAATACTAATATTTAAAAAGCCTTTCATTCGCGGCGGGCTTTTTCGCGCCATGTTTCGTCAAACGGCTTGGCAATACATACAGTATTCCCCGCGCCGCCTTCCCCGCCCGACACAAAAATCCTCGCCGCCCGGTCAAAGCTTCTAAATTGCGATAAGTATGAAAATGTAATTCCCCTCCATACAAAACCATCGCCGCCCTCCCGGGCGGCGATACTTTTTCCTGTTGACTGCCGGAGGAGCCTGTCGGCTCCTCCGACGCGATCATACTTAATTACAGCTTGGATATGTCAATGATATCTCCGGCGGTGGCGTCGATGTAGCGGACCAGGAGAGCGGCGATCTCCGAGCGGTTGGCGCTGTTATCGGGGTAAATGCTCAGGGTCCCGTCGGAGTTTCGGTTGCCCTGGACAATGTCGTTGCTGACGGCCCACTTCATGGCCTCCAGCGTCTCGCCCTCAAGGGAGGCGGCGTCCTTAAACCCGTCAAGCTCGGCATCGGTCTCGATCTTGCCGGCGTTGCGCCAGAGCATCAGGACAAGCTCGCTGCGGGAGATATCCTCATTGCGGGAACCCGGCTCGGCGATCTCATTCTTGGCGACCCAGTCCTCGGCGGCAAGCTGCTGCTCATCCCAGTCGTCGGTGCTGGACGTGCCCTGCACCCCGTTGAGACGGGCGAGGATGATCATGATCTGGATGCGGCTGGCGGTGACGCCAACGCCAAAGGTGGTTTCGCCGGTGCCCATCATCAGATTATAGTCGTTGAGACGCTGGACCTCCAGTTTGTACCAGGCGGTGTCGTTCACATCGCTGAAGGTTGTGACGACGTTGTCGCTGCCCTTCAGCTTCTCCAGCGCGGCCGCCTTATCCTGGTCGACGAGGGCAAGACCCTCGTAACGGCGGTAGGTCATGCCGCAGCCGCATTTATCCTCGTTGAAGTGGTGCGGTTCCTCGTCGGTCCTGCTGCCGCAGGTTTCGCACTCGTGCCAGTGATTGGTCCCGTCGCTGAACCACGCGGCGCTGAAGGAGTGAACATGGACCTCCATCTCCTCGGGTTCATCATCTCCGCAGACGGAGCAGATGCCCTCGACATAGGTGTGTTCGGTCACGTCCTTCTTGTTGCCGCAGACGGAACACTCCTGCCAGTGGCTGACGCCGTCGTTCTTCAGGACGTAGTTGTGGGTGTGGGTGCCGGTCAAGGCGGGGATCTCGGTGCCCTTTTCAATCAGCACGCCGCATCCCGCGCAGTGCTTGTCGCCGGTGTAGCCGGCGCTTTCGGCGGTGGCGGCGACGGCGTCCTCGATCCTGGTCCTGTCAAGATGCCTGCTGGCGTTCAGGGGGCCGTAGCTCTGGCCGCAGACGGAACACTTGGCCTGGGTGGAGCAGGTGGCGGAGCCGCCGGTGTGAGCGGAAACCGCCTGTTTGGCGCCGCACTCACACTGATACCAGTGGCCGCTGGTGTCGCTGGCAACCTTGGTGTAGCTGTGAGTGTGATTGGCGGACAGGGCTTCGATGGCTTTGCCGGGGGTCACGATCTGTCCGCAGGACAGGCAGTAGGTGTCGCCGGTGTAGCCCGGGACGCCGACCTGAGCGGCCTTGGCGTCCTTCACCACGGTGCCGCCCACATGGTTGGAGGGATTGGCGGAGGCGGTCACGGAGGCGCCGCAGACTGTGCAGACGGCGTGACCGGTGCAGTCGGCGGTACCGGCGGTGTGGGGCGTGACGGCCTGTTTGTAGCCGCATTCGCACTGATACCAGTGGCCGCTGGCGTCATGCATCAGCTTGCTGTTGGTATGGACATGGGCCGCGGAACGGGCCTCGTCGATGTATTTGCAGACGGAGCATTTGACGATGCCGGACATCGTCACAAAGCTGTGGCTCTCCTTGGTGGTGTAGGAACAGTTGGAGTTGAGGCATTTATGCTCGTGGCTGTCGTCATGGCAGATCCAGGTGCCGAAGTTGTGCCTCTTCTGGCCGTCCTTGATTATGTTGCCGCACTGGCAGTAGGTGGGGTCGGTGCAGTAGGTGCGGGGCTGCTCCTTGCCGGCGGAGGCACAGGAGACCAGGCGGGTCTCGCCGCAGAGGGAACAGGTCTCGTAGTGGTTGAAAAGGTAGAAAGCGTCGCCGACCTCCCAGTTGTGGCGGCAGCTCTGGGCCGGCTGGGTATAGCCGCAGGTGTCGCACTTGCCGTTCACAAAATCATGGGGGTACTCGTTGATCTTAGTGCTGCAATTGCGGCACTGCTGCCAGTGTACGCTGCTGTTGGAGAACCACTTGGAACTGAAGTCATGGCCGGTGGCGGGCGCCGTTTCATTGCACTTTTCACAGTGTCTGGCGCTGCCGCAGGTGTCGTCGTCGTTGACCCAGCGGTGGCCGGTGGCCAGCATGCCGGTGGGGACCCGGATCTCCGTCTGGCAGACCCGGCATCTCTTGATCTGGTAGCCGTTCTCGGTGCAGGTGGGCTGGACAGTCTCGACGTCCTCCCAGTCGTGTTCGCCCGAAAGGGGAAGCTTCTCCTCGCGCGTCTCCTGGCAATATTTGCACTTGTAGGTCTGCGTGCCGCCGCCGACGCACTTGTTGCCGCCGACGGGCTCTCCGTAAGGCTCCCAGACATGGCCGCCGCGGATGGTCTCTACCACGTTGCAAATGGAACACCGCTTTTCAACGGTGGGATTTCCGTCGCACTCGGAGGGGTAGGATTCCGAGACTCCCCAAACGTGGTCGCCCTTCCGATCGGTGAGAGTCATTTCGGATTCTCTCCCGTCCTGGGAGCGCCACACTTTTTCCTCCCGGGCGCCGCAGACGGAACACTCTCTCTGGAAGATCTCACACGGGCCGAACAGGCAGCTGGTACCGTTGACCCATTCGAAATCGCCCCAGGAGTGGTTGCCGTTGCAGCCGGAGGCCGACACAGGTAAGACGATCAACCCCATCAGCATGACCACTGTCAGCATAGCTGACAGCCATTTGAAAATTTTCCTTTTCATAGAAATCATCCTCCTTCCGGATACGGACCGTGGGGCCCTCCGTCCTCCCATCCAAGCCGGCGCGCGCCGCCACAGTCTTCTGCTCTCATTTTACCGTGCCGTTAGAATAATGTCAATAAGATTATTGAAAATAATCCGCCCATTTTCCTTGGGAAAATGTACCCATTTCAGTTGTTTTTTCCCACTTATTTTATTGAATTTATCACAATTTGAAGAGTGAAAGCACGATACTTAATATTATTAAATTGGCGGTCGATTTGCTCGCCTGACACGAAATATTACCGCCGCTTGAGGGAAGCTTTCAAATAAGGAATAGTATCACTGTGAAAAACCGTCCCGGAGGATTCCGGGACGGCGAAAACCAGATTTAAATTCCTTAAAAAAGCTTTCTGATTTCTGCGCATATAAGCTATGACAAAAATCACACCGACGCGGTAAACCGAAGGAAGGCTTCCCTTCCCGCCTCGGAGCGGGCGTAGACCCCGGCATGCTCCAAAACCTTGGCAAACACAAGGCCCGTCTCGTATTTCACGATATCCATGGCGTTGTCCGCCGTGAGGCTGTCATATTTTAACTTGAACCTCTCGGCCCAGTCGGCATGCTTTTCGGTAAGGGGATCGGCGCGAAGGTCGGCCCCGGTCACCAGGGCGTCCGCGAGAGCCGTCAGCTCCGCCTTCAAGCGGGCGGGCAGGACCGCCAGGCCCATGACCTCTATGAGGCCGATGTTCTCCTTCTTGATGTGGTGAAGCTCCGCGTGGGGGTGATAGAGGCCCAGGGGGTGTTCCGGGGTGGTCAGGTTGTTGCGCAGCACCAGGTCAAGCTCAAAATCCGCCCCTCTGCGGCGTGCAATGGGGGTAACGGTGTTGTGGGGCTCCCCTTCCGTCTCGGCGTAGATGAAGGCCGCCTCGTCGGTGTAGCCGCGCCAGGCCGTGAGGATCCTGTCCGCCAGGCTGATGAGCCGTTCGGGCTTTGGGGAGCGAATTCGGATAACGGACATGGGCCAGCGGACGATGCCCGCGGTCACGTCCTCGAAGCCGGGGAAAATGACGGGCGTCTCGATGGGGGCCCGCTCCATGGCGAAGGTGTAGCGCCCGCCCTGGAAGTGGTCGTGGGCCAGGATGGACCCGCCCACGATGGGCAGATCGGCATTGGAGCCCACGAAGTAGTGGGGGAACTGGCCCACAAAATCGAGAAGCTTGGCAAAGCAGGCCCGGTCGATCTTCATGGGGGTATGCTCCCGGTTGAAGCAGATACAATGCTCATTATAATACACATATGGGCTGTACTGCAAAAACCAGGGCGAGCCGTTGATGGTAATGGGCATCACACGGTGATTTTGGCGGGCCGGATGGTTCAATCTCCCGGCGTAGCCCTCGTTCTCGGCGCACAGCTGGCACCGGGGGTAGGCGGAGGCGGGCAGATTTTTCGCCGCGGCGATGGCCTTGGGGTCCTTCTCGGGCTTGGAGAGGTTCACCGTGATGTCCAGAGTCCCGTACTCGGTGTCCGCCGTCCACTTCATGTCCTTCGCGATCCGGTCGCGTCTAATGTAGTTGGTGTCCTGGGAAAATTTGTAGTACCAGTCCGTGGCGGCTCTGGGGCTTTGGGCGTACAACTCCCTGAAGCGGGCGATGACCTGGGCGGGCCTTGGCGTCAGCCTGCCCATGAGGGAGGTGTCCAGCAGATCCCGGTAGTCCGTGGAGTCGCCGGGGATAACGCCGCGTTCATAGGCGTCATGCGTCAGCTCGTCCAGGACGGCGGCCAAGTCTATATCCCCCCAGCTCTTGCCGGGGTCGGCCCAGGAGTCCAGCTTCAGTGTCTCCAAAACGGCGTTTGCGGCCCAGAGCTTCTCCGATTCCTCGATGAGTCCGGTCCGCAGGGCGTAGGTCACAAGCTTGGATACGGCTTCGTCAATCATAATATAATACCTCTTCATACATTTGGGATCCACGCGGAGCGAGTGAGCTTTTGACGCTCAGTCGGAATCGAGGGATCTGGAGTCCGCCACGGCGTAACCGTGGGGATGGTTTCTGTGCCACTCCCAGGCGGTGGAGATGATGGTATGCAGATCGGCGTACTGGGGATCCCAGCCGAGGACGGTCCTGGCCTTCTCGGAGGAGGCCACGAGCCGGGCCGGGTCGCCGGGGCGGCGGGGTCCGATCTCGGCGGGGATGGGGTGTCCCGTGACCTCTCTGGCCACATCCACGACCTCCTTATTGGAGAAGCCCACGCCGTTGCCAAGGTTAAAGACGTTGTTGTCGCCGCCGTTCAGAAGATAGTCCAGGGCCAGGATATGGGCCTGGGCCAGGTCGGTGACGTGTATGTAGTCCCGGACGCAGGTGCCGTCGGGGGTGGGGTAGTCCTCGCCGTAGATGGTCAGCTTTTCCCGCTGGCCGTTGGGGACCTGGAGGATAATGGGAATGAGGTGCGTCTCCGGGTCGTGGGCCTCGCCGATCTTCCCGGAGGGGTGGGCGCCGCAGGCGTTGAAATACCGCAGGGCCACGAACTTAAGGCCGTGGGCCTTGGAACACCAGCCCATCATCTTCTCCATGGAGAGCTTCGTCTCGCCGTAGGTGTTGGTGGGCAGTGTCCTGTCCGTCTCCAGGATGGGTATCCGCTCCGGCTCGCCGTAGGTGGCGGCGGTGGAGGAGAATACGATCTTATTGACGCCGTGGTCGATCATGGCGGAGAGAAGCACCATGGTGCCGTGGAGGTTATTGTCGTAGTATTTGAGTGGGTCGCGCATGGACTCGGCCACCTGGGAGCAGGCGGCGAAATGAATGACGCCGTCGATCTTCTCTGCCTGGAACAGCACGTCCAGGGCCTCCCTATCGCGGATGTCCAGCTTATAAAAGCGGGCGTTGGGATGCACGGCCTCCTTAAAGCCTGTCTGCAAGTTGTCGGCCACCACCACGTCGCGGCCGGCCTCGCAAAGCTCCCAAACGGTGTGCGAGCCGATGTAACCGGCTCCGCCAAGAACAAGGATCGCCATAAAATTTACCTCCAATCTGTTATTTACCGGGAAAATGAATCGGGGAGCGGCCCGTCACACGATGTCCGCGCCGCCCACGGGGCGGATGCGCAGGATGTGGCAGGCGCCCTCTCCGAAAACCGCCTCGACGCCGGACTTGAAGCCCGCGACAGCGTCCTCTGGGACGAAGGCCTGGACCGTGCCGGCGAAGCCGCCGCCGTGGACGCGGATGGCGCCCCGGCCATGGAGCAGCTCCCGCCCCAGCGTCAGGGCCATGGAGACGGCCTGCTTTTCGGGCTTCGAGGGGGACCAGATGTTCTGCAAAAGAAGCTCGGAGGACATGCCCGACTCGTTGACGAGACGCAAAAACTCCGCGAAGTCGCCCCTTTGAAGGGCCTCGGCCTCGGTCTGGGCACGCTGATCGTCGGCGTAGAAATGCATGGCGCGGAGTACCGCCCGATCGCCGCGCTCTGCGCGCAGGGCGGGGATGGCGGCGCGGAAATCCGCCTCCGGCACCTCCCGCAGCCACCTTTTGCCGAAGTGGGCGGCCACCGCGCCCATCTCCCGGGTGATGGCGGCGTAGTCGTCGGTCAGGTCCGCGTGGTCGGAGCGGGTGTCGATGATGCAAAGGGCGTGGCCGGAGGCGGCGAAGTCGTAGCTCACGGGTGTGACCGCCGGGTTTTCCGGGTCGGCAAAGTCGATGGCCACCGCGCCGCCCACGGAGGAGCCCATCTGGTCCATGAGGCCGCAGGGCTTGCCGAAGTAGACGTTCTCGGCGTACTGGCCGATTTTGGCGACGGTCACGGCGTCCAGCCCGCCCCCGCAGCAAAAGGCGTTGAAGATATTGCCCACCAGCACCTCGAAGGCCGCGGAGGAGCTAAGCCCCGAGCCGGAGATCACCGAGGACACGGCGCAGGCGTCGAAGCCCGAAAGGGCGTACCCCAGCCTCTTCACGCCGGCCGCCACGCCCCGCACCAGCCCCGCCGTGGTGCCGTACTCGTCTTTTCTCGGCTCCAGCTCCGAAAGCTCCACGGTGATGGGGTCATACCCGGCGCTTTGCATGTGTACGGTTTGGGTCCCGTTCAGGGCGGCGGCGGCAAGGACGTCCAAATCGACGCTGCCGCACAGCACATGGCCGTGCTGGTGGTCGGTGTGGTTGCCGCCGATCTCGGTCCTGCCGGGGCCGGAGAACAGGCCGGCCTGGCCGGACGGGCCGCGGCGGCTTTGAAGCGCCTCCGCCACGCCGAGAGCGCGGCCGCGGGCCGGCTCCACATCCCCAAGGACCGCCTCAAGCCGGGTGTCCAGGGACTTGTTTTTTACTTTTTCAATGAGTTCTGATAAGTTCATCGGCGTCACTTCCCATTATCTTTTATTCTGATCATACCGGTGTTACGCGGTTTTTTACGCGTTATTCTCGCTTTATCCTACCCGTATCCGTTCGGGGATCCGGCGAAGGGCGCGCATCAGGCCCCCTGTTCGGCCATGCCGTGGCAATCCGGACAAGGCCCGCCGGCTCGGTAAGGTCCGGCCGCTCGTGGGCAAAGGACTCCCCCCCGATTCGTTGTATGGAACAATTATATTTCTTTTTCCCGCAAAAAGCAATAAGGAGCTATTCCAAATTTTATTGAAAGGTGATATACTGAAGCTATTGTCATAGAGGAGGAGACTTTATGGGGCTTTTTCTGACGCTGGCGTTTCTTTTCTTCATCGGCTCGGTCTTTGGCTGGGTGCTGGAGCTGTTCTACCGGCGATTTTTCTCCGGTGCCAACCCGGAGAGGAAATGGATCAACCCGGGCTTTTGTACCGGGCCCTATGTGCCGCTCTACGGGATGGGGCTGTGCATCCTGTTTCTGATCGCGTCCCTTGAGAACACCTCCTGGATCCGTGACCCGTTCTGGGAAAAAACGGCGCTCTTTGTGTTCATGGCGGTCTGCATGACGGGCATCGAGTACATAGCCGGCGTCATGAGCATCAGGATCGCCCATGTGCGGCTCTGGGACTACTCCGACCAGTGGGGCAACGTTCAGGGGATCATCTGCCCGCTGTTCTCCTTCTTCTGGGCCGTGCTGGGGGCGGCGTACTACTTCCTGATCCATCCCCATATCCTCGGGGCGCTCCGGTGGCTGTCGGAGAATCTGGCGTTTTCCTTTGTTATCGGCATGTTCTACGGCGTGTTCATCATCGACCTGTGCGCCTCCCTCCGGCTGACGGCGAGGCTCCGGGAATTTGCCCGGGAGAACGACGTCGTCATCAGGTACGAAAACCTCAAGGCCCACATCCGCTCCGTCCAGGACGCGGCCCAGGAGAAGGCCCACTTCTTCCGGCCCTTCCGCTCCGGTACTCCCCTGTCCGAGCAGCTTCGGGCGCGGCTTGACCAGGCGCGCGCCGAGGCGAAGGAGGACCGGGATTTGGTATTCGGCGCGCTTTCGCGGGGAAGCGATAAGAAACGGAGGTAAGATCATGACGGAGGACAGCCAGAGGCTCAGGTATCTGACGCTTTTGTCCACCAAATACCCCACCATAGCGGCGGCGTCCAGCGAGATCGTCCGGATGGAGGCCGTTCTGCGGCTCCCCAAGGGGACGGAACACTTCATGTCCGATCTGCACGGGGAGAACGAGGCGTTCATCCACATCCTCAACAACGCCTCCGGGTACATACGGGAGAAGATCGACACGGTGTTCGCGGGCGAGCTGTCCCAGTCCGAGCGGGCGGACCTGGCCACGCTCATCTACTACCCGGAGAAGAAGCTTCCCCAGCTCAAGGCCGCCCAGGCGGATCTGAACCAGTGGTATTATCTCACCCTGATGCGGCTTATCAGGCTCTGCCGGTTCGTGTCCTCCAAGCACACCAGGGCCCATGTGCGGGAGTGCCTTCCCGAGAGCTGCGGGTATGTGCTGGACGAGCTTCTCCACGCCCACTTCGAGGACCACGACAAGAAGCTCTACTACGAGACCATCGTCGACTCCATCATTGCCTATCACCGGGCCGACCCCTACATCACCCGCTTTTGCGAGCTTATAAAGCGGCTGGCGGTGGACCGGCTCCACATCGTGGGCGACCTCTTTGACCGGGGGCCGCGCCCCGACCTGATCCTTGAGCGGCTCATCGGGCACCACGGGGTGGATATCCAGTGGGGAAACCACGACGTAGTGTGGATGGGTGCCGCGGCGGGCAGCCCCATCTGTGTGCTGACCGTCCTGAAAACCACGCTGGCCTACAACAACACCGACACCGTCGAGCATGGCTACGGCATAAGCCTCCGGGAGCTGGACCATATGGCCCAGGAGTATTACGAATACTCGGATCTGACGCGCTGGATGCCCCGGACCGACCAGCGGGCGCAAACCACGAAGGAGAAGCTTTTCCGGGTGGCCCAGATGCACAAGGCCGTGACGGTGATGATGCTCAAGGCCGAGGCCCAGGTCATCGACCGGAATCCGGAATTCCGGATGTGTGGGCGGGATTACCTGCGGCATATCGATTTTGAAAAGGGCACGGTGATCTGCGGCGGGCGCGAGTACCCCATGCTGGAGTGCGACTTCCCCACCGTGGATCCGGACGACCCGGTCCGGTTCACGGCCCGTGAGCTGGACGTTCTGCGGGACCTGGTCCGGGGCTTCCGGCACAGCAAGCTCTTGCAGAAGCACGTCCAGTTCCTCTACTCCGTGGGCTCCGTCTACAAGGTGACCAACGGCAATCTGCTCTACCACGGGGCGGTGCCCATGACGGCGGACGGGACCTTCGCCAGGGAGACCTTTGAGGGCCGGGAGTATTCCGGCAAGGCGCTTTTCGACTACTGCGACAGGCGGGCCCGCCAGGGCTACTTTGCCCCGGAGGGCAGTCCCCAGCGTCAGGCCGGGCAGGATTTTCTCTGGTATCTCTGGTGCGGCGCCAAAAGTCCCATCTACGGCCGCAGCGCCATGACCACCTTCGAGCGGCTGTTCATCGCCGACCCGGAGACCCACAGGGAGGTCAAGGACCCCTATTACAGGCTGGTCAACGTATCGGGCACGGCGGAGAAGATCCTCTCCGAGTTCGGCCTCACGGACGAGGGGTCCCACATCATAAACGGACATGTCCCCGTGCGGGCCGTGGAGGGCGAAAGCCCGGTGAAGGGGGACGGCAGGCTCATCGTGATCGACGGCGGCTTCTGCCGGGCCTATCACGAGAAAACGGGCATTGCCGGGTACACCCTGGTGTACAACTCCCGGGGCCTGACTCTCAGGACCCACCAGCCCTTTGAGAGCGCGGCCAGGGCCATCGAGGAGGACGAGGACATCTCCTCCTCCAGCGAGTACATCTACACCCCGCCGGCCAGGCTCCAGGTCTCCGACACCGACGAGGGCCGGCGGATGCGCAGCCTCATCGGCGACCTTGTGGAGCTGGTGCGGGCCTATCAGAACGGCAGTCTCCGGGAGCGGGAGCTTCGGAGCTGAACGGCAAAAATAAGGTATAACGATTTGAGGAGCGACAGCATGGAGCTTTCCGAGATACTGAAAAAGGTGGATCACACACTGCTTGCCCAGACCGCGACCTGGGAGGAGATCCGGGAGATCTGTGACGACGGGATAAAATATCACACCGCCTCCGTCTGCATACCGCCCGTCTTTGTGGAGCGGGCGAAGGAATACGTGGGCGGCAGGCTCCCGATATGCACCGTCGTCGGCTTCCCCAACGGTTACTCCACCTCGTCCGTAAAGATCTTTGAGACCGCCGACGCGGTGAAGAACGGGGCCGACGAGATCGACATGGTCGTCAACCTGGGCTGGGTCAGGGGCGGGCGCTGGGGCGACGTCCTGTCCGAGATCCGTGCCGTCAAGACCATCTGCGGAGAGAGGACCCTGAAGGTCATCGTCGAGACATGCCTGCTGACGGACGCGGAAAAAGTGAAGCTGTGTGAGATCGTCTCCGCCTCCGGCGCCGACTTCATCAAGACCTCCACCGGCTTTGCCGGAGGCGGGGCGACGAGGGAGGACGTGGCGCTCTTCTCCGCCCACGTGGCTCCCCATGTGAAGGTCAAGGCCGCCGGGGGCATAAGCACCCTTGAGGACGCGGAAGAATTTATCCGGCTTGGCGCCTCCCGCCTCGGGACAAGCCGGATCGTGAAAATCGTGAAGCGGTTGGAGAAGGACAGCGCCGCGCGCTGAAGCGCGGGACGGGCAGGAATTTCAAGGAGGGTTCTGAATGATCCATCATGAAAAGCAATACCATATCCAATGCGAAGCGGGCGACGTGGGCCGGTATGTGATCCTTCCCGGCGATCCGGGCCGGTGCCAGTCCATCGCGGAGCTTTTTGACGACGCCCATTTTGTGGGCCAGAACCGGGAGTTCCGGGTCTACACCGGCACGCTTCTGGGCGAGAAGGTGTCGGTCTGCTCCACCGGCATCGGCGGCCCCTCCGCCGCCATCGCCATGGAGGAGCTTGCCGCCATCGGCGCGGATACCTTCGTGCGGGTGGGTACCTGCGGCGGCATCGACCTCGACGTACAGGCCGGGGACATCGTAGTGGCCACCGGGGCCATACGGTATGAGCATACAAGCTTGGAGTACGCCCCCATCGAGTTTCCCGCCGTGCCGGACTTTGACGCGGCCTTGGCGCTGAGGGACGCGTCTCTCGGCCTGGGCTGCCGGACCCACATGGGCGTGGTCCAGTGCAAGGACAGCTTTTACGGCCAGCACTCCCCGGAGAGGATGCCGGTCAGCTTCGAGCTGTTACAGAAGTGGGAGGCCTGGAAACGCCTGGGCGTCAAGGCCAGCGAGATGGAGTCCGCCGCCCTCTTTGTGGCGGCGTCGGCCCTGAAGGTCCGGTGCGGCTCCTGCTTCCACGTGATTTGGAATCAGGAGCGTCAGGCGGCGGGGCTTGACCAGGAGGAGAGCCACGACACCTCCGCCGCCGTCAAGGTGGGCGTGGAGGCGGTCAAACGGCTCATCGAGCTGGACCGGGCGAAGAAATGACGAAAATCCGCTTTTCAGGAGGAGGGACGTCCATATGACGATAGAAGAGCTTTGTAAAACCGCCATGGATATGCGCGAGATGGCCTACGCGCCCTACTCCCACTTCCGGGTAGGCGCGGCGGTGGAGTGCGGCGACGGGACGGTGTTTACCGGGTGCAACATTGAAAACGCCGCCTACGGCCCCACCAACTGCGCCGAGCGCACTGCCATCTTCAAGGCCGTCAGCGAGGGGCGCCGGAGCTTTCGCCGCATCGCCGTGGCCTCCGACACGGAGTCCTTCACCGCCCCCTGCGGCGTCTGCCGCCAGGTGATGGCGGAGTTCTCGCCGGACATGGACGTGATCATGGTCAACTGTAAGGGCGAGACGAAAACCGTGAACCTCCGCTCCCTTTTCCCCTTCGGCTTTGACAGCTCAAGCCTGCTGTAATACTAAGGCGAGAATAAATCGAAGCGTCGGGATCGGCGCGGCAATTTATTCAAAGGCCCCCTTGGTATAAAAGCAAAATTGACAGGCACGGCGTCCAAAACCCATGCTCGTGTTCATTTCATCCGTTTCTCCCCGCGAAAGAAGGCCACGGCTATCGCGCCCGGTCCCACGTGAGTGCCGATGGTGCTGCCGATGGCGCAGACGGGCAGCTCCTCCGCGCGGCCCTTGTACAGAGCCTCGCTGTCGCGTATGTACTTTTGGAGCAGTGTGTCGTCAAGTCCGCTGTAAGCCAGCATATAGGGCATGTCGAAATCGATCCCTCCGCTCTGTTCCACAAAACGCATCAGCAGATTGTTGCCGTTTTTCGATCCTCTGGCCTTGCCCACAAGGACGACCTCGCCGTTTTCCACGGCCACAACCGGCTTGATGGACAAAAGCTCCCCCGCGAAGGCCACGGTGGGGGAGATCCGGCCTCCCTTTTTGAGATATTCCAGGGTGTCCAGCAGCGCCAGCACCCGAACATCCCCGCGCCGTGCCTCCAGCTCCTCCGCGATCGCGGCGGCGCTCATTCCCCGGTCCCGGAGCCTCACGGCGTACAGGACCAGAAGCTGCTGCCCTATGCACACGTTCTCGCTGTCCACCACCGTGACCCTGCCCTCAAATTCCGCCGCCGCGGTAACGGCCCCGCCGCAGGAGCCCGAGAGCTTCGAGGAAAGGGCGATATACACGGCCTCGTCCCCGGCGGAGACGACCCTCCTGAACGTCTCCCCATATTGGAAGGGCGTTATCTGGCTCGTGTGTGGAAGCTCGTCCGTCTCAATAAGCTTTTCAAAAAACTCTCTGTTTGTGAGCGTCACCCCATCGAGATATTCAACATCTTTGAACACCGTGGTCATGGGGATGACCTCGATCCCAAGCTCCGCCGCGCGCGCCCGGGTGATGTCCGACGCCGAGTCGGTGATGATTTTTACTGACATATCGTCCTCCTTAATTTTATCAGCACACTGTGTGCTGTAAGCTTCAAAACAAAACGCCTTAACGGCGTACTGTTTATATACTTATCACCATTTAAAAGCTTTAAAGCCTGGCGCGAAAAAGACCGCCGCGATTTAAAGCTTTTGATCGGTGATTAGTATTATACCTTCATCCCCTCCAGGAGTACCCCAAAGGAATAGAGGAAGCCCTCGACGGCCTCCTTTTCGGGGAGTCCCCGGGACAGGGCGTCGGTGTTATAGCCCCGGATGAAGCACCAGATGGCGTAGCTCATAGTATCGCGGTCCAGCTCCGGCCTGACCAGCCCCTTTTTCTTGCCAAGATCGATATATTCCCGAATACGCTCCCGCCACCAGAGGTAATTTTCCGTGGAAACACTGTCCCGGATAAAGACGTACTGATTCATACCCAGCTTGAGCCGGTAGGAAAGCCGCAGGGTCCCGGCGGCGATATCCGTTATCTGCCCAAAAAAATCGCCCTCCGGGTCAAAACCGTCCAAAACGCTCCGCCGCATTTGGACGGCCATATCCTGATAGACGAGGCTGAGGACCTCCTCCACGTTGTGGAAACGGTTATAAAAGACCCTGTTCGTCACGCCCAGCGCCCGTATGATCTTCCGCACCGTGACCTCCCCAGCCCCCTCGCTCAAAGCCAGCCCGCCGGCCGTTTCAACGATCCTTCCGCTCATCTCATCGTGAATGAGCCGCGCGTCCTCCGCCATAGTCTCACGCCCTTTCAGCACACCGTGTGCTAAGAGAATACCACATCTCTCCCCTGTTGTCAAGGACAATATCCCGCTCGGGAGAGAGTATCTTCAAACGGTCTTTCCCAACCGCGGTGTTTGTTTGGTCCTTCATCAATAGTCGGGGTAACGCTAAGGAACCTCTGAATAAATCGCCGCGCCGATCCCGACACTTCAATTTCTTCAGAGGTTCCTTAATATCCATTAGGCGGGTCCACAACGCTTTCCACGGCGCCGCGCAGCCCCGCCTTTATTTTATGGATGATCTATTTCCTGTTTGCCACGCTGGACCTGACCAGCGCGCGTTTGAGCTTGGCCTCGGCAATGGCCAGCTCGTGGTCGGAGAGCTTTTCCCTGTGGGAAAGCTTCTCCTCCGCCGCCTTTCTAGCCCTGTCGGCGCGGCGGGCGTCGATCTCGTCGGCCCACTCGAAGGTTGTAGGCACCAGCTCCACCTCGTCGCCGGTCACCGACAGCATGCCGCCGATGCAGGCGGCGCGGCGGGCGTTCCCTTCGGCGGGGACCACCTTGGCCTCGCCCATGCCCAGGGCGGTGAGGTAGTTGATGTGCTTCGGAAGGATGCACACATCCCCCTCCACCGTCCGAACGGTGAGGCTCTGGGCCTCCCCGTTAAACATCGGCCCGTCGGGGGTCACGATCTTAAGCTTGAAGGTCGCCATGCCGGTCACCCTCTCGCTTTCTTCACAACGTCGTCAATGGTCCCGGCAAACAGGAACGCTGACTCGGGCAGATCGTCGTGCCTGCCCTCGATAATTTCCTTAAATCCGCGAATCGTCTCGCTCAGCGGCACATACCGCCCCTCCATGCCGGTGAACTGCTCGGCCACGGAGAAGGGCTGGGAGAGGAATCTCTGGATCTTCCGGGCGCGGGCCACGGTCAGCTTGTCGGCCTCAGAAAGCTCGTCCATACCCATGATGGCGATGATATCCTGCAGCTCCTTGTACCGCTGGAGCATCTGCTGGACGGCCCGGGCCACCTCGTAATGCTCCTGTCCCACAATCTCCGGGGTCAGGATGCGGCTGGTGGAATCCAGCGGATCCACGGCGGGGTAGATGCCCAGGGACGCGATGGAGCGGTCAAGCACCGTGGTGGCGTCCAGATGCGCGAAGGTGGTGGCCGGCGCGGGGTCGGTCAGGTCGTCCGCGGGCACATAGACCGCCTGGACGGAGGTGATGGAGCCGCGCTTCGTGGAGGTGATGCGCTCCTGCAAAGCACCCATCTCGGTGGCCAGCGTGGGCTGATAGCCCACGGCGGAGGGCATCCGGCCCAGCAGCGCCGACACCTCGGACCCGGCCTGGGTGAACCTGAATATGTTGTCGATGAACAGCAACACGTCCTGATGCTTCTCGTCCCGGAAATACTCAGCCATCGTAAGGCCGGAAAGACCCACGCGCATCCTCGCTCCGGGCGGCTCGTTCATCTGTCCGTAGACCAGAGCCGTCTTGGCCAGCACTCCGGACTCCTTCATCTCGTTGTAGAGGTCATTGCCCTCACGGGTGCGCTCGCCCACGCCGGTAAAGACGGAAAGGCCGCCGTGCTGGGTGGCGATGTTGTGAATAAGCTCCATGATCAGCACGGTCTTGCCCACGCCCGCGCCGCCAAAAAGGCCGATCTTGCCGCCCTTGGCGTAGGGGCATATGAGGTCCACGACCTTGATGCCCGTCTCAAATATCTCCGTGGCGCCCTCCTGCTCGTCGTAGGACGGCGCGGGGCGGTGGATGGGCCAGCGTTCCTTTGTCTTGGGCGCCGGCATCTCGTCCACCGGATCGCCCAGAAGGTTGAACATCCTGCCCAAACACTCCTCACCCACGGGCACGGAGATGGGCGCGCCGGTGTCCACGGCCTCAAGGCCCCGGCTCAGCCCGTCGGTGGAGTCCATGGCCACGCACCGGGCGATGTTGTCTCCGATGTGCTGCTCCACCTCGCAGGTCAGGGCGCGGCCGTTCGCCTCCACCTTGACGGCGTTCAGAAGCTCGGGCAGTTCCCCGTCCTTGAAGCGGATGTCCAGAACAGGCCCCATGATCTGGACAACAGTCCCGATATGTTTTTCTGACAAATAAATCAACTCCTTAAATAAGGATTTGCGGATAATCGTAAGTGAAAGCGTATCGGCGGCCCGCTTTTACGTGTTGGACCCCGCCACGATCTCCGTGATCTCCTGGGTGATGGCGCCCTGACGCGCCCTGTTGTATTTGAGGTTCAGGTCGTCGATCATCTCCTCGGCGTTCTTGGTGGCGGAATCCATGGCCGTGCGCCGCGCGCCCTGCTCGGAGGCCACGCTCTCGCACAGCGCCCCATAGATGAGGCCGCCCAGATATTCCGGGACGATAGCGGCGAAAAGCGTCTCGCTGTCCGGCTCGTAAAGGGTCTCGGAGGCGGGCTGTTCCGCCCCCTCCTTTGTGCCGTGGAGCGGCAGGGCGGTGATCACCGAGGGCTGCTGGACAAGGATGGACACAAAGCCCGTGTAGACGATGTGTACCTCGTCAAGCTCGCCGCTCAAAAACCGCCCGCACAGGTCCTTTGCCAGTGTGAAGCAGTCGGAGACGGACATGTCCCCTGCCTCGAGGTATGCCTCCGTCAGGATGTCAAACCCGTGGGCGCGTAACTGCTCCACGCTCTTCTTGCCAATGGGCACCGCGGTGACGTTCTTCCCGGCCATCTCGGCCTCCGCCAGCTTAAGGACGTTGTGGTTGTAGCCCCCGGCCAGCCCCCGGTCGCCGGCGATAACGATGTAACAGCTCCTTTTGACCTCACGGCTCTCCAGATAGGGGGACGTAAAGCTCCCGGAGCTGTCCGCGATCCTGCAGACCGTGTCGTAAAGTGTCTCAAAATAGGGGCGGCTGCGGGTCACGTTGTCCTGAGCCCGGCGGAGCTTGGACGCGGCCACCATCTCCATGGCCTTCGTTATCTGCTTTGTACTCTCCATGCTCCGGATGCGCAGCTTTATCCCCTTCATGGAAACTCCGGCCATAAACGGTCACCCCCTCACTTCGTAAAGATCCCGATATACTCTGTGATGCGGGACTTAAGCTCCTCCTCCACCTCCGGTTCCAGCCTGCCGGTCTCGCGGATGGCGGAAAGCACGTCGTAGCCATGCTCGTCCATGTAGTCATAGAGTCCCCGCTCGAATTCGGAGATCTTGCTTGTCTCGATGTCCTTCAGATACCCGCCCGTGGCCGCGTAGAAGATGCACACCTGGTGTGCCACCTCCACGGGCGCGCCGTTTTTCTGCTTCAGAACCTCCACGATCCGCTCGCCCTGGGCAAGCCGGTCCTTGGTATCCTGGTCAAGGTCCGAGCCGAACTGGGCGAAGGATTGAAGCTCCCGGTACTGGGAGTATATGAGCTTCAACGACCCGGCCACCTTCTTCATGGCCTTGATCTGGGCCGAGCCGCCCACACGGGAAACGGAGATACCGGGGTTCACCGCCGGCATGATGCCGGAGTGGAAAAGCTCGGTCTCCAGGAAGATCTGCCCGTCTGTAATAGAAATGACGTTTGTCGGGATGTACGCCGACACGTCGCCGGCCTGTGTCTCGATGATCGGCAGGGCGGTGAGGGAGCCTCCTCCGTACTCGGGAGCCATACGCGCGGCCCGCTCAAGGAGACGGGAATGGAGGTAGAACACGTCGCCGGGGTACGCCTCCCGTCCGGGGGGCCGCCTGATCAGCAGCGATATGGCGCGGTAAGCCACCGCGTGCTTGGAAAGGTCGTCGTAGACCACCAGCACGTCCTTCCCCTGCTTCATGAAATACTCGCCCATGGTACAGCCGGAATAGGGCGCGATGTACTGCATGGGGGCAAGCTCCGAGGCCGTGGCGGACACCACGATGGAGTAGTCCATAGCCCCGGCGGCTTCCAGAGTGGTGACCACCTGCGCCACGGTGGAGCGCTTCTGTCCGATAGCCACGTAGATGCAGACGCAGTCCTTGCCCTTCTGGTTGATGATGGTGTCGATGGCGATGGTGGACTTGCCCGTCTGCCTGTCGCCGATGATCAGCTCGCGCTGGCCTCGGCCTATGGGGATCATGGAGTCGATGGCCTTGATGCCCGTCTGCAGGGGCACCGAGACGCTCTTTCGCTCGATGATGCCGGGGGCCGGCGCCTCGATGGGGTCGAACCGCGCCGCCGCGATCTCGCCCTTGCCGTCGATGGGCTGGCCCAGCGCGTCCACGACGCGGCCAATCAGGGCCTCGCCCACGGGCACGGAGACGACTCGGCCCGTGCGCTTTACCTTGTCCCCCTCGCGGATGCCGGAATCGTTTCCGAGAATGACGATGGACACGGAATTTTCCTCAAGATTCTGCGCCATGCCGTACTCGCCGTTGGGGAATTCAATAAGCTCGTTCATAAGGCAGTTGTCAAGCCCCGAAGCCCTGGCGATGCCGTCGCCCACCAATATGACGGTGCCGGTCTCGCTCTCCTCGATAAGCCTGGAGTAATTTTTGATCTGCGCCTTTATGATCCTGGTTATCTCCTCTGGTCTAAGTTCCATGGTAATCACCATGCCGGTGCGGCACCGGCACAAATAGGGATGAAAACAGACGCCGCAAAATTATCTGTTTT
>CANQSU010000024.1 GCA_947626585.1 uncultured Oscillospiraceae bacterium
CCGGCCCTGAAATGGGCGGGGCTGCTCCACGACATCGGCAAGCCCCCCGCCTTTACCCCGGACGCCACCGGCCGGGGTCATTTCCCGGGCCACGCCGCCCTGGGGGCGGAAATGGCGGAGGCGGTGCTGCGCCGACTCCGGGCCCCCACGGCCCTGCGGGAGCGGGTGTGCCTGCTGATCCGGGAGCACATGACCCCTCTGCCGCCGGACAAGCGGATTTTGCGCCGCCGGCTGGGAAAATTCGGCCCGGAGGCCACAAGCCAGATCCTAGCCCTTCAACGGGCGGACTACGCCGGAAAGGGCACCCCCGAATCAGCGGATCTGGGGGAATTTGACCGGGTGGAGGCGCTGCTCCAGGAGATCCAGGAGGAGGAAAAATGCCTCACCCTGAAGGATCTGCAAGTAGGCGGGGACGATCTGCTGGCCCTGGGCTATCCCAGGAGCCGGAAACTGGGGGAAACCCTGGAAAAGCTCCTGGCCCTGGTTCAGGATGAATCTGTCGAAAACCGCCGGGACGCCCTTTTGGCGGAGGCCCGGCGCATGCTGACGGAAAACTGAAGAAGGAGAATGGTATGGCCCGGCAGCCACTGACCCTGGGCATTCTGGTCCATGTTGGCGCGAGCAGATGAGAACCCCGCATAAATAACAATATCCCCAGTCCGAAAACTGGGGATTTTTCACACCTTGCCAGGGCAAAACAACTTCATTTGTGGTTTCACAGGAGCAGAAACCGCAACATAAGGTATTTCGCAATTCATACATTCGGTCTACAATCCAATTTTTGATGTTCATGCGATTAACAGTTAGCTCTGGTATCCAATTATTACAGCCTGGCGAGAGATATGTACAAAACATGCGTTATTCAACCCGATATTATAAGGGCCCAACCGGGAACTATGTAAAAACAGAAGCTGCCCCTATCGATGGCCAATATACCGGCATTGCTCTTGTAAATGTATTTCTGAACAATAAAGTAAACGAGGTTAAAGTCGAATTTCAGATTACTGTTGAACCGGAGTCAGCGCAAACGCACTAAAATAATCGCTTCTTT
This sequence comes from uncultured Oscillospiraceae bacterium, assembly GCA_947626585.1. GTDB lineage: Bacteria > Bacillota > Clostridia > Oscillospirales > Oscillospiraceae > RUG626. The sequence goes on from CANQSU010000024.1 coordinate 1,052, forward strand.
GGGCAGGCAACACCACTTTTTTTAAAATCGGCGGTTTATCTATCGACTATTGCCCCCTTCCGTGTTATAATATCTGAAATTATGTGCGGAAGGGGGTGCTCTTTGTTGGCGGAAGAAAAGAAAAAGATCCCTTGTGGTATTGGTCTGCTGGCCCATGTTGGTGCAAGCAGATGAGCACCACGCAGAGGGAGTTGCCTCAAAATAAAAAACGTTAGAAAATCAAACTCTATGTCAATCGTTGGGGTAGAGGAAAAATAGAATTTATTCAGATTGTGTCGGGGATTCCTGAACTGACCCCAAAAAGTTGGAGAAAGATTTAGTGAAGTTTTTGTGAGAAACGAATACTAAGCGACAAAAATGGCTTGAGATCTGTGTTTTACAGGTGTCAAGCCATTTAGTCTTAGCTCGATTCTGCGATTGTTGCAATAGTCCAGATACTTGACCAATTCCGTGCGGAATTGGTCAAGGGGATCGAAATCCTGCAAATAGAGCAGTTCTGTATTCAAGATTCCGAAGAAGTTTTCCATAAAGGAGGAAGATAAATGGCAAGTATCAAATAATCTAAACGCAAATATAAAATCACCGTCAGCAACGGCTACCGCGCTGACGGCAAGAAGATCACCAAGACCAAAACCATCACCGTGCCGGACTCCGTGCCCCGGCGCGGCATCAACCAGTATGTGGCCCACGCCACTGAGGAGATGGAAAGAGAGTTCAGGAACGGGTACAGCGAGGACGAGGCGGAGCAGAGCGAGAACAGGAAGCTCACGGATGACGGCTACCTGTTCCGTCGACGGGGGACGAGCCTCCCCATGACGCCCACCACCTTCACCTGGCGATTCAAAAACATCCTCCGCATAAACGGTTTCCCGGAGGCCCTGAACGTACACAGCCTCCGCCACAGTGGCCGGTCTCCTGGGCCACTCCCAGATCAGCACGACTCATCTACACCCACGCCTTTGATAGGAACAAGAGGTAGGCAAGTGAGAAGCTGCAGGAAGTGCTGGAGGTGTAAACAGAACGAAGCGACCGCTTCACATGACTACACTAGTTATGGGGAGCGGTCATTTTATATAACATACATAGAAAAGGACATGCGAAAGAATCCCCTTCGCGGGTCCTTGGTACATATGACTCGTTTTTATACGAACACCTTACGGGAAAAAATGGGGGGATTCCCCCTGTTCAGATAATCCCTACAGGAAGAATTGCTCGGGGGAACCGACGTAACTCCCCCCGGAGCCCTCCGAAGAAGATATTTCTTTGCCCGACAGCAAGTAGCAGCAAGCCCTCTTCCAGGCTTTACCCTGGGAGAGGGCAGTTTTTGTTTTGTCGGCGTTTTAGACGATTACTCCATATTGCAGGTACTGTCAAGAGTTATGCGCAAATTTAATAAGTTTGGTAGGAATCCGTTACCTTAAGCGGTGGAATATCGGGCAAGCTTGGGACTATTGTAATTGGTCCAAGTTTCTGTCCGCAGCCCCTTTACAAAGAAAATATGACGATACGAATGGAACCAGAGCTTAAAGCATGGGCGGCAGCTCTCTTTAAGTCCCTCGGAATGGATTTGAGTACGGCAACCGGTATTTTTTATCTTCGGTGTCATGGACTTCCCTTTGAAGTCAAGATGGACGAACCAAACACTGTTACCTATTCTCTCCGTTTCAAAAGCGACGCCGTTTGATCAGATGCCAGTCCTCGCCTTGCGCACCCGATCCATGAATTCCTTTACGTACCTCGGGCTGACCTCGGCGTGGGCATCGTGTCCTTCCTTCAGCCAACTTCCGATAATCACGCCGTCAGAATATCGGAGCTTCTCAGCCACCGTCTCTGAGGTCACGCCTGCGCCGACGATCAGCGGCTTCTTCCCAAGGACCTTTTTGAATTCCATGAGCTTCTCCGTGGGGCTGTCCTCCCCGGTCCCGCTGCCGGTGGTGACCACGGCGTCACAGCGCTGTGAGGCCAGGTCCGCATCCTCTTGGAGACTTCTGCCGCTCAATACGGGCTGGTACTTAAAACGCAGGCCGCCCAAGATGTCGAAGCTCCGGCCCTGAGCATTTTTCATTAGTCCTTCGGCGTATAGCTTGTCTTGCGCTGGCGGAAGATGTCCGCAGACAGAATCTATCTGTACGAAGCTCCCTCCATACTCCTTCGCAAGGGCAAAAGCGCGTATATAGTCCCCCAGGATGTTCACCCCATAGAGTTTATCTGGGAAATTTCTCTCAAGCCACGAAAGCCCCGCCTCGCAATCTTCCTCGTCGCCGAAGTAATTTTCCACCATCACGGCGTCCACGCCGTTCTCATAGTAGATGTTCGCCTCCCGGATCATCCGCTCCAGGATGTCCCTGCTTCCGTACCCCATCAGGTGGAGCATGGCGATGATGGGCTTTTTTGCGTAATCAAGCATGAACTCATCCTCCGATCCAGGTTTTTCTGTTTTATCCGTTCCGGAGAGCAGTTTTATTAGCCGCTCAAGGCCGTCCTTGCCCGTTTGTTCAAAAAAACGCGTGAGTGGCGACGGCATCGGTGCTCGACATACCATCGGCTCTGTGATAGAGCTTTTCCCCGGCCTGTCCACTGCGTCCGTTTCAAATTCACTCTCCCGCTCCGGATCGCCAACGAGGACTCAGGAAATATGGTCGTGTCTCTCCCGCAGGAACCTTAGGTTGGAATAGGAGCAGATGAAGCTTATAAGCCGGTTCATGCTGTTCCTCCGTTTCTTCCAGCGTTGTCGATGAGATACCGCACCAGGGCGTCGACGATAATCTTTTCAGACGCTTCGTCCAAGAGCTTGCCGGCTCTCTCCCCGGCCTCCGGCGGCATTTGCCTGCCGGGGAGCTGGCGGATGACAATCGCCCCCACGCTTACCGCGATGCCCTTTGCGTTGAGGGTGTCCTGAAGCGTTTTGTGGATCTCACTCCGAATCTCCGGGGCGTTTATATATTCGACGCCCTTCTTCTCCACATAACCTGACGCAAAAAGGCTGAGAGCCTTGATCCCGGTGACGATGTACGGTGGCAGGGGTTTTCGTTTGGAAACTTCGTCCACCAGCGCTGGGATCTTCGCGTTGATGTCGTCCAGCTCAAGAATAAAATCGCTTTCCGCGAGATAGGCTTTGATGAAACCCACCCGGATACATTTTCCGATATTGTTGCTTTGGAGCTTTTCATTCAAAAGCGCCGTCAGGCGCGGGCTGTTCTGGTTGACGATCCCGGCTATGAGCTGCCGGCGCTCTGTCTCCTCCAGATAGGGCAGCCAACTGACGAACACCTTCTCCGCGTCATTCCCAAGGGCGACTATCAGAGACTTTAACAGATTCTGCCCGTCGGCTTTTGTAAAATGCCCCGCAAGGAGCGGATATAACGTGTGAAATGTCGCGGAATAATCAATGGTAGGCACGTGTATTTTTATGCCTAACATGATAAATTACTTCCTTTTCTTTTGAGCTTCCGGCATCGGCCGGGGACTTCGTTTATTGCACCGTCGTCATAGCGGCGGTGCTTTTACTCATCCTTTTCGCTGTCCTTGTTTTCCTCGTAGGCCTTTTTTGCGGCATCCAAGTCCTGCTTTGAGACCTTTGTGTTCTTGACCTCCGCTTTCAGCGCGCTGTCGCTCATATCGCTGAAGGTATGCGAATCCGAGCTCTTCTCCGCCAAGCTGAGTATCGTTCTCAGGAATATGAGCCCGGCAAGATATACCGTGATGAACGAAACAAGGGCTGAGGCCAAGATCGACCCTCCGGGGATGAACATGCCCGCGACCAGCGTCAGTATAGCTCCGCTAAGGTTCGCGACAATGTTCGATAGAGCCGCTCTCGCCAAGAGTTTCAGAACATTTTTCTTAAGGGATATACCGAGAGTGGAGCAGAGCTTTCCGTACATGACCCACACCGCCCCAAAGCACCCTATGATCGTGGCTGGAACTGCAAGGCCAGGTATCGCCCCGCCAATGGCATCGGCGGCAGTTGCCGTTAACGCACATTTTATAACGATCTTCTCGGTATCCTCAGCGTTGCTGTAGTGTTCAGAAAGCTTGAGTGTCAGAGCCTTTAAAGCAAGTTCGATCTGCATGGTTTTTTCTCCTTTGAATATGTTCTTTGTTAATTTGCTTTCTCTCGCTGTCTTTTAGATTTCAGGTCCCCTTATACACCAGCATGGTGGCCTCGATGGAGTCCACGACGCTGACCATGTGGTATTTGAGGGCAAAGAGGATGTCCGCGTACTCCGGATATCTGGCCTTTGTTTTCTTGAGGAGCGGCAGGACAAAACGGCGTGTCTCCTCGATATACGCCAGCAGCTTCTCCTCGGAAAAGGTCCCGGCCATGCTGGAGACGTTGTGACAGCGGTCGATGATCTTCGTGATGGCCGCCTCCCGGCACTCCGCGATGGCGTTATAATAGCGGACCTTGGCCGTCTCCCTTGTTTCACCGTCCTGGACGTTAAAAGTAAGGAGACGCACGGCGTTTTTGACCGCCTCACCCACTGGCAGCTCCGCGAGGCTCACGTCGCAGTCCTCGCAGACGTCGTGAAGGAGGATGGCGGCGATAACCGTATCGTCCCGGATGCCCAGGCTCAGGGCGTTGCAGGCCATGGTCAGCGGATGGATTATGTACGGCTCGCTGCTCTTTCGAAGCTGTCCTGAGTGCTTCTCCCGGGCAAAGCTCAGCGCATGCGTGGTCTCGGACATATGGGCTCCCGCGGCGAAGCCCCGGATGTAGGTGTACATCTTCTCGGTGCTGAAGACCGATTTAGACATTTATTACCGCCCCCTCTTTTGGCCCTGTGCTTAAAAACACAGTCCGGAAATTCGCGAATGTGCCATCAAATTCGAATGTTATTATATTGCCGGGGAAGGTCTCGCTTTTTGACACCTTCGACTGTGTCGGGCAGACGCTCCCGTCATTTAAATAGATGTTTCCATACTCGTCCTCCGGCTCGATCTCCGGGTATAGATGCGTATGCCCGGAGAGGAACAGGGTGCGAGGATGTCCGTCCACGATTCTTTGCAGACGCTCCCCCTGTTCCTTCGGCAGGTATGACCGGCTTTTTTGTATGTCTCGCGTCGCCAGCGGCGGATGGCAAAGGACGACGTGGCTTGTGCATTCGCTCTCCTCAAGCCACATCTCCAGGGCCGTCAGCTGTTCGCCCTTATTCTGGAAGCGAAACAGCTTTTGATAATACAGGGGATTGAGGCCGAAAAGGTCAAGTGTCTCGCCGAGCCTCACGCGAAAGGCCCCGGAGGTATCCGACTCCACCTCAAATCTGTTCAGGGACCTTCTGAGCATGTCCCGCTCAAAGGCGCGAAAGCTCGTCTCATCGTTGCCCGGTATGTCGTGGTTCCCCGCGACTATGAACACCGGTATACTGTCCGGATACCCGGAAAAAGCCTCCCGCGCCAGCTTAAACTCGTCCTTCGTGCCTGCGTTCGCAATATCCCCGACGATCAGCAGGATATCAACATTCCGCGTTTCGGCCAAAGCCCGCCTGAGCCGGTAGCTTTTCCCGCTGAGGTGGATGTCACTGAAAAGTCCGAATTTTATCATATCCCCGGCTCATCCTTCCTTTCACGCCGTCAGCGCAAGAGCTGTCAGAGCGCTTTATCGGCTTTTACGCCGGACTTGTACCGAAAGAAGGGCTGAAATGTCCCTTTTAACCCGCCAGTCCCCGGATAGGCCCATCAGTGATCACCGCAAAACCGCCTTTTATTTCCCCAAAGCAATCGTCAAACTTATCCACAGGCACATATGTCCTGGCGGCGTCGGGCGTCTGTGCTGAGCTGTCACACATGTAAAAGCCCACAAGCACACCCGTATCGGCATCCCGCACCGTCCCTGTCAGACACACAGCGTGGGTCGCGACGATCTCGTGGTCTTCATTGTATATCTTCCAGGGCCTGTCCTGAAGCACCCCGGAATTGAGCCCGAGAAGTACCCCGTGACCGCCCTCCACCGCGGCGGCGAGCCGTTCCTTTGTGGCCCCGTCCTGGGCCAACTCACAGTGGCTCGGAAAGCCATAGTGCTCCAAAAGCTTTATCTGTTGCATGGCGGTGGTCCCGCCTCCGTGGAGCTTCGGGTCGTCCCTCGTGCAAAGGTCATTCTCCATGGCGTACTCCACTACCTGGGGCTCCGTCACGTCAAGGCCCGCCATCACGCATATGTTGGCAATGGCGTTGAGCCCGCATGTGCCGAAGGCCCCGTAGGGGTTATCATACCCCTGGCTGCCGTCCAGTATATCTCCCAGAGCTATTGGGTCACCACACACGATGGCCCAGTCCATACCGGGGACCTTGTCGGTGACCTCTGGCTTCAGCAGCAGCGGTATCGCATCCATCTCATCGGATGTGATTATTTCCTTATCGGTAAGATCCTTCAGGTCGTCAAGCCCCGAAAGCTCCATTGGCAGATCGGGCATATCGTACCTCCTTTTATGTCGTCAGCTCTTTACACTGCCGATCCAGGTAAAGAACGGTTTTTCGGTTTCACGCATGAATCCAAGAAGCTCTGCCGGTACGGTATCGGCGAGGCAGTCGGCGTATCGTGACAGGGTCTTTGCCTTATCATCGGGAAGCTCGGTTTCAAAGGCGAAGGTCCGGACCTCACGGTAGAGCTCGCCAAGCTTTTTCAGGAGCTCACCCTGCTCATCCGCAGTTTTTGCATGCGGCACGGCATAGCTCATAGGCTTTTCAAGAGGAAATTTTTCCCCGTCGGCAAAATCTCCGGCGTAGGCGTTCCTGTACTCGAGCAAAAGCCCGTTTTCGGATGACACCAGGACCGTGGCGTAGGGCCTTGACTTCCGTCCGGGGTTTGCGCCGTACAGAAAGGCCCTCTCGCACAGGTGGCCCCCGACCATGCAGGGTATGAGCGGGGATCTGGCAAGGGCCCCTTCGGCTGCGTCGATGGCCCTGCTGACAGTCCGGTCGATCACATCTACGGATACGAGCTTAGTGGTACTTTTCATGTGCTTTCTCCCTTTCTCACTTTCTCACTGGGTCAGTGGTGAATACCGCGGCTCCGGGCGCGTTGACAAAGCATTTTTCCAGCTTTTCGGTGGATACGAAGGTGCAGGGGCTTCCAATGCCGCTGTCGCAAACGGTGATGCCCAGAAGCTCGCCGCTTTCGCAATCCCTCACCGTACCGGTCATCGTCACGGCGTGGTTGCAGCGTCCGTCCTGAACACTTGCCGGGTCATCCCAGAGATACCCCGCGTTCAGGTTGATGATACCAGCACAGCCGCCCTCAAAGCGCATAGCCAGCTCCTCCACCGGATTCTCGCCCACGGGCACAAATATCTTCACATCTACGCCATGGCTCTCTATGATCGCGCGCTGGTCGAGCACCGTGGTCCCGCCGTTTTCCTCCTCCGGGACGCCGAAGCCAAAGCGGCATCTGTTGTTTTCGGCGGCATATCGGATCATTTTGCCCTCATCGAGGCCCTCTATCCCGCACATTGTCAGGACGTTCATGCTCGAAACGACGCCGCAGTCCGAGACGGCCGGAAGTCCGCTGTCGCCCTGTATGTAGTCCAGGGTCTTGACCGCGTCCAGCGGCTCACCGCATACGGCCACGCTTTGTCCCTCAAGCCCGGGGATGTCATCGCGTATGCTCACATCCTCCAGCCGTGGCTCCGGGATATCCGTGAGGGCCCCGCCCAGCACATCGGTGAAAAATCCCTTGAAGTCCTCAAGCTTCTCCTTGAATCCCGGATTCGATTCCTTTTCCGGCATCGGCGGAGTTTCGGTGAATTGCTCAAATTCCTCAAAAACCATTATCTTTTGCCCTTCTTTCTCTTTTTTGAAATAACGGTAACCGTGGACCTTGCCGCTTGTTTCTATGCCCATATTATAGCGCTCTTCGCCCCTTTCAGGGGCAGAACGTTATTTTTAGGTGTCAAACCGGTATTTTTTCCTCCTGGAGCATGGCGCTGACGGTATCGAGCATCTCTTTTGTCCGTTTCATCCCTTCCGCTCTTTCGCGCAGGATCTTCTCGGAGCTTCTGAAGCGTTCCTCCGCGGCCTTGAACTCCTCGGCGTATCGTTTTTTCAGATCCCCCGGCAGGCCCTCTATGAGCCTTCCGCAGCTTCTCCACTCTTTGTCGATATAATCATTTGCGTTATTCAGTGAGATCCTCTGCCCATTTTTGATCTTGGTCTCAAGCTGGGCGACAGCATCCGCTTTAAGATTCTCAAAGGGTGTGAAAAGATCCATCAAATTGATCGTAAGATTCGCGACCAGGCCCAGAAAGTCAGAAAAGAACTCTGCCACATCAAAATCCAGTACGTCGTCCAGTAGGAAGCCCGCGTCCATCACCAGCGCCCCGAGCGTCTGTGAGACGTCCGCCAGATTCTCGACACCAAGGGGCTCCGTCTCCGACAGCGGAACGATTCCCGGGTCGGAGCCGCTGAAGCTGTCGGCAATGTGGAGTTTCTCACAATATCCCGAGCAGCACTTCAGAATCTCAGCCTTGTACCGCTCGAATATCTCCGAAAAGCCGGAGTCCATATGGGAGGAGATGGATTTGAGCTTTTTATTGAGCTTTCTGATCTCAGGCCTTACCGAATCATCAAGGCACTTATTGAGCTTCCTCCTCGTTGTCGTGGCGTTCAGCTTCTGCTTCACGGTGCGCAATGTTTTGTCATAGCAATTTGCCAGATCATTCGTCGTGTCTTTCTTCTTGGTATCGGCGTTTTTGGCAAGGTCGCTCAGGGCCCTTTCCGTGATTGTCTTCATGGAGGCGTCCAGATTTTCGGGGGAGGATTCGTCCAGCAGCTCTCGTTCGCGCTCTATGCGCTTCACGGCACTGGCCATTTCGCTCCTGAGCCTCTCCGTGAGCCCGGCGGCAAGGACCCTGAGCTTACCGCGCACTATGGCGTCCCGTCTCGCCCCAAGGCCGCCGATTATCTCATCCATGTCCCGCTCAAAGCGCTCGGCCCAGGCCCTGGCATCCGGGTCGTCCGGGGCCTCCCCCAGACAGTATCTCAGCGCCGACAGCGCCGAGACGGTATAGACCGGCGGCTTATATCCGGATATCCTCTCCACGTGTCCGCTCACGAACACCGGCAGGTCCCGGCGGTCCCGCTCCGTAGCGACACGATCGTATTTCGTGAGGACGAATATTGAATTTTGCAGCAGTCTCGTGTCATATTCACTCAGAAAATCCAGAAAGGAGTGGCTGAGTCCTCCTGTGTTGGCCGGGAAGAGTATAATAGCCGCGTCCGCGCTGTCCTTGAGGACGGCTCTGGTGATATTAATGTGCTCCCTGGCCGCCTCGTCCCCCGCGTTCACGCCGGGTGTGTCGATGAGGCACAGATTCTTCCTTCCGGCGGCGGCGGGGAGGGAGACATACACGTCCGTCACCTTTTCTCTCAGCGAATTATCCGTGGTCACCGCCTCGATCAGCGGTCCCAGCGCCTCCGGGAGGCTTTTGCCAAGGAATGTCTCGTTTTCCTTTTTATCACCGTTGATAAGGTCCCGGACGCTCCCGTCGCCGCCGCGAAAATACACCGCAACGTCATCGTCATCGTTCCGATCCCAGCTTATCCATGTGGGCACAGCCGTAGTGGGCCGAAGGTCCCTGGCTAGTATATCCCGTCTGAACAGCGCGTTCAAAAATGTGCTTTTCCCACAGCTGAAATCCCCGATGATGGCAAGCCGCATCTGCTTGTCGCGTCTGCGGGCGGCGGCGTTGTCATACTCGGCCTTCAGCGTTTTATAGTCCGGTGAGTCCTGAATATAGGCAAGGGCCGCTTTGGAGGCTTCAAGGGCGTCGGATATAAGGTTCTCCTCATTCATTCTGCGCGTCATCTCCCTTGCCGTTTTTATATGCGTAGTAGAGAATCATAAAATTACGCCGCGCGATAGGCTCCCCGGGGTAATACAGCTGGATGCCTGAGTTTATGAGCGCGTCCGTTTCCTCATCTGTAAGGTCCGCGTGAGCGCTCAGAGATTCGCGTACGCGCCGGCTCCACCGCCTGACGTCCCTGCCAGCGGCGGTACAGGCGGCAGTGATGATTTCCCGCAGCGGTACAAGCGTCGAGACGAGCTGTGTCTTATCCGATGTGTCAGGTCCGACGCCGTCGGCCATATACCGGCGAAGGATCTCGGCGGCCCTTATGTACCGGCTCCCGGCCAGGGTAAAATCGGACTTCAGTAGGGAGGCAATCTTCTCCCTGTCCACTCCGGAGCCGGAGCCAGTATGGCCCGACAGGGTCACCGACAAGGCTTGACTTATGAGCGCCCTTGTGTTCTGCGGAAGTGACGGTCCGGAATATACGAAGGGCGCGGCCTTCTCCGGCGGGAAGTAGTCGATTTTGCTCAGCACGGCGCCGGTCCAGCCGTTCTGATAGACGGCGGCGACTCCGGGGGACAGCCGTGCCAGCTCCTGCATCTGGTCATCCGAGAGCGACATCGCTTTCCCCACCACATTCCTGTCCAGCTTGTCCGGCAGCATGAAGGCCGCCTTTGTCTGCGTATTGCGAATGACCGACGGGTCCAGCACAGAGGGGGACTGGTCTGCGATTATGAAGCCCTCTCCGTAGGTGCGCATCTCGGCGATCGCATTGGTGATCATTTCCACCGACGCCGCCCGCACGTTCACACCCTCGGCGGAGCCCGGATTCGACGCCCTCAGCAGGTTGTGAGCCTCCTCCAGGAGCGTCACATGACACAGCGGGCTGTTCACCCGGCCGGAGCACATCCTGTACTCGTTAAGGCGCATGGTCAGCACGCCCATGATGAGGGCCTTTGTCTCGGACGAACCTATACGGCTTATGTCCACGATGCTGTTGTCGTCAAAAAGCGTGCTGTCGCCCACCTCATCGCCGCCGAATATGAGGCCATAGACGCCGTTCGTCAGCGAGCGGACACGTGTCACTAGGGCGCCGATATAGTTGCCCTGCACCTCGCTGGAATACGCGGACTGGCGTATGATCTTCGGCAGCGCCTCCAGAAGGTCGTCAAAGCACGGGAACCGCGCACCCTCTGGACGCTCACCGCAGATGAATTCAAATCCACGGTCAGAATATATCTTCTCGATAGCCTCCTTTAGTATGGCTGGCATGGCCGAGTACATGGGCCAGGCGGCGTTGAAAATGTCCAGCAGCCGCTCTATGTGCTGTATGACCGACACGCCCTCGGGGAAGGCGAACGGATTTATCTTGAGCAGCGGGGTGCGGCGCGGATCCACTCCAAAAACGTGAAAAAGCGGCTTGCCGTCCCCACCGGTCCGGCCGCCCAGCACCGACGCGTACTCGCCCTTGGCAGGCTCGATCACCAGCGCCAGCACACCGGCGTCTATGAGCTTGTCGAGGAGCTGGTAGCAGAAATTCGATTTCCCGACTCCCGTGGCACCGCAGACGAACAGATGCTTCGTAAGGTCGTTTACGTCGAGGCTAACCGGCGTCTGCGTCTCCGTGCGCCCCATGTGGTATATGCACCCGATCTCCACGCCGTTCCCGGCTTTTCCGGAACTCATCGGGCTTTGGGAGATGATGTCCCGGTTGAAGCCCGCGTACTCGGACACGATGTACCCCGGCACGGATCTTTCAGGCAGCGCGAAATAGCTCGGCGCGTCCTCTATCCCGATGAGTTGTGCGGCCTCGGCCGTGGGAGACAGCGTCTCCGGGAGCTCAAATACCGGATGCCGTCCCCGGCACAGATATTGAGTCATCTCCGCCAGCGCGTCCCTGTCCTCCCAGCAATTGATTGGAGAGCGTATCTCCATAGAACCGCCTGACTGCGTCATGGCCCGGTACAGATTGGCCGCCGTCACGGCCGTCTCCACGTCCCCAGCGATGAAATACGCGGCCGAGGAGAAGGCCCCCTCGCGCTTCAGTCGCCTGAGCTGCTCAAGCTCGGAGTCGATCTCCCCCAAAAGCCCGGAGATGAATTTGTTCGTGGTGGTTATCTGATTGGAGGTCCCCTGGGTCTTTGAATTCCCGATGGTATACCCCTGAGAATCGCTGGTGCCGCCGCTTGTGGAAAAGGTTATCTGCTTTGAATCCGAGGTTGAGAAATCCTCGTGGGAGCCCTCGGTGATGTTCTTGTCGTGGGCCTTCATATCAAGGCCTGCCATTGTGCCGGCATTGTTCAGCAGTGTATTGATGCCGGAGCCGTAGAAGAGCGCCTGCGCGGGGTTTATCTCCGAGAAGCCTTTCGAGCTTATGGCCGTCACGCCAAGGGCCACCGCCGCGCTGAGTATGCCAAGTCCCGCCTGCTTTTTGGCGGCCTCCTCATCGTACTCCACATGGCTTTCGCTCCTGTTGGTGCCCGTGGTGTGTGACACGCCGTGCGTAAGGCCCGTGGAATAGCTCTCGTTGGCGTTCACGGCGTGGGAGAAATTGAGATTCACATTGTCGGTGTCGCTCTCGTTCATCGTGAGCGACACTTTCTCAAAGGGCGAAAGCTGAGTATACAGCGCCTCCAGCTGCTGCTGGACGAGCGAAAGCTGTGTGGAATTCACGGATTTGCTCAGCAGGACCATCGTAAACGGCTTGCCCCTCATCCCGTCGATGAGTGTGTCCAGCCTTGCCACGTCCTGCCTGCCGCCCGTATCCCTGCTGCCCCGGACCACCGGGAAAGCTGATACGCTGGCTATGGCGTGGCTCTCCGGCCCCTCGGCCCCTGGCATTGCGGGAAATACGTCATCCAAAAGCGCCCTTACTCCGGAGGCCCTGAGTTGGCGGTATCTGCACCCCGGCAGTATGCCCGAAAGGGAGCTCAACAGCGTATTGTAGGCCGGAGTCAGGGAGCTTAGCGAATCGGCGCAGACGCCAATGCTCATGCTGATCCTGTCTCCCTTCCCGTTGACCACCAGCACAAGTCCTGCGTCAAAGGCCTCCACGGCCCCCAAAAGGTCCCGGAGCTTATTGGCAAGCGAGTCGTTTTTCCCGATGAGGATTGCCTCCAGCTCGATGAGCTTCAAATTTGTCCCCGGCTCGATGCGTGTCACATCTCTCCCCGCCGGCACCACCTGTGCACGACTCAGCCCGTTGAGATACGATTTGTGCAGATAGAGCTCTGAAAGCCTTACCGTCTCCGTCAGAGCCTCATGCGCCGTATCCGGTCGGGGCTCCGTAATGGCATACTTCTCAGCCATTGCAGCTCACCCCCTTTGTAAAAATGACCTGCAGGTCCCCGGCATATTGTGACCAACTGCCCCGCTGGGACTCCACGCAGACCTCCTCGCAGTCGCGGCAAAGGGCGATGCATTTACGATAGAACTCCCCAAGGCGGTCGGGATCGGACATGTTCTTAAGCCGTCTCAGCTCCCTGTCCAGAACGTCCCTGCGCATCAAGAGGACCTGTGTCGGAGGGATAAGGATCCGGCTTGCGTCCGCCTCCCGCCGCCATTCGAGAAGCCTATTGAGGATTTTGCTGTAGTCGAAGCGTCCTGGGTCGTTGATTACCGAGATATTTTCCGGGCCAAAGCCCATATCCCGAACTGTTATAAGCTGCTTTTCGATCTCCAGAAGTATGTCAATGGCATCCCCCCCGGAGGAATAAATCTTTATGTCCAGCTCATCCTCGGACAGCTCCTTCACAAGCTCCGGTAGGAAGCCGTCCCAGCGCTGATAGCTGACGCGGCGCGGAAACAGCCAGTCCTCAAGGGGGCGCCCTTCCATGTGCGAGGATAGGCGTCCCCCTGTATAAAACCCGCCCTTTATATCGAGATGTGTGCTTTTAAGATATGGATTGACCTCCACGGTTATCTTTGTTCTCATCCGTTTACCTCAACACCGCTGCCCCAGTCCCTTTTTCCGGGACCGGGGCGTTATCCGCTCATGCCCCGTATTCGGCGGCTATGGCATCGACCTGCGCGATTATATCGTCAAGCTCCCTGGCGGCCTTGGCCCGCTCCGCGGCCTTTCTGGCCTGTTCGGCGCTGTCGGCCCGGTTCTCCTCTATGAGCAGCGCTATGCTGTGCCTGGCCTGCTCATAGTCCTCGTTGAGGGCATCATCCATCCTGTCGCTGATCTTCATGACCATGTCGGACAGGTTCTGCTTGACCTGTTCGCGCAGGCAGGGACCGACGGGAACGGCCTTCTGGAAGCGGCCCGGCTTCTCCATGGGCACCTGGTCTATGTACTCTGCAAAGCTCTTACGGTAATCCTTGAGGGCGCTCTTCATGGCGGCGGCTGTGCGCCTTTCAGTGGGGCCGCCTATGAGGGCAAGGATATTCGCGATGATCGTCCCGAGTATAACGGCAGGGAGGGTAAGCGGCGCCTCTATGATGCTTAAAACCACGACTGCGGCCACGGAGGCCAGATTGGCCGCCATGACACGTCCTGCCACCTCCTTGCCGTAGATGCCGACCAGAACAGCCGGTCCCCAGCCTCCCGTGAGCGTTGTCATCACGAGCTGAGACGCGGAGGCACCGGAAGTCACCTTTTTCCCGGCCATGTTCGAGCCGATAACGTCTATCGATTCATTGAAGCTTTCAAAGGAGTGCTGCACCGACAGCGCGGCGTTCTTCGCGCTTTCGTTTATGAATGGCAGGGCCTTATTGGACACCCAGGTGTTCAGATTTATCTTTGTCCGGCGCTGGAGCTCTACAAACAGCTCGTTGGAAAGCGCCTTGGCTTTGCGACGGCTCAGCACGGGATTCAGGGCTTCGGTGCCTGTCGGGAGCCTGGTTTCAGGCTTGAAGCCATCAAGATTGATCTCGTTTGGCAGAGCCTTCAGATATTCGTCCACCATCTCGTTGAGCTTCGGGATGATTAGCTCAAGCTGCGCCCTGAATTGCTTTGAGGCGAGCTCCTTCTCCTTCTCGGCAAGCGCAAGGCGCTCATTGAGCTCTTTTATCTTCGCCTCAAAGGCCTCGCCCTTAAGATTCGCGACATGGGCCATGGAGTCCACGGCGTTTTTCATCTGGTTTGCCTTGCCTCGCATGGTATTGGCTATGCCGCTGATCTGCGCGGTGCCCTTGTCGTTGACAAGATAGGACGATATGTAGCTTTCAAAATCGGGCAAGCCCGAGCGGATAAGCGCCGTCCTGTCCTTGTCCAGCTTCGACTGAAGGGCCCCGCAGGAATCAAGGAAAAACACCGCCCTCGAGGAGAGCTTGCTGTATTTGGCGCAATGGGACATGGTGGCATCCTTGAACTGCTCCACTCTGCTCATATTGTTGCGATAGCCTTTGACGACCTCGTCAAATCTCGTCACGCCGAATATGATATCCCGGATCTGCATGGAGTTAATCTCCTCCAGCGCCTTCTGGTCGTCGGCGTCAAAGCCGCCGCTGGAGCCGTTAATAAGATAGATTACCGCGTCGGCGGAGGGCAGGCGGTCCTTGGTGATAAAGTCATTGCCCCAGGGGTCGCCAAGGCCCACCGTGTCTATGAGCACCACGCCGTCCTTGAGAATATCCAAAGGCCAGGTTATGATCAGTTTTTCATAGCAGTTGGTCGCATCGTCTGCGTCCCCGTCCAGAAGCTTTTTGTTGTCTATGGAGCAAATGCTCGATATGGCCTCGGGGGTATGGGGCGTGATAACCACGGGGTCGGGCGGTATGCGCCCGTCCTTCTTGGGGTAAGCTGTGATGGACTTTTTCTCGCCGTAGTGGAACTCGGTGAGAACTCCGGTCTCAGGCAGCAGGCCGCTGGGGAGAAGATCCTCTCCGATGATGGCGTTTATAAGCGTGCTTTTGCCGGAGGAAAAGGCGCCGACGATCATAACGGTGAAGTTGTCCCCCGCCTTCTCCGCCTGGAGGTCAAGGTCGCGGCGCCAGACCTCATTTTTCGGGTCGATCACGACGGCGATGCCCTTCTGACGCTCGATCAGCTTTACCAGCTTCTCCAACGCCTGCTTGTGTTGAGTGAGATTTGTCATATTCTGTTCCTCCCTATTTGTGGTTTCTATATTTTAAGGGTACTTTTCTTGTCAGTACGGCCTCACAGGCTTTACTTGTCTAAAAGCCCCTTAAGATATGCCTCCCGCTCGTCAAATGGCGTGGGATCAAAGGCTCCGTAGGCGGCAATCGCGTCGCCGATCATGTCGGCCAGGGCTATGAACTCGTCACGGACGCGGTCCTCCAACTTTTTTCCCTGGGCGTCCATGATCTCCTGCGAGCACTTCCCGATGGCCTCCCTCCAGCCCGTCGCCTTGGCCGCTCCATACATCGAGGTCAGCTTCCCGGCGCCAATGGCGATCACTCCAATGGAAAGCGCCGACGGTAAGGCGGTGGAGGCCGTGATGAGGATGCTTCCGCCCAGTGTGACCGCCGTGACGCCCGCCATTTTCAAAGCGTCGACAGCGCTTATTTTCCCATGTAGCCAGAGCTTTATGTGCTCCGGGAACGACTGGTGTCCCGGCACGTCCGGGGCGTAGTCCGGTATATATTTTACCCCCAGCTCCGCGATGGGCTCCAGCAGCCTGTTCACCTCACCATTCAGATACTCCTCCAGCTCCGGGCCGTACTTTCCCATGATAGCCCGCACGCCCTTGACGGCCTGATCATGGAGCTCATTTTCGACCCATTCACGGGAAAAGCCGCGCTTCTGTCCCGAGGCCATCAGGTAATCTGTCAGCTCCGGGGCCTTTTCCGCCAGCATATCGTGGGCATTTTTTGCCACAACCGACGTGTTTTCTATCACGCTCGTCTTCACGGCGCCCCACTCGGCCCTCTTTTGAAGGACGCCCATATTCTTACTTTCCTGTCGCGCTTTCTCACGCTCCTCCTCATTCTTTTCAAGGGCCTTGGATACCGCGATCTTCGAAATGGCCACGGCGGCCAGCTCAAGGGTCTCGGCATAATCGCCTCTGGCTTTCATGAGGGCCTCGCCCTGCGGGATAAACTCTTTCATACGGCTTCGAAGCTCGCTGTCGGCCTTGTCGCAACCGGCCACTATAGGCCCTTCGACGTGGAGCTTCCGGCAAAAGCCCTCAGCGTAGTTCAGTAACTTTTCCGCGTCCTCCTCCTGGATCGTGTCCAAGCGGTTTAGTATCACCACCACCCTGCCCTGAGGGAGCTTCTTGATGGCCGCCACGTCGTTCGCCGTGAAGGGGTGGTTGGCGTTTACCACAAAAAACCATTTGTCCGTGTGATCCGCCAGCCGGTCGTAGATGGTATCGTCACCGATCACCTCGGTTCTAACCTCAAATACGGGCTGCAGCTTGTCCAGAAGTCCGTCCTCTTCCGACGCGCCCTCCACGAAGGGCATCTGGTACAGCTGCGTAAGGCCGTCCACTGCCTTGTCGTCGTCTGCCGGCTTTTTGCCGGAAAGCTTGAGCTTGCTTATCAAGGTGGACTTTCCCACGCCGTAATCTCCGGCTATGGCTATCGTCGCCTTCGAACGGTCCGCTCTTACCGCCGCTGCCCTGTCAAGGATCGAAAGCAGTCTCTCATCCCCCAGCTCTTGCCCGATATATCTTGCTCTTTCTAAAGATTCCATGATTTTCCTCCTTGATTTATCTCCATTCTGTCCGCCCGATTGCGGACCGTCTGTTGCTTATTGTTGTACTTTTATATTTTGCCGTCACGGCCATCACGTCGCCGCGTCCAACCGCGCCTCCACCCTCCCGTATCTGGCGTCCGAGACAGGCAGTGTGTCGCCTCCGGTCACCGTTACGGTCCTGACGCTTTTGTCCAGGGCCCGAATGTGGTATATGTTCACAAGGAAGCTCTGGTGGATGCGGATAAAGCAGGACGGCAGGCGGCTCTCGAGCTCCGAGAGCTTCGCCGTTATGTGCTCCTCCCCACCGCCGGTCAGCCGCAGGGTCACATTTTTAAGGTCGCTTTGCAGATAAACGATCCTCCTTACGGGGATCAGCACCGTCCGTCGCCTGGTGGACCACCGGAAAACGGTCGTGGAGAGAGTGAGCTCCCGAAGGACGGCGTCAAGCTCCTTTTCCAATGCCCCGCCGCCGTCGGCCAACCGGTGGTAGCCGACGGGCCTCGCTCGGAGGAACCGTTCCAGCCTCACGTCGGCCGGGCCGTAATAAACGATGCGGCAATCCGGGTTTGCCCCGTAGATCTTCCTTCCGAGCCGTGGGGCGTCCGGCCAGGCGGTGGCGATGAGCGCGATGCCCGTGACCGCCGTGAGCTCCGAAAAGCGCGTCATGTCCCTGGGATCCGTAAACCAGTATGTCTGGAGCTCCGTATCGCGCCTTATGGAATAGCCGGTCAGAAGCTCATGCATTTCCCGGCGCTTCATGCCATCGGGCTCAAATACGGTGACACATATCATTGGCGCCACCCGGATACTTCCAGTGCCGGAGCGTAAAACTCCGTAAGTCCCAGCTCCTCCAGCGCCGCTGTCAGTAGTCCCTGGAGGTCGGCCCTTTCGCCGCCGAGGACCTTGTCCCACCCCTCATACAGCGCTATGACGGCGTTCGCCCCGGCGACACGGTCCGAACTCACCCTGGCAGGCGGCGCAGAGATCTCAAGCCGTCGGAAAGCGAGCAGGCTGAGCGACGGGATCGTAAACTCCGCCATCGCGTCCGGCAAATAAAGCTCCGCCATTCCGTCAGCATAGCGGATCCTTAACGGCATCAGCCTGAGCGTTACCGCCTCCCGGTACCGCCCCGGAAACGGCAGCCCCAGGCTCCTTCCCGGCGGGATACATTCCATGAAGAGGTGGCTTTTTTGAATTTTCCTCATCAAATCACTGATACGTGTCATGATCTTCGCCTCATAATCAGAGTAGAGTTGCCGGTGGCGTTCCAGCCGCGCATAAAGTCGCTGAGCCTCACCAGTCGGACTGTGGGCTTGCCTGTGGGATCGTCAACGATCACAGCCGTGGAAAACGGGTCCGAAAAGTCAAAGCCCCTGACGCATACGGGACAGGCGTCGCAAAGGCCCGGCAGTGAAGGGTGCACGGGGCCTGCCATAAGCTCCTGGCTTACAAAGCACACCGTCGGCTCCCCCAGCTCCACGGACTCCAGAAGCAGATCGGGGTCCGCGCTCTCCGGATACCACACATAGATGCCATATGGCTCCAGCATGCCGTTTAGCTCCGGCACAGTGGCATACGCTACGATTAGAATCTCCGGCGACTCGACTCCAACGCGTTCCAGTGAGAGCCGCATACAGGCTTCGAAGGCCCCGTCAAGGTCTTCGCACTCCCCGATCAGCCCGTCGCCCTGAAGCATAACAACGGTATCTTCAAGCGGCGGCTCCGTGTCAGCCTCGTCCAAGCCCCTTTTCTCAGGGCTCAACACAGCTTCATAGACCCCATGTCCCAGGTCCCGCAAACCTTCACCCTCCGGGCCCTCCGGTCCTTCCAGTTCAAACGGTCCAATATCCATAAATTACACTCCTTCCACCGCAGGGTAAGGTCATGACCAGCGATCTGTCTGCGGTTTACGGATAAATTATACTATTTTTTTACACAAATCCGCCGCAAACGCATTATTGACCCGTGAACCGGTATAATTAGCTTCAGAAGAATTGCGCGAGATATTATTGCCTTGTGCAAGATATGGCAAAGTTAAAAAATTAGGTTGTTTTTTGTAATTATATCACTACTAAATGCAACTGTAAACATCATTTTTATCAACGCGTTTAAAAAATGTATACCACATGCCCATACCCGTCACAAGGTTTGACGGAAAATCTAGGCTATCATTCACTGTTCCGACTTGAAGAAATTGATTTTCCGACATGGTCATGATGAATATACGAGGCCATGAAGGAGGCCGCACCGCATTTGAAGTTCGGGATCACTCTGTCGCTCCACGACATCCAGCCCTGGCCCGGCGGCGAGGCGGAGGCGGCCAGGGCGTGGGACGAGGAGTTCCGGCACTATCTTCCCTATATCCGGGAGGATGACTTCTTCGGACTTCAAAACTACACGCGCACGCTGATGGGTCCCAACGGGAGCCTCCCCGTCCCCGAGGGCGCGGAGACGACCCAAATGGGCTATGAATTTTATCCCCAGGCGCTGGGACATGTGATCCGTGCGGTCCGTAGGGACCTATCCATCCCCATCTTGGTCACAGAGAACGGCATCGCCACCGGGGACGATGACCGCCGTATCGAATTCATCCGGGAGGCCCTGGAGGGCGTGCGCTCCTGCCTGGAGGAAGGTATCCCGGTGATCGGGTACTGCCATTGGAGCCTGCTGGACAACTTCGAATGGCAGAAGGGATATGGTATGAGATTCGGCCTCATCGCCGTGGATCGGACGACCCAGGAAAGATCCCCAAAGCCAAGCCTTGCTTTCCTGGGAAGCGCCCTGTCAGATAAGGGCTGAGAGCCTTCCATCCAAATGCAACAGAACACCTCCGAACCGCTCACACAGAGGGTTCGGAGGTGTTTTCTTTTATTCAAACGATATTCAAAAAACAGTATCTCTGCTTTTCCAGCCAGTCTCACTTCCAAAATGTATTTCAAAAGCACTTCCATATAACGCCGTTTGCGTATCGAAAGAAGTATTTTAACCGCTGATCAAGGTCAGCCCGACGCGCGGCTCAAGCGGATTTTTCCTCTGCCAGTTCCATCATCAGCGTCATCCCCAGTCGGAGGCCTTCCAGAAAAGCAAGGCGTTCATGCTCCACGCAGAGGCCACTGACGGTTGTGAAAATGGGGTCGAACTCCTCCATGGACAGGTGTGAATACTGCCGGCGGATTTGGGTAAAGCCATCACGAATTTTCTGATTGACAATGGGATTAAACTCCGCATAGTGCCAGTATAGAAACTCCATGACGGATTCGGCATCCCCGTGGTTCAGTGGATTCCGCTGGCAGTAGTATCGCAAGGCATCGATATAGTGCTGCATAAGTACACCTCCAAAAGTTTTGGTGATGTTACCTTACGGAAGAAGAAAACGCAAGTAGCTAAAGTGCCGAATTTATGGCAGGAATTCTTCTGTGATGTAGTACCGGGAGATGCCGGAACGCTCCTGCTTTACGAGGATCGTCTCTGGGATCTGTCCAAGCACCTTCTTGCTGAAATAACTGCTGCGGTAATAGTTATCAAAGCCGGTGGCGGGCAGAACCACCCAGTCCGTATCCTCCCGGCGGTGCGCCAGGTAGTAGGAAATCAGGTCGCGGACATAGGGAGCGATCTTGGCGGAGGTGGCCTGCGTTATCCGCTGTTTCAATTCCTCTGGTAAAGTGATTTCATAATTCCGCAACGGCCCCAGCTCCAGCGCCTCCGCAATGGCGTCGTCAAACCGGAACACCCAGCCGCCCTTGGTGTTGGGATTGAAAACGCGGTTTTGAAGCTGTACAACCTTTTCGCGCCACTTCCTGTCAAATTCTTTCCGAATTTTCTCCGCCTGTGGCACCTTCCGGGAATCGATCTGTCCTGCGTTTTTCAGAATGAATTTCTCCACCCCATGGGCATGGCGGTAAAGCCAGCCTTTGCCGTTCTGATCCACCAGCTCCGGGAACGGACCATGCAGCTCCCGGAAATCCGTCCGATATTGCCACCCCTTCTTTGGGGTGGCTTTTTTGCTTTCCGGGATACTGCTCCAAGCGAGAAGCGCTCGCTTCGCCCGGTCAACATCCGGCTTTTCATCTTGGAACAGGTATCCTCTGGCGAGGATGGTCAGTACCCGGTTTAGCCCATCGAAGCTGGTGAAGAAATCCAGGGTGAAATGGCGCAGGTAGGTGGTATCCGCTTTCGCTTTGGCTGTATATGTCACAGGGGTCGTGTAGTCGAAAAATTCCCGCGGTTCATTCAGCATCGTGGATCGCCTCCCGCTTTTTGACATAGGGAAGCAGCACATCAAATAGCACATCCCATAGGAAATCGTGTAGTTCCAAAGCAACGGCATACTGGACTGCCTGCCCCGGTTCCATCATCTTTTCCAGCTGCTTCCGGCACGCCCGGGCCACCACAGTTTCAAAGTCCGCGCTGGATGCCCGGTTCCTGTAGGCATTCAGCATGGCGGTCATGGCTGGAGAATCCTGCGGGGCGTGCAGCTCCTTCCGCGCTTTTTCCTTGTAAGACGCAATGCGGTCCCCGACAAGATGCCCCAGAACGCGGTAGCCGCCGTCGCGGAAATCACAGAGTAAATCATAGTATTCCACAAAATCGGAACCGGGCAGGTGCTTTTCCAGAAATGCTTCCCGCTCATCCGGCGTCATGAACTGCCATTTTTCCGCCTCCAATGCCTGATATAGGGCGTCTGCTTCCTCGTAGGTCAGAGAGGAAAAAGCGGCATACAGGCTGTCCAGGTCCCAGAGATCTTCTTGCCCTCTGGCGAACAGGATCCGCTCGATATCCGTGATCCGTTTGCCTGACTGATCGGGCTGCCGGCTGGCACGAACCCGGGTCAGGCAGTGACGATAATCATCCGCCAGGGCTTTGACTTTTGCGCTGACAGCGGAATCCAGCTTCTCTTTCCACCCCGGCTCGGCAAAGGTGTACAGCCGGGATGGATCGGCAGGCGCGGCCTGAATTTTCGGCGTCAGCTCTTGCAGCTTCCGGGCAAGGTAGGGAAGCCGCTCGATATTGGAATTTACCTTGTCCCAGTCGACGCTGGAAAAGTAGGCGTCCAGCCGTTTCTTTTTAGTCGTCTGCCCGGGGCGAGTTTCCTGATCATCCGCGGCAGCGATGTACTTGTACCGCAGAAACCGGCTTCGCTGGACATTGCGGTTGCGCAGAAACATGGACAGATCCGGCTTGACGCCGCTCTTGGAGGAATCAATTTCCAGTCCCGTCAGGATTGCCAGCATCTCCACTTCCTTGCGGTAGCGGTCACGGTCTTCCGCCGTAGAGTTTTCATTATAAGCCTGGATGCCGCGATTCAGCGCGGCATTGGAGATCTGTCCCGTCCGGGCGGAGAATGTGTTTTTGACCGTCTCATACCTTGCTTCCCAATCGTTGGCGTCTCGGGTCAGCGGCTCGATGGTGGGGATCATCAAAAGCGGTAGATTGTCTGTATTCGTCAGCTTGTCGCTGTATTCATAGTAATTTCTGCGGACGCATTGGTTCAGCAGGGGCGAAGCGATGGTGCGAACCATATCCCCATCGTAGTCGGCGCCGCCCAACCGTTCCGCCGCCAGCATATGCGGCTCCACCATGATCACATCGCGCAGATGCCCCAAATAGTAGTGCCGCATATTGTCTTTCTCGCGGTAGGCCGCAAGCTGGATCTCCTCGTTTCTCGCGATGTGGGGATTGCGAAGAATGGTATAGTTGTCGATCTTTGGGTACCGCGCGCCGGGCGCGTAGAATGCCGTGGTGGGAAATGTATTGGTCATAGCGCTGGCGAAGAATATTTCCTGCCTGCTGTTCCGCTTCGCCCTCTGATCCACCTGCAGCCAGAGCAGCTCCAGCAAGTCACCGGACAGATACCGGGTGTCTCCCGCGACTGTCAGCTCGCCCAAGGCATAGCGGCGGATGATGCCCTCGGCAACGGCGTCCAACTGCTTCGTAAATTCCTTTTCCCGGATGAACAGGGGATTCTTTTTCAGAATCTGCGCCAGATGGTAATCCCGTGTCTTTTCTTCAAAGATCCGCCGCTTTCCCCGCTTGAGAAAGTATTGCAGGCGAAAGTCTTCATCACAGCAGACATTATAATACTCCTGCTCTGTTTCCTTGGTGACCCACTCTCGTGGATCATCCGCGGGACTATGCCCCCATCCCAGGGGCAGATCCCCGGGCCGGAACTCCTCTCTGGTCAGATTCAGGGTATTCAGGAACTGGAAATTCATCCGGGTTGTGGTATCCGCCTCGCCGTTTCCCACCTGGGTGATGTACAGAGCGTGATGGTATTTGCGGAATGCTTCCCAGTAGTCCGCCCAGGTCTTGCCGCTTCCGTTCAGCCAGCCGAAGCCCTTGAACATACTCTTTGTCAGGATCATATCCACATCTTCCACGCGGTGTTTGACGCCCCAGATATCCGTCAGGCGCTTGGTGCCTGTCATCTTGTAAAAGTCTTTGAAGTCTACCTTGTGGAGCATTCCTTTGACATAGGGCATACGGATCTGGAAGGAGGTATGTACATTCCCACCGCAGAACACCCTGTCTACCACAGCCGCGTACTCTTTGGAGATCAGGCCCTCGCCGTCAAAGCCTGTGACCTTGACGGAATCCACGGTCTTTTCCACCCGGCGGAACACTCTCATACTGCCGCCGCCATCCGCGTCCTCTGCTGTAATCACGGGAACATTGGGAACCTCATAGCTTGGATTGTCGATGACAATGACCCGGTGCGGCTTGTCAATTTCAATGCCGTCGATGCGTTTGCCGCTGGACATCATCAGACCGTTGTAGGCGTAGAGCTTACTGAGCTGGCACATTCCAATGGTCAGATCCATTGTGACGCGCCGGGTCACAGCGGCATAAAGGTCCTCCCGGATGAAGGATAACTTGTATTCCCGGCTCATGCTGCCAGAGCGCTCAAAGGCAAGGTAGCGGTGTTTCCCGCTGCCGAAATCCAAGGTGACGCCCTCGGGACAGAACATAGATTTTGCTTTTAACCGCCGCTGGG
>CANQSU010000025.1 GCA_947626585.1 uncultured Oscillospiraceae bacterium
AAATTGCGCTGATCGCCGATCGCCTGAAGCTCGTCATCGTGAATTCGGTCCTCATACTTAAGCCACTTGTTTTTGTGGCCGTTGTGTCCCATGAAGTGAAGAATGTGCATCTTCCACTTGGGGGAATAGCGGTACTCGATATCGATGCCGTGCTTCCGGCAGAAGTACAACAGGACGTAGAAATTCATTCCACGATCAACTCCTTCGCATAGGGAAGCTGCTCCAATGCCTTGCAATATCCCTCGCGCCACTCGTCCTGCTTGTGGTTCTTGCGGGCGTGATACTGCCTCCTGGCGACTTCGTAGTTGAGGGTGACGGTCCGCCTCTGATTGTAGGAGGTCGGGAGAAGCTGGATCATCTGCCACCACCACTTCTTATCCTGGGTTTCCAGGTAGATTCCACGGCAGGCGTTCAGGTTGGCGATGGTGACATCCAGCACTTCCAGCATGCGCGGAACCAGGTGCTCGTGAGAGAAGTCATCCCGGGTGAACTCCTTCGCCGCGATCTTGTGCATCGTGGAGCAGGAATTGGCGGTGGTCCCGACTTTGTAGGTGTCCATCTCCTTCCACCAGTACAGCGGCGCCAGAATATCCATGCTGATTCCGATCATCCGCAGGAACTTGGCGTGATCTGGCCCGGCCTTGATGAGCTTCTCCATGAGCGCCAGGTCGTTTCGACCCAGTTCGAAGCCCTGGCTCACAAAGTTGGGACCTCCGGAATAGGGTGAGTAACCACCGGTAAGCATGTGAAACACTCCACGCGGCTCAATGAAAAAAGTGTCCGATTTCTCCCAGCTGTTCATCGGGTTGCGCATGCCACGAATGGCCGCCTCCCAGCCGTAGGTCTCCACATGACTGATCTCGATCATTCCGCATACGCCTCCTTCGGGAGGGGAATGAAGCGGGGGACCGGCGCAGGATTGCGGTCCGCCGAAGCCACGTAGCGGTCGGGATCGTAGTCCCCGCCGTGAATCCGCCTGCACCTGGGCATGAGCTCCTCGGTCTCCAGCTCCGTGAGGCGGTAGGCCATGCCGATGCGATGCGCAATGCTGGGGTGCGTCACATCTCCGCGCTCAATGCCGGTGAGCAGACCCTCCGAGCAATCCGCGAGCACCGCCATCTCCTTCCGGGTGAGTCCGTAGCTCCTCCGCCATTCAACCATCTTCTCTCGAACTGTCATTGACTTCTCCTTTCTCTCCTTCGAAAATAAAAGAGAACAGGGTCTGTCAACCCTGCTCCCCTTCGGTCTCCAATACTGCCAGTTTTCGTTCCTCTCGCATGTCCTTCACCGCGATGCGGATCAACTGGATTCCGGCCCATAGGCCGCTGACAATGTACGTCACCGTCGAAGTCAGCCACAGCACATCCGCCCGGGAAAGGCTGAGAATCCAGTCCCCGTGCCAGTATCGCAACTGGCCAAAAGTTCCTCGAATCCCACCGATCACCGGGTGATTGACCATCACCACCTCAACCACGATCGACGCAACAAGCAGCGCCCAAGCCCACCAAGTCCGCTTCAGATAGGTCTTCAACATTTCAAAACGCCTCCTTCATGTTCATTGGTCTTCCATAAGAAGGCTTGTTTTTATCGCGACTCGGCCAAATCCGCTCAGGCCATCTTCCGGGACGGCTTGCCGTAGATCCACTTCCGCCAGTTCATCCCGAAGAAGGAGGTCTTGTGCGCCCGGTTCGTCCTCGGGTCGGTCACGATCCGCTTCTTGTTGATCCGGACGAATCCGGCCCGCTTCATGTTCTCCCTCGCCATGTTCCTCTTGATCTCACGCATTTTTCATTTTCCTCCTTGATTGATAACTTTACTTTTGTCTTCTAAAATCGTTCCAGAGGTGGGTAAAGTGAAAAACTACAAACCGCTGATCCTCACGAAGGAAGAATATAAAGCTCTTCGGCAATTCAAGAGGGGCAAGATTCCTGATGAGAAATTGAGAGACGATCTCCGTACGCAACAGATGATTGTAGAAATACCAACCGTTCTTGAAGCCGGAATCGTAAAGGAATCCATACCCAAACTCTCTATTGATGGAGAGCGCTATCTCCAATACATGAAAGATCAGCGTTTGAACAGAGCACTGGCGATTGTCAGTGCCGTAGGAGCTGCAATATCTGCAATAGTAGGTTTATTGAATTACATCCAAGGGTAACGAGTAAGATGACCCTCAAAAACCTATCTTCTTTCATCAGAACGGCATCTCCTCTCCGTCATCCCGGCGACGGCGGTAGCGCTCCGCGTAGGGATCGTCGTCTAGGTCCTGCTCCACATACATCGTGCGAATATACAGGCTCATGCCATTGTTCACCGGGTCCCACTGATAGGGGCTGAGCACCACGTTGACGTTCTTGACGCGCATCTGGTCGATCTGCTCCACGTCATCCTCGTCCAGCAGCACGGGCTCGCCGTCGTCGCTCACCAGATAGACCCGCGGCGGATACTTCACCGGCTTGTCGAAGCGGTCGCGGTACTTGAGCACCGCCTGTACGAAGTATTCCGGGGAGAAGTTGTCCGGATCGTCGTCCTCCCTCGGCTTGGTTTCGCGCACGCGGAAGCCCTGCTTGATGAGGTCCTTCGCCTGCTCGGGGTCGGGGATCACGATGTTCGCCTTGCGGCGGGTGTCCCCGAAGCGGTCGTTCTCGGGGTTTCCCGAGAAGTTGGTCCCGAATATGAATCGGGTGTTGTCGATTGCGATGTTGCCATTCCTCATAGCCATATGCCTCTACTCCTTTACAAAAGTCTGAATATTGCCTCGCTCGTCCATGATCGTCACTACCGCTCCCTTCATGAACCAGCACTTCTGACTGAGCCACACCGTTTCCAGCGTCGTCCAGGGATCGCCGGTGACGATGTAGCTACGGTCTTTGTAAGTTACCGTGAATTCGCACATCGGGATTCACCTCTCTCAACCGTCCGGCGGTACGTCGTATTTGTCTTCCGAAACGAACCACTCGAAGTCGCCGTACTGCGAGATCGTCGCCTTTGCCTCATCCACCAGATGATTGTAGTAGCGAAGGTCCACGTCGTCCTCCTTCTCGAGCGTCCGTACCATCTCGGATTCGAGCCAGCGGTAGCCCTTGCTGCCGGTTGCGGCAGAATATCGCTGCTCGCCATCCTTGATCCCGGCGTCCCGCATCAGGAGCCCGCCTCCGCGGCCCGGCTGAATCGGGCAGAACTGGCCGACCTTTCCGACGAAGTGGTAGTCGTGCTCGCCCTCGGGCATCGCCTCATTCATATCCAGATACAGCGCGGAGCTCACAGACTTGGTCTCGCAAATATCATCGAACTGGATGCCCTCATGGGTGAATAGCTTCTTGAACACGTAGGGAACTGCAAACTGCGCGCCCGTTGCCGTCCATTCGCCGCTGTCCTTGTACTTGGCGATGTAGACAGCGTCGTTGACGAGGCACATCTTCTCATAGGTCGCCTCGTGTTCAAAGTTGTACCCGTAGAGCTTCCCGTAGTTCATCACGAATTGGATGATCTCCGGGGTCGCGTCCGGGATTTTGATGGAGTCGGTCTTGATGTGTGCCACGGTGAAGCCTCGATTCTGAACCTCATGCTTGAGGTTCACCATGAACAGCGCCCCGCGCTTGGCGACGATGTTGTCCACGTTCCTTCGATCCCGGAACGGGTTTTCAAACTTCGCCGCGGTCAAGCCGTACACCGAATTGATCGCGATCTTCAGAGCCTGGGCCAAGTCCTTCGCCGCGCCCTCGTCGGAGAGGTACTTGGAGAGCTTTCCGTCCAGCAGCGTCTTCGCCCGCTCGAAGTCCTTGTGCTTGATCGCGATTCGGGCGTCGAGAATCTCCTTGAAGCGCTGGGTGTAGACGGGGCCGAACAGTTCCTCCGCTACGATGGAACTCGGGTGCATGCTGGCGATGTCCAACAGCGCCACGTTTCCGTACATGCCCGGCTCGGCGTAGACGTAGCCGCCCTCGCCGACTTCTTCGCCGCGATAGGTGCTCACGCCGCGCTCGTACTTGTAGCCGGGAAATATCGGCCGGGTTCCCTTGAAGACCGTCCACTGGGAATCGGTGCCCGGGTAGGTGGTGTAGGTGTCGGAATCGTTCTTCTCTTCGCCCATGAAGCGGTAGTTGAACGAATCCTGGGGCTTGCGCTCCGCGCCGAATATAATGCGCGTGGTCAGGCTGTTGGTGGTGTCGTTTACCGTCATTCCCGCCACATCCGCCAGAATCTGGCGCGCCGTCCAGTCCGCCTTTCGGGCGTTGAACACCGCCTCGGTCGCCAGCACATCGTTGTCGCAATACTCGGCGACCATCGTCCACTTTTCCTCCGGAACCGGCTGATCCCAGGGAAGGCCCAGCTCCTGATGGTGGATTCCCAGTTCAATCTCGAATTTCTTCAAGCTCTGCTTCTTGCTGGAAAAGTCGTACACGTCGGTGTAGCTCACGTTGTAGGCCTCGCCGAAGAAGCTGCCCTTCTCGCCGGATATGATGCTCTGGCTCAGCTTGTAGAGCTGTTCGTTCGTGTAGCCCATCAGCCGGGCGTAGAGAATATGATTGTCGTACCGGCGGCAGTTGAAGCCCACCAGCCGGAACCGCATCAATTCCTCAATCTCCTTCGGCTTGGGGTTAATCATCCGAGCGACCTTCTTGCCCTCACCCGCCAGCTTCCAGTTGACGAGAAACAGGTTGGGAAAGACCTCCACATCGTAGAACACCAGATCGCCGTCCGTATCCGGCTGGATTGGTTTCCTTTCGAGATTGTCCTTCGACTTAAACTTCATCTTGCCCACGAGCTTTATGCAGGCCTCCGCTTGGTTGGAGCTCTTCGCCGCGAACCCGAGCACGGCGTTTCGCATGTCGCTCACGTCGTAGCTCAGGTCACTGTTGTAGGCGTCCTCCAGAATCTTGTAGATAAAATCCACGCTCGGCTTCGTGTTTGCGTGAATTTCCTTCCCGAGATTTTTCAGGATCATCGCTCGCAGACCCTTTTCACTCTGAACCGAATTGAAATCGACCGTCTTCTTCGCCTCCTTCATGGGTAGCCCCTGTGAGATGGTGGCGATCGGGAGATCGTTGCACTTCGTCAGCTTCCTGCGAAGGCTCGATTTTCCGTTGAACACCTTCACCTCAATGTGGTCGTCATAGACGCAACTCAGGCGGCTCACGTCGCCCGCGTAAATATAATGGAGATGGATGCCTGCGCCGCTCTTGCTGGTCTCCGCGTAGGTCGGCGGCCACTTGGCGGCTTCCTCCAGATTCCGCTTGAAGCTCTTGTTGCCGTCCGCATCCGCGATGTCGAAGTCGATCACGATATGATTCTCCGGCACGCGAACGTAATGCACCTGAGACGTATCGAGATCGGAGAGCTTCGTCTTGACGCTCGCCCACCTTCGCTCCGGCGTTCCGGCGACGGATGCGTACTGCGCCGGGCAATCGGCGTACTCCGCATCGAATCGGGACGGCTGCTTCTTCAATCCCAGCGTGGGAGGTTCCTTCGGCGGCTCATCCTGATTCTCGCCTTCGCTGAACTTCTCGTAGCGGAAGCCGGAGTAGTAGCTGCGAACCCGGGCCCCGTTCTCCAAAATCTCGCGCTCCTTGTAGTTGCGGAAGTAGTTCTTGAGCTCCTCCTTGAAGGCGCGCTGGGGATATGGATAGGGAACCTTCGCATCGCTGCAATAGGTCTTGTACATCTCCCAGGCGGCCTTGAGCGTCGTCTCGTCGTCCTTGCGAAAGATCGGCCAGGAGTCCATCACGAAGTTGTAGAAATCGTTGGACGCGCCCAGCATGCTCAGAGGAATATAATCGTCGTAGGCGCCCGGATCGGAGAGGTAGACCTCGTGGCAATGGTTCGCAATGGGACCGAGCTCGAAGCTGACCTGCTTCATCGTCGCCTTGTACTCGCTGGGCTTGAGCTTTTCTCCCGTGGGGGAAACGTCGATCAGACGGCGGATCAGGCCGCTCTTGGCGTCCGTAATTCGCACCGGGCGGTTCGTACCCATGAAAAGAAAGCACTTGAAGCGGTTCGCGTAGGTGGACTTGAACTTCTCGTTCACCGTCATCATCTCGTGAGAGACCAGCGAATTGAGCCGGGTGTTGTCCTCGATCTTGGAGAGATCGCCGTCGTGCTGGATCGCCACCAGCGGATTGCTCTTGAACGCCTCCAGCGCGAAGCTGTTGCTGGATGAGCCCAGCGCCTTCGCGTCGAACACGCTGGTGTAGCCCTCGAAGAGCTGCTGGATTACGTTGAGAACGGTGGATTTTCCCGTTCCCGCGGCGCCATAGAAAACCACGAATTTCTGGAGCTTCCGGCTGTCTCCCGACACGATGCTTCCGATGGCCCATTCGATCTTCTTGCGCTCCTCCGGAGAATATAACACCGTCATCAGCTTGTCCCAGGCCGGAGTATCTCCCTTTTCGAGCGGGTAGGGCAGGCGCTTCGATGCGTAATCCCGCCGCTTGGTCTCGGTATTGGAGAATATCAGCTTCTCGTCGAGCATGTGGAAGGAATCGCGCATCTGCCGCTGGCAATACTTGTGCCAAACGTCCACCATGCCGCTCTCGGCGTCCCACATGTGAAGCACGCGGTAGCCGCTCTCGAACCGCTTGGCGTTCTCCTTCGCGTAGGCGTCCAATTCGCGGTCGATCAGATCCAGCGCATCCTGCTCGTTGGTGGACCACAGGCCGCGCTCTTCGATCCAGATGGCGTAAAAATCGCCGCCGCGAATCATCAGCGTCTCGCTTGGATTCTTGATGATGAACTTCGGGTAGATTTCAATGATCCCGCGCTTGGTGGGGCGGGTCGAAATCATCAAAAAGTCGATTGTCAACGCATTCTCATTCCCTCCCATAAGTGATATAATCCAGATACCACATCATCTGGTACCAGATTTCCGCGCCGCGCATGTCCCGGCGGATTCCCGGAACCGTGAACAGCCCGCCCCGTCCGTCCGGTTCGTATTCGCGGTTCAAAAAGCGAACGACCGTCCTCTCCGCTTCACGAGCATCGAAGTGACGGTCGTCCATACCTCCAAGACCCAGGCTGTCGATCATCTCGAAGAACCATTGGTTCGTTCGATTCCCGATCGCCGGGTCGTCCATGATCTGCTCCTCGCAGCGGTTCGCGAGCGCGGCCAACATTTCAAAGACCGTGCACGGCCTTCGCCCGATGGCATCCTCGACCTCTTCAAAGGAATATCCCCGCTCATGGCCGAACCGGTACCGAAGATCGATTCCGTCCTCGGCCCGGTTCGCGTCCATTTCCAAAATATAGGTGAATTCCATACCGTCCAGCAGCCGGCAGAGCTTTGTCCAGGAAGAGGTTCCGCCAATCACGCGCAGCATCAACCAACGAAAATATTGCTCCCTCATCGACTGCCGTCACCCTTTCAGCTCTCCAGATACGGCTTCTCTTCCAGCACCTGGGCGTAGGTTCGGTGGTCGTAGAGGATCTCATAGTCGGTCTTGTAGGCGTCGTTGCGGATGAACACGGAGTCCTCCTCGTACTCTCCGAAGTGGGAGACGGGGTCTCCGCCGATGCTGCGCTGCACCTCGTCCTCGCTCAGCGCGTGGCCGTTCTCGTCCGCAACCACGCCGTCCGAGTAGTAGGTCAGGCTGACCTCGTCGTACTCGGGAATGCTGTTGAATTCATCGGGCGTGATGACGCGCGGCTCGCTCGCTTCCGGAACCTCGGGGTCCTTCGCATAGTGGAGCTTGTCGATGAACTCATTCGCAAGCGTCTGTGCATCCTTTCCCTGCGCGAGGATGCCGCCGTCCGAAGGGGGCTTCTTCTCGCCCTTGCGAAACGCCCGCTTCACGGAGGCGATTTCCTCGTCCGCGAGCAGCTTGTACTTCTGCTCAAAGACCTTCCGGGCAACAAAAAAGCCGGCGATCCCGCCCAGACAGAGCGAGACCGCCGCAATGATGCTCTTGTTCATACCTTCACTTCCTTTCCGGATTCCCATTCATCATAATCGTCATCCGTTCTCCGGAGGCCTGCCTGGACAGAACCTGCCGGTAAATGGCGTCCGTCTCCCGGCCGTCATAGAGCCCCTGATTGTAGGCGTCCTGCACCCTTCGCTTCGTGTCCCGGTTTTTTCGATCCGTGATCTCCCGTTCGAGGTTCTCCTTCTCGCTCGTGAGGCGATTGTACGCCCGCTGCTGCTCCTTGCGAACGTAGTGCTGAAAGACCACCGTCATACCCAGAGCGGTGATGACGAACGTAATCAGAATGGTTCCGAACATTTTTCTTCTCCTTCTCGCCCTTAACCGGGCTCTTTGATGGTAAACACCGTGATCGCCAGACCGCCAAAGAGCGCGGATGCGCTCAGCAGCACGCCTCCGACGATGTGGCGCTTTCTCTTGGTGTCAAGCATGTTGTCGAGTTGATAGACGAGCATTTCAAGAAAATCCATTCAATCCCTCCCCGTCGTCAGAATCGCCACGCCTCCCGCGAAGCAAAGCCCCGCGATCGTGG
Source organism: uncultured Oscillospiraceae bacterium (assembly GCA_947626585.1). GTDB lineage: Bacteria > Bacillota > Clostridia > Oscillospirales > Oscillospiraceae > RUG626. The sequence continues at coordinate 8,449 of CANQSU010000025.1, forward strand.
CGAAAATATAGGACACAACCTTGCGTCCGGTGGACATGATGCTCACCTCACTTCTTGCCGATCAGGCCGGCCTCCGCGCAGGGCTCCAGAATGTTGCCGTCCACGTTGAAGTCCAGCAGAATCACCTTTTCGTGCTCGTTCGGGTTGTCCGGGTCCTTGCGGTAGACCTCGCGAATGCCGAAGTCCACGTAGTTGTCGTTCTTGTCGCTCGTCGGGTCATATACCCAGCCAACGGACTGAGACGCGATCGTGCGCTGAATCCCCAGCGCGTCGTAGACATCGCTCAGGAAAAGATAGCCGAAGCTGCGAAGCTGATGGTTGGCGACCTCCTGTTGGGTCTTGACGAACATCATGTTGTAGTCGTAGTTGTTCTCGGCCGAAGCAGCCTCGCCCTTCACGAAATATCGTGCGTAATCGCTCGGCATCGAGCCGTCCGTGATCTCGACCAGCTTCTCGACCTTCTTTTCCTTGCCCTTCTCGTCGGTCTCGATCTGGGTGATCTTCTCCTTGTGGAGCCCGTGGCGAAGCTCGAAGTCGGCGTCCTCGCCGTAGCGCTCGATCACCCGGGCGCGGTACTCCTTGAAGCTCTGATCGATGGTCGCATAAGCGGCCGCCATCGCGATCATCCGCTTGCGCAGAATGTTGTTGCTGGCGAAGATCGCCGTCACGGAGAGTGCCTCGATGGTCGCGGAGGGCATGTAGAGCAGGAAGAGATCGACGCCCGTGGAAATATAGGCCTTGGTCAGCTCCCGCTTCTGCTCCTTCTCGGTTTCGACCTTCCTGGCCGCTTCGATCCGCTCGTCCTTCTTCTCGAGCACCGCGTCGAGCTTCCTGTGGGTGTCCACACAGGCCTTCACAGCGGCCGCAAGCGTGCCGGTCACGCCGAGAACGATGAGAATTTCAGGGCTGTGCCTGCGGATTCCAAGCACAGCCTTGTTCTTCATTTGGGTAAAGTTCATACTTCATCACTCCTTCATTCGCATGCGTTGTAGGCAGTCGTGCTCGTCATTCGCAGACTGCTGTTGGCGTTGTCGGCCGCGGCGTCCATGGCGTGGCTGATCGCCTCCATCGCCCGGCCCTCAACCTTCGTGATGAGCCGGTCCAGATACCATTGCGCCTTTTTCAGATCCTCAACGCCGTTCTTTTTCTTCCACCGAAGGCGCCTTTGCTCAAATCTTTGATTTGACCAAAGCGGTCTGCCTAAAGGCAGACTTGGATTTCCTTTGGAAATCCAACCTCGCTGTACTTCAGGATCGTGGCCGTGAGCACGGCCTCGTCCCCGCTCATGTTCTCGGTGAACGCCTCCATCACATCGATGGCTTCGATCCCCCTTCGGGTCTGATAGTGGTCGGGATGATTGACCGTTTCCTTGGTTTGAAGCATCCTTCCATCCTCCTTACAGCGTCGTCGCTCTCGGCAGGCGGATGACATACCCGTCGTGAACCCGCTCCACGCGAGCGTCCCGGAGGTCTGTCCAGCCGTACTTGTTGTCGGTGTAGTTGCAGCTCAGGCCGGCCATATCGAACAGATCGGCCACGCTGACCACCTGAAAGCGGTCGATCAGCTCCTCCATGCGGCAGAGCACTTCCTCCGCGTCCCCGCGATCATCAAATATGATGTCGTCATAGCTGTAACTCGGCCGGACGCGCTGAGAGCTCTGGCGATCGTTCCGCTCGTCGTAGTAGGCCCGATAGCTCACGCGGGAGCCGTTCGACCTCGAGCGATCCCGGTTCGGCTCGCCCAGCAGCATGTTGACGCCGTTGCAGACGATGTCAGAGATCATCTTCTTGAAGGAAGGCACAAGCACATCCATGAAAATATAATTTCCGACGCTGTCCACATCGTTGCTGATGATGGCGCTCCCCAGCTTGCTGCCGACGCTCTTCTTCCGCTGGCGCGCATTGCCGGAGATCACCTTTTCCTGCTTGCGCTGCTCTTCCTCCCGCTCCTTCGAGCGATGCGAATTGGACTTGTATTCCTCCATGTGCTCATTCCTCCTCGCTCGCCTTGTCCCGCTCCTTCGCCGCCTTTTCCTCGTACATCTTCCTCTGAAGCGCGGCGACGCGCGGCTCAAGAATCCTGAGGAGAATCCTCTCCGAAGCATTGCAGACGATCTTGCCCAGATCCCAGCCGATCGCTGCGAGGAACGCGATCTTGAATGCGTCCACGTTCAGGTCCAGATGAATCCTGATCCTATCCATTTGAAATTCCCCCTTTGCAAAAATAAAAGGGAAGACGCCTTGCGTTTGGCGTCCTCCCGTCGGGTCTCCCATCACTCGAAATCGTCATTCACCACTTCATCGACGATCTTGTCCACATCGATGTCGTCATCGGTCTTCTGATCCGCCCTCTTGGCAGCCTTCTTCGCCTTCGCCTTCTTGATGGCGGACTTGGCCTTGCGACCGATCGGCTTCGCCACGCGCTCCCAGAGCACCGCTCCGAGAACCATGGCCGCGCCGGTCTTCGCAACGGTCTTCAGTCCGTTGTTCCCAGAATGCGAAACCTCCGTCGCCTCGTCAACCAGGTTCGTCAGGTTCTCAACCGCTTCCGTCTCGACCAGATCAGTGATCTTCTCTTCCATGAGTCATTCTCCTTTCTATGTTAGGGATGTGTCCCTTCATAACACAACTTGAAAATTTCGCGGACCCACTCAGAGCACGAGCCAGCCGGCGGTTCGATGCTTCAAATCTTTGATTTGAACCATCGAAATCCGCTTAAAAAGCGGATCAAGTTTATTTTCAATCAACTTGCCTCCCCTCAGAAATAGTTGTAGTTGGGCGCGAGCTCATAGCTCATCACCAGGCAGGGAACCCGGCCCCAGGCCAGCTGCGAGCTGAACCGAACCTCGATCAGCCCCTTGTCCAGATTCCATCCGAGCTGGTCTCCGATGTCCACGGGCGGCAGATCGGGCGCGTCGATTTCCCGATAGAATTCGTTCAGGGAAATATACGGCTCGCACATCGTCGCCATCTGGCGGTTCAACTTGTTCTCCGCCCGGCGAATGTTCTCGATGGTCGAGTGAAAATATCGCCCGAACGCCGCGTCGTAGCAGAGCGTCAGGCCCGTCGCCTCCACCGTGCTGATTGCCAGGCTCTCCTCGGGCGGGTTCTTCTCCACCCGGTCGCGGTCGATCTCGTTGCGAATCTCCGTCTCCTTGCGCTCGCCGATGGTCTCGATCACCTTGTTGCGGTACTCGCGCAGCACGCTCTCCGAAAGGGCGTAGGCCGTCGCCAACGCCGCGTTCCTCCGGCTGCTGATTCGCTCGGAGCCGATCACGCAGGCCGCCGAGAGCGTTCCCGTGACCGCGGCGGGAATATAGCACTTCCACGTCGCCTCCACCGTCTCGATGGCGGTCAGCTTCCTGCGCCGCAGCCGCTCCCGCTTGTCCTCCAGCCGGCGCATGGCCTCGGGTGTGGCCCAGACGGCAAGGCCAGTCGTTCCGAAGAATCCGGCGATGCCCATTCCCATGAATATCTCCGGGCTGTGCTTGCGAACACCCTTCCAGAAATTCTGAAAGAGATGTTCAACGTCCATCTTGTTCATTTTTCATCTCCCCTTTCACTTCATTCCTGGCCTTTTCAAGCAGGAACTTGCAGAGATCCTTGTTCTCGCATTGGACCACGTAATCCCGTCTCCATAACCATAGTTCGCCGTCCGCGTAGAGATCGGTTGCCAACTCTTCCACACATTCTGGTTTGAACTTCGGGCACTCATGGCAACGTTCGTCAACTCCCAGTCGAATCATTCATCTTCTCCTTCCACCGCAAATATCGCAGTATGTCTCCCGTCTCATTCTCCAGCGTCGAGGCGAAGGCCCATGTGGACGGATTCACGCTCTCGCACACCATGTCGTCCATGAAATAGTAGAAATCCCGAATCGCGACGAGCGGATCGGCATCCTCCGGCGCTTGATTGACCTTGCGAATCAACTCCAAAACCAGAGTTCGTGAGTAAATTTCATGGATATAGGAATACTTTCTGTACGCCGGAGAAATGCGTGCGAGGCGCGGCGAGGGCTTAAAGAGCTGTTCCCTGCGATACCTTCGCAGAAGCGAGATTGCTTCGCTTTTCGTCATCAAATTGTCGATCCTCCCTCGAAAAAGCGAAGAGCCCTCGCATTCGGGGCTCCTCCGCCTTTTACTTCTTCTCCCGGTCCGCAAGTGCCTTGGTCACTTTCTCCTCGATCAACTTCTCCTGCTTCTGTTCACCGACCCAGCTGCCCAGCAAGCTCAATCCAAAGCCGCCGACAGTGGCGATGAGTCCAAGAGTCTTGAGCGAAGGTTTCTTCTTACTCATAGCATTTGCCTCCTTTCCACACAAGCCTTTGAAAATATCGCGGAATCAGTCCTTGAGGGTCTGCATCGTGGGAGGAACGTAGGCGAGGTTGCCAAAGAGCTCATGCGGCTCGAAGTCCAGATAGATTTCGTAAATCCGCAAGCCGTCGTCCGCGGTATACTGGCGGTGGCTGAAGTCGATCCAGGAATATCCGTAGTATTCCGCGCCGGAAGTAGCGTCCCAGCCGATCCTGTCGCCATCTTCGACGTGATCCAGCCCGAGGAAATCGAGGAATTCATTGAACGTCACGTAGCCCCGCAGCACGAAGTTTCGGTTGAGATGATACTCCGCCTGCCAGACCTGATTCATCGTGCGGTCGAAGAACTTCCCGTACTGGGAAATATAGAAGGTCTGCACCTCGTCCCAGGGAAGCTCGTCCTTTTCCTTGGCCTCATGCTCCTGCTCGATGGCCTTCTGAATGAACTCGTCCGTACCCGGCCCTGTGATCTCACGAACCTTCGCCCGGTACTCCTGATAGCTCTGCTCCAGAAGGGCGTATGCGCTCATCAGGGCCGCCTGCTGGCGCTTGTTGAGCACGTTCGCGCCAAATATGCACGCCACCGTCGCCAGCGCGCAGATGGCCGGAGGCACGTAGGGGAGGACCATGTACTCGACGACCTCCTTCGGCTCCATCTCCCGATCGGGATGGATCTCGTAAAAGTTTTCCTCCTTGGTGTCGGCTGCCCGAACAGCGCGAGCGGTGAGTACGGCCGTAGCCGCCACGCCCACGCAGCCGAGAACCGTGAGTATCGTCGGGGAGTTGTCTTCGAGCCAGTTGAGAAATTTCTTCATTTTACCACTCCTTTCTTTTTTTCGGCCTAATCCGCCCGCAAGGGGCGGCTTCGGCTACGCGCTTGCGGTACTCTTTCAGAGTGTCCTCAGCGCTAGTCGTCGCTTCGCTCCTCCCTCATAAAACCGAAGAGGCCTTGCCCCTTCGATTCGGAAATCACTTCAAAACCTTGAGTTCTGCCAGAATGTCGCTCAGTCGTTCACCGTTCTTCTTCCTCGCGTCGATCTGCAACCATTCCTTGTTGGTCAGTTCGCGGCGAAGCGCCCAGTAGTGGCCCAGCGAGCGATCGTAGCAATACAGGTTCTTCACGGCCTCCTGCTTCTTCAGGTTGCAGCGACGGCCAACGACCTTTACAAAAGTCGTTACACCGCCGACCACAACCGGAGTCAGCACGATGATCGCTTCCTTATTGCGAACGCACCACTGTTTGCCTTCCTCGACCTTCGCCTTCACTTTCCGCTTCCAGAGCTGAAACTTCGTCTCGTTCGGGTCGGGCACAACGTAAATCTTCATGTCATCTCTCCTTTCCAATCGTGATTTCCATAATAGCGGTTGCAAATATCGCTACTTTGGGCTCACGTCAATTCGAAAGGTGTCGCCCTCCACGTACATCTCGACTCGCTGCTCGTCCGGATTCTTGAGGATGCGGCCGATCACGCCGCGACCGCCGACCGCCTTCCCGATCTTCGAGAGCACTCCAAACCGGTTCGGCTTGCGAGCGAGCTTCGGCGCTTCCACCGGCTCGGGAACGATCTCCTGGGTCTCCGGCTCCTGTACGGCCGGGCGCTCCTTCTCGGGCACCTGCTTCATCTGCTCGTACCGACATTCCGTCACGCCCATGCGATGGCCCGTCTCGTAGGCGACCCTCGCAACCACGCACAGGGCCAGGAGGCCCACGGTTCCGCCAACCACCGTCTCTACGAACTTCTTCATCATTTTTCTCCCTTCCCTCCGTTTCTGTTCAAATATAAAAGGAAGGAGCCTTTGCTTCGTTCGCAAGGCTCCGCCTTTGTCGTCAGTTCTCCATCAAATCTTCGATCCTGTCGAAGAGCGTATTGATTCCTCGAATCACCAATTTCCCGAGTCTCACGCATCCCACGATCGCGCAGACGCCCAGAAACCCAAAGAAAATCATGCTCAGAAAAGCCATCAATTCTCCCTCCTTCAAAGTCCAATTTTATTGAGACTGTTCCATAAGAGCGATTGATTTTTTCGCGGTCGGCAAGAGAAAGAGGCCTATGCAGCCTCGTCCTCCTTCATCAGTTTCTCCGTGTTCGCCATCAGGTTCTTGGTGTACTTCCAGCTAAACTTTGCCAACCATTTCTGAGCCGCCTTGGTGTTCATGACGAGCAGCATCAACAGATACCCAATCGCCCTGCCGATTACAATCGCCACAACATTCGCAAGAAAGTTCATCATGATTCTTCCGCTCCCTTCAAAATCCAAATTGTGATGGTTTCCATAATAGAACGTGAGAATATCGCGCAAAGGGAAAGAGGCGTTGTTTAAGCCTCGTCCCTGTCCCCATAATTGCCGATTGCCTTGCCTACGAGAATCAACAAACCGACCGCGATAAGCTTCATCGTTCTTTCCTCCCTTTATCCCGTTCATCGTTTTCTCAACGCATTTCGTTCGTCCATGGTTTCATAAAGGGAGCTGTTTATCTCGCGAAAAAAAAATAAGACCCCTTGCGTTCGAGGCCTTATTCCAGGGTGTCATCGTTCGCAGTAGTCGTCTATGAGATTTATTGTCACGGCGACATTGGTAGAGAAGCAAACCGGCCAAAAAGCCAGGTTTCTAATGTAGAGGAGAAACAAATCAGCTCCGTCGCCCAAAGATCCTTGTGCCAGTTCGTTCATGCGCTCAAGCGCTTCCAAGACCTTCTGACCTCCATAGCGACGGTATCTCGTCACCCCTACATAAATTCCCATTATGGCTATGTAGAGCATCCCCGTACCAATGTAAACCAAAATATAAACCCAAAGATTCGACATAGCGAATCACCTCCTTCACAATAGCCGTTGCTCATCTCGCGGAAAAGCGAAGACCCTTTGCGGGCCTCGCTTTCGCAATCATTCGTCATGCGTAAACGTCGCGATGAGCTTCTTCGCTCTGGCTACCTGAAAGACGTTTCCCTTGAAAGTGAGTTCGTCCAGTTGGGTCACAAGCCGCCCGGTAGCAGTTTCGACAACGTCTCTCTTCTGCCAATCGACGCACTTGAGTCCCAATTTCTTGATCGAATTCACATCTCGAACCAAATCCTTCGGAAAACCATGCAGCAAGTGAAGATACATGCAAACAACCTCCATTCCATATGATTTCATAATAGAGGTTGTGTTTTTGGCGGGTTTTCAAATATAACTTCGGTCAAACACCGTTTCCCAGACTTCCTTCGGTATGGGCTTCATTTTAAGCGCCCACATAATTTGTCGAACGGTTACGGTAGGATATAAGCCGTCCGTATCCGGCTTGGCCCGGCCGTCAAAGAAGCTCTTGAACCGCGAATGGAGGTAGATCGGATCGGTCAGCCACGGGTCGATCTCGGTCCAGTAGGTTCGCTTGCCCTCCGGATCGAACCTCTGCTGGATCACCGCAAGCCCCAGGTCATCAATTTTGAACAGTGTGCAGCGGTTGTAAATCGGATGATCGCAAATATAAATCGAGCCGTACTGGCTCAAATAGAAATCCGGCTTTTCGTAATGGTAGCGCATAAGACCTCCGAAAAGGAAAGAGCCTTTGCAGGCTCAATCCAATGTCGCAATATCGACGACCGGAATGCCTTCCCGGCTGACGGTGTCCGCGAACTCAACCTGCTTCGTGAAGTCCTTCGTCTTCACAGCCTCCAAGAATTCCCGATACAATCCCGGCCGGTTGTCTACCGCCCAGACGATTTTGCATTCGGGATTCATTTCCCGCATCTGCTTCGCCACTCTGGACAGATTCCTGACCGTAATCGCATCGCCCTTCAGAAACTTGTGATCCACGCACTTCAAGAGATCACCAAATCCGTATAGATACACTCGCCTTTCCATGTTGTTTCATTCCTTTCGTGTTTGCTTCCATAACAGCCGTTGCCGATCTCGCGCAAAAAAGAAAAGCCCGTGCATTCAACACGAGCTCTCTTTGGGATCATCCTACTTCTTGAAAAGCCTCAGATGATTCGACACCCATTGGCCGGCTCTGGAAGTGAAGCTGCCGCTCTCCTCGAACTGCATCCCCTTCGCCATCCAGTAGCACGAAGCACCCAGCGGAAGAATGATTCCGGCGCCCGTCAAGATGTAGCCGACGATACGATCCTTCTTCGAGTCTTCGATCTGACGCTCCTTCATGTGTGCTTCACGCTCACGATAGGTTTCGTCCATCTCCAACTTGCGTTCGTTCATCCGCAACTCATTAAGCTGGGCCAGTTTCTTCAACTGCCAGGCAGCTTCTTCCGTCTGAACTCTCGACTGGGATACCGCTTCAAGCGTTTCCCGGCACTCCTCATCCAGCATAGCCGCCATCGTTCTCTCGTTCATCTCCGTATCTCCTTTCCTACAAAATATGGAGTGATCTCCATAACAGCCGTTGCTATTTGCGCGATTCCGCATCGATCCTGAACTGGACCATCTTCTTATTCATGATGGATTCCGGCGTCTGGTCCAAATCGAGAAAGAGATACGTCTCTCCATCCGTTTCGTCCTTGAGAAGCCGAAGCGTTCCAGCAAAGTCGCTCTTCTTTGGGGCGAAAAAATAATGGCCGGCAAAAATACCTATCAAGTAGCAGGCCAGGCAAACAATAACGATCTCCGAGACGGTCACCATACACAAACCTCCTTAAAAATATAGCACAGTCCTTCGTCACCCGCGTACTGGAAAAATTGAGAGGGATTGTAGCATTTTATTGTACAATCCCCCTCGTCTGGTTCTTCATTTTTCTCTCTTAACTTTTCCTTATAGGCCTTCACTCCTTTCACAATAGAACTTGAAAATTTCGCGGAAACGCTATTCCCGCGCTTTGTCCAACAGCCAGAAAAATCGTCTGTAAGCGGCGTACCAGACCTCTTTGCAGCATGGCACGCCTTCGCTCGCCCGCAGCTTCTCGTAGGAGATACCCTCCGTGACGGATTTCAGCATCAGCGGAGCCAGGTCGCCAGCGGCTTTCTTCGCGGTCTCCTCGACCATCTCCATGCGCTTTGAGAAATATAACCTTGCCTCCGCGAACATCTCCGTCGGTTTGGAGATCGTTCCCTCCTCGTGGCGAGTTACAGCCGGCCGCTTGGTGGGCATTCCATCGAGAGATCGATAATTCTTCTTCCAATCAGGGTATTGCAGGCAAAAATGCTTGAGTTCGTAGTACCGATGCCTGCTGATCCAGTAGCTGTTCCTCTGCGACAGCTCCGGTCGAACGGATGTGGTCATCTGTATCGCCTCCATAGCAACTATAAAGCAAAACTTAATGGTTCGCAAAACAACTTCGGTGGAATTCTTGAATCCATCTTCGCATCGTCATCTCGCATGGGTAGTCCTCAAAGCCCAGGGTCTCGGATGTAATCAGTCCTTCGACAACTCCAAATATGATCTCTGCGTCGTATTGCTTTCGGGGAAGGATAAAATCGGGCAACTCTCGCCGAACGGCTCCGCAAAAAGTGCATTTGTTTCTGGAAATTCTCACCCGGGAAAATTTTCCGTTTCTACTTCGGACAATTCTCCAAACGCAGTCGTAATGGCGCATCTGTCCGCTCCCGCACTTTGGGCACAGCATACGCCTCACCTTCTATTCTAGATTAGAATTTTATTCTAGAATAAAACGAAGCCGGGCAAAAGGAAAGAGCCCTTGCTGCGGGCTCAAATTCCTCTCAATCCTTGTCCTTAATCCATTCCGCCACGAGCATCACTCCGGCTCCGATAAAGATCGCACCCAATATCAAAGTCATATCAATTCCTCCTTCCGTCATGGATTCCATAACAGGGATAGAAAATATCGCGCAAAAAAGAAAAGCCCGTGCGTTTTGCACGAGCTATCCCTTCAAACGACCTCCTGTAATTTGTCCGGCAGGTGAATCTTGCTGGTCGCCAACCGACCCGTCTGCATCTTGTACTGATAGGTGAGATTGGATCGGGCTTTCGCCGGCGTCGCCGCCATTGTCTTGCCCTTCCAATTTGTCTCTATCACGCGCTCGAATTCCACGACAGAGCCGTTGTAAGAATACAGCTTTTTCTCCATCTTGACATCCTCCTTTCATGCCGTCTTTTCATAAAAGGGGATGTATTTCAAGCGCAAATATAACCGTATAATCAAGAAAATCTCAACTGCTTGGGACTTTATTCATTATACGATTGACAAGGGACAGTGACGATTCCAGAGTTAAGTCGTTGTTAATTCCGTAACTTGGTAAGGATGAGGTCACCAGTTCGAATCTGGTCATCAGCTCCAGTTAAACCAGTCAAAAATGGCTGGTTTTCTTCTGTTTTTAGGCGTTTTTTGCAAGTTTTGGAGGTTCGTCTTGCAATTTACTCGACCTCATACTGTTTTCGTCAAAAAATTCGTCAAATGGCTTTTGCGAAAACGCCTGCGGCACAGGGGTTTTGAGGCTGTTTTGGCGTCAAAAAGTTCGTCAATTCGCTGCGAAATTGTAGCATTGGCGGATTGCTTCGCTCGCGTCTACGGCTTCGGATCGACCCTTGTCGTAATACTTGAGCGTCATCTGCGGCGTCGAGTGCCCAAGCATCTTTTGCACGAGCTTCAGATCGTGGGTCATGGCGGAAATATCCGTTGCGACCGTCGTTCGGAACCGCCTCGGCGTGATGGTCTCGTCAAAGCCGATGTCTTTCGTGATCCACTTCCGCATCCCTCGAAGCTTCGTGTAGCTCACGGGCTCGGTGCCTCCGGTGATGAATTCCTTCGGCGCTCCCCTCTCGGGAAGGTAGGCCAGAATCTCCTCGGGAAGATGCAAATCCCGCTTGCTCGAAGCGGTCTTGGTGTATGCGTGAAAATATGGCTCGTTCCGGGTAGGGTGCGTGACCGTGTTCCGAATGTGCAAGACCCGGTTCTTCTCGTCCAGGTCCTCCCAGCGAAGCCCCAGAACTTCTTCCGGGCGCAGGGGAAGGGAAATGGACAGGGCCAGCCAGGCGCGGGCTTTCGGGTCGCGGATGTCGTTCAGGTGAGAAGCCAGATAACGCATCTGTTCGACCGTGTACGGACGGGTCACGTCCGAAGCCTGTCCCTTAATCTTCAAAGAGCTGGATTGAATCGGATTTCGGCTGATGAGCCGGTCCTCATAGGCCATTTTGAAGATCTGGCTGAGAACCATCTTGGTCTTGTTCTTCGTTTCGCGCTTCACATCGTCGCCCATTCGGTTGAACACCCGCTGCACGTCCGCAACGGTGATGTCCTCGATGAAGAGATCGCCGAGCACCGGATAGATGTGAAGATCGAGCTGGCGCTCATAGGTCAGAGCCGTCACTTCGGAGACATTCGGCTTCGAGAACGTTTCAAACCAGTCGTTCGCGTAATCCCGGAAGCGGTGCTTCTGGCCGGAAGTCATCGTCTCACGATGGCCCGCGAGTTTCAAAAGGTTCTCCGCGTACTCCTGTTCGCTATCACCCGACACCCAAACCTTCACGCCATTGAGCACGATCGGACGGCGAATTTTTGCTTTGTTGATGGGCATGGATTCCTCGCTTTCCAACTGAGGAATCGTCACTATTCCGTTGTCAAGGTCCGTGGAACTCATCCCATCGCCAGTATAGCGAGGCCGGAGGAAAATGTCAAATGGATTTTTCATAGGTTGCAAATTCCTTTCGACGAGAACCCGAGTGCGGTGGAGCAGAATGAGAAATGCAGCTTCAGGTTTTGGTGTATTGATGCTTGAGAATCATATGGCTGTTTTCGGAGCGTTTTTCAGTTTTTTGTTGAAGCTTTCTTTCTCATTCCACGCCGTCGCACTCGGGCCGGGGTATTGACTTTCTTTGATTTTCATGGTATACTCCCTTTGAGAAGAGGTTGAAAGGGGTCTTTTCCCAAAGGTAATCCTCGAAAGGAGGAAGCAGAGGCCATGAAAATCAAAGAAGCCGCTTCTATTGATCGGAATTCTGACGAGTTTAAGACCTACATCACCATGATCGAAAAACTCGGATACGCTCATTTCGATGACGAGAATCCCGAAGAAGCCGAGAAATAGATAAAGTGCGAAGAAAAATGAAGAACAGCCGTCTCAGCCCCTTTATCTTATCAACTGAGACGGCTTTGTTATGTCATTTCTTCGCGTTCGTGGAGATGACCGCCTGCTGCTTGTTGTAGGCGGCGGTGGAGATGCCCAGAATCACACCCAGGAAGGTGTCCAGAGCCGTGATGGTGCCCACCACTTCCTCCCCGTAGGGGAAGTTCCAGATGCCAGCCAGGGCGAAGTAGAGGGTGCCGAGCGCCGGCAGCAGATACTGCGCGACCCACTTCAGGATGTCATAGACCTTGTTGCTCATTTTGAATCTCCTCCTTCTTTTCGATAAGAAGCTGTGCGAATCGGAAGCTTTTTCACTTCATCCATGACCCGCTTTGCGGAGCCGTTTCCGCCCATCTTCTCATAGGGTTTGTAGAGATACTCGTAGAGATTTTCATACTCATCGTTCGTGATCCAGCCGCGCTCGATGTACTTCATACCGAGCCACATGACGCGGTCGTGACCGAGCCCGATGAGCATTTGACTTCTTACGTCCTTCTTGTCCCTGCGAGATTGGATGTACGACCAGAACCCGCCTGACGCGATCACCGCGCAAACGATAGTGACCAACATCTGAATCCAGCTGTCCATGGGCTTGTACCTCTTTTCTTACTTGCTCTTAAACACGATGTCTTCTTCCCACAAGCTCGCGTAATACTTGTCCATCCGTTTCAGGAGCTGGGTGCTGTTTCCCTTCCCCGCATGATTCTTCCAGGCATCGTAGCATTCGTCCACCTTCTCGCGAGTGAGTTCGCCCTTCATCGCCTTGTGAACCAGCTTGCGAAGCTTTTTCCGCGCGTGCTTGACGTTGTTCGAGTTTAAGATCATGACGACCTTTCCCGTCTTCGTTAGACGAAAGCGGAATCCAAGGAACTCGATTCCCTTGGATAATGGCGTTATGTCGGTCTTTTTGGTGTTGAACTCGCAATCCAGACTCCTCAAGAGCACGGCAAGCTTGGCTTTGCATTCGAGCAAATACGTCCTGTCGTGGTGAATCAGCACAAAGTCATCCATATAGCGGAGGTAATACTTGATGTGCAAATCTTCCTTGATGAAGTGGTCTACGGCGTTGAGAATCCCAATTCCGGCAATCTGGATCATCTGACTTCCGGGATTGTAGCCGATCTCTCCGTCGTATTGTCCATCCAAAACCATCAGCGCCTGCTGATAAGACCAGCCGTCGATCACCTTCTTGAAGCAATCCTTGACGACCTTGTGCGACATGTTCGGGTAATATCCCTTGATGTCGCATTTCAAGACATAGCCCTTTGTTCCGTGCTCCCGGTAATACCTTTGGAGGAAGCACTTGATTCGATTGCGCGCCTTATCCGGCCCCTTGCCCTTCTGACAGGCCATGTTGTCGTAGATAAAGCTGCGGCTGATTCTTGGGTAAATCACGTTGTCGTTCAGGCTTCGCTGAAACACGCGATCCCGGAATGCGACGCTCACGATGTCCCGCCTCTTGGGATAGGTGACGACGAATTTCCTGGTTTTTCGCTGTTTGTAGGTTCCATTTTGAAGTTGGCTCTCCAGTTTCAGATTCTGCTCAATTCCGTTCAGGAAGTAATCCGCGGGAGTGCTCTTCCAAAGAACCCCGTGCACGCATTTCCGCATGGACTGGGAAAGCGCCTCGAAGCTGGCAACGGTTTCAAAGTCTCCGGGGTGCATAGATTCACTGTCACTCATGGCAACAGAATCATCCCCTTCGTGTTGTTTAGCGGTAAACCCGCAGGGCGTTCGGCTCCTTGTGTCACAATGAAAATGCGCCGCCTCTGGGAGACAGCCGTGTGATTCTCTCGAATGACACAATCCGGGCAGAAACGATTCGCATTGATCGCGTTGTTGTTGTTGACATAGCCAGATGAATTGACATTCCACGTATTATTCGCATTGCCGCGATTCGCGCTCCGCAACCTCACATTCTGCGGCCAGCCTACGGCCCAGGTAATCCCTTTCATGACTCAAAGTATCTTCGATGATCGTCCTTCATCCAGGAATTGGTTCGGTTGCGAACCTCGATCACCATTTTGCTCCAAAATTTCACCCGCTTACCCGACAGGTGAAATATCCTGTACGCGAGGTCAATGAGATAGAGGAGCCTCCGAAGCGAGCGGATCGCCAGCTGCTGATCGCGTTCCCGATCCCTTGCGGCCTGCTCTCGCTCCGGAAACTCCTCCGGAACCCGGATATCGTTTGCCTCGCGGATGAGAAGATAGGCGTTCTTCGCCTGCGTGATGATGTCATCCGTCAACGCCCGCTGGTAGGCGGGAAGGAAGACCTTTTCGTTCGACGTAATAATCATCGTGTACCGGCAGAGTTCCTCCGCCTTCAACAGCAGGGTGAACTTGTTCTCTCCTCGCTGTCCCTGAGGAACTGACATTTTCGATACCCCTTTCCCGATCCTTACGCCATGCTGCCGGAAAGCTCGGCAAGGGCCTTGCGGACCTTCTCGCGCCAGAGCATCGGGACATCCTCAATGGTCATCAGACCGTTCTGAATGCGCGTCACATAGATATTGACCATGGTTTCTTCCTCCTTTACTTCGCTTCGAGCGCAGATATGCGCTCCGTGAGCTGTTCGATCAGGCCGCCGATCTCCACGAGGGCGTCCATGTTGCCGGCGACCAGGCCGCCGAGTTCGGCAATCGCGTCCATGTTGCCGGCGGAAAGCCCGCCGAGCTCTGCCGCCGCATCGCTGGTCAGGGTCTGGGCCTCATGCGCGACAAGATTCGCGCTTTCGAGGTCGGCCCTGTCCTTGACGTCCATGCCGCTTTTGATGTATTTGAACATTGGTTTCATGCTCCTTTCCTGAGGGCCGCGGCTCCGCCGCAGATGAATGGATTAGCAGATGACACAAACCGGGCAGAAACGATACGCATAGATCGCGCTGTAGGAGCCGGGGACATAGCCAGATGAATTGACACTCCACGCATTATACGCAAGGCCGCGATTCGCGCTCCGCAACCTCACATGCTGCGGAGAGGTCTGGGCGTTGATCGCCGGGATCTTGTAGTTCTCGTAGGTCGTCGGATACGTCTGGGCGAAGCCGCTCAGGCCCAGCCTGCGGCGCCAATACTCCCAGTACGGGCCCTCCACATTGGCGAGCTGCGGATTCGCGTTCATCTGCTCGATCGAGGCCAGGAAGAACGTGTCGTAGGTGTCCTCGGTGGTCTGCTCGAAGCTCTCCACCGTGTTCAGCGCCGTGGTCACCTTCACGGGGCGAATGGCCGCCAGGAAATCGTCCTGGAAGCCGCTCATGAAGGCGGTCTTGGCGTACTCGTTCGGGCGAATATCGAACTCCTCCTGCGACACCCACCAGTTCTTGCCCTTCTTGTTCAGATACTGGCGCATCGCGGAGGTCTTCCAGCGGTTGTGACCGTAGGCGGTCTGCTGCATGCCGTTCAGGCCCTGCTCGCTCTTCTGCGCCATGTTCAGCGTGCCCAGGCTCGTGCCGTTTGCGCCGGAAACGGTGGCGACCGTCTCGATCGGGCTGGCGGCGTCCGGAGTGGCCCAGGTCTTGACCTTCCAGGTCGAGGTGAGCTGGTCCGGCATGCCCTCAAAGCCGCTGATGCGGCCGCCCTTGGGCACATCCTGGGTGAGCGTGAAGCTCCACTTGGTATTCGCCACGGCGTTCG
>CANQSU010000026.1 GCA_947626585.1 uncultured Oscillospiraceae bacterium
TGGTGAACCTGCAGATCGATTTCGGCATAGACCCAATGAAGAAAGAGCTAGACTACGTGGACATAGCCCACGCGATCCAGGCGGCACGGGACAGCGAGGCATACCGGCTGGACAAGATGATGCGCCAGATCAGCTGGCCGGAGTGCCTGGACAAGCTGGAGTGGCACGAGGGCAAAGAAGAGGTGCCGGAGAAGGGCATGGCTGTGCTCTGGGAGCTGGAGTACAAAGACAAGCACTACATGTGGCGGTCCAGGTTCTACCAGGTGGACGACTACTGCAGCACGTCCATTTTGCGGGATGAGGACGGATATCTGGACATTGAGGATGGCGGAGACAAGATCGTGCACCGCTGGGCATATCTCCCGATCCCAAAGGAGGTCAGGGAGAACGAGATGTGGAAAGACCAGGAGAAAGCAAAACCGAATCCCGGGGAATGGGTGCTGGTGGTAAAGAAGTGGAAGGGGCCGTTTGAGGACGGGCCGTACTGCATCTACGACATGAGCACGTATGAGGAAGGGAAAGGCTGGGTGGAATACACCAGAGAGGGCAGAAAAGAAAAGACTGCCTTGTGGGCACGTCTCCCGGATCTGGGATGGTAGGGAGCATTCCGATGAGCCTCGCCGAAGAGTACAGCAAGGATTTCCGAAAGAACTTCTCCAGCTTCGGCGCATACGGCCACTCACCGTGGCAGGTCTGGGAGGACTTTCTGACCCTGGCCAGTGGCACCCTCTGCGGATGCTTCGACCAATATGGCCGGTATGACGATCCAAAGCTGAACGAGTTCAAAGTTGCGTTGGAACGCTACACAGACGATGAACTGCTAAAGTTTGACAACATGTTCGAGGCCATGAAGGACTCCCTGGAGCACAACCCGGAGCAGGATTTTCTCGGTGAGATCTTCATGGAGCTTGGCATCTCGGACAAATGGAAGGGCCAGTTCTTCACGCCCTACTGCTTGGCCAAACCGATGGCCATGCTGACCGTCCAGCAAGCCGCTGAGGGAGTCGAAAAACGCGAGTGGTGCGCGGTTACAGACCCCGCCTGCGGCGCCGGTGTGACCCTGCTAGCCGTCAGAAATGAGCTGCAGCACCTGCACATCGGCACCGACCGGGCGCTGTTTGTGGGACAGGACATCTCCACAACCGCCTGCAAGATGTGTCACATCCAGCTCAGCCTGATGGGCTGTGCCGGATACGTGGTGTGTGCCGATACTCTGCAGAATCCCTTGGTAAAGAGTCCGGACGGCATCAGCCCAGCCCTGAAGGAAGGACAGACGGCGCGGTTTACCCCGGCATGGTTCACGGAGGTATGGCAAGGGAGGGCGGCGGTGCGGTACATGGAGGCAACATGGAAGACCTCAAGCAAAAAATAACCCGGGACATTCTCTCCCGGTGCTCCACCTGGGCCACACCTGAGCAGCGCCAGCTGATCGAGTCAGCCGTGATCCTGGCCCTGGCTGAGGTCCGGGTGGAGCGGGAGGAAACTGCCCTCAGCACGGAATTCGCAGAATCAAACGAAAGCTATGTAAGAACGTTTATCACGATCAAAGCCATCAAAGGCCTGTCACAGAAAACGCTCAAATCATACATGTATGACATCAACCGTTTTCTTGATTTCATTCAAAAACCGGTTCCAACGATAACAACAAACGATGTTCGGTATTATCTCGCAAAGAGAATGCAAGATGGATGTACCAATGTAACAGTCGATAACACCCGCCGATACCTGAAATCCTTCTTTGAGACGCTACACAAGGAAAAACTAATACAGGATAATCCGGTGAGCTATATCGATGAAATTAAGAAGGAGAAGAAGGTTAAGGAGCCGTTTTCGGAAAACGACATGGAGGCCTTGCGGGAAGCATGTGAGTCAGAGCGTGATCGTGCCATTGTTGAGGTGCTTTTCTCCACATGCTGCCGCGTTGGTGAACTTGTTGCCATGAACCGTGGAAAGATCAAAGAGGACTCCATCGTGGTGCACGGCAAAGGTAACAAGGACCGGACGGTCTATCTGAACGCCAAGGCCAAGCGTGCGATTGAGAAGTACCTGGCTACCAGGAAGGACACCAACGAAGCGCTTTTCGTTACCTTGCGCGAACCATTTGGCAGATTGACAGAAGGGAATGTAGAGCGGCTGATTCGGAACATCGGAGAACGTGCCGGCGTGAAGAATTGCCATCCGCACAGATTCCGCCGCACTGCCGCAACAGTAGCCTTAAACAGAGGAATGCCGATAGACCAAGTAAGTCAGATGCTTGGACATGAGAAGCTCACAACTACGCAGATATACGCGAAGACCAGCACCGAAGACGTGCGGATGTCCCACAAAAAGTATCTGACATGAGGAAGTCACATTGGAGAAAGAAGGTAGATATATGATCTGGCACAACAGACAATGGGCGGTCCCCCAGACCACCGGAGAATTCCTCCTGGTGGTGATCCAGGAGGGCAAGGAAGAGAAGGAATACGCGGTAGCACAGCTGGACGCGAACACGCTGGCACAGCTGAACCGCCGTGGGAAGTTTATTTTCGAGCAGTTCGGCAAGATCAAAGTGTTTCGGTGGGCAACGCTGCCGTATGCCAGGGAGTTCGCCAACGCCCCAAGCTGGGCCTATACGAATGGCCTGGAGTACTTCGGGACGGACGACATCCCGAAGCCGAGCGAGCAGCTCTTGACCGTGGTTAAGATCGACCGCCCGAACAACTACCCGTTGTACCGCCACTTCCTGCAGACCACCGTTGTGGATCCGAACGGGCGGACAGTCTTTGACAAGGAGCACCAGGACCACAATGTGCACACATTGGCTTGGGCACACCTCCCAGCCATCAGCGAGGAGCCGGACATGCTCCTCTGCGACAACTGCCGGCACAAGGGCAAGGGCAAGATATGCGGGGTACATGGGTACCTGATGTACGGGGACTGCCAGGACTACAAGCCGGAGAGGGTGGCGGACTATGCCAAGGTGTAAGTATTGCGGGCGGATGCTCTACTGGATCCGGACGAGGACTGGCGCGAGTATGCCGGTGGATCCGGTACCGGTACGGTACTGGGACACAGGCAGCGAAGACAGGGTGGTGTTGCAGGACGGCGAGACGATTGCCTGCCGGCTGTATGGAGAGAAGGGAAAGTGCGCAGGAAATGGGTATATCCCGCACTGGAGCAGCTGCCCAGGAGCGGACAAAGCAAGGAGGAAACGAGCGTGAAGCGGGACAAGGACGAGCTGCTGGACCTGATCCGGCACGAGTGGCCACGGATCGCCAACGAGGGTGGGGACACCATCACCTTGTATTGGCAGACAGAGAACATGCACTGGAACCTGAAGACCATTGAACTCCGCAAGGTGAAGGATTTCCAGGACATTTTCCAGGGCTGGGAGCTGACGCAAAAGGACTATGCCGAGGCCGCGAGAATCCGGGACAAGTACCGCACGCATGGGACCGTGACGAGGCCGTGGAGCAGCGCTGCAACCCCGGAGGAGCAGGCGGAGATGGTTCGGGCAACGATAGGCCTGGACGGCGGGATCTGGTGGTATGTGGACTACCTGGCGCCCGGGCAGTTGGAAAAGCGGATCAGAGAGAGGCGCAAGGCCGAATCTGCGAGGGACACCTGATGGAGAACGCAAAACCGAAAACACTCCTGGAGCAGATCCAGGAGAACTGGAAATGGATAGAAGGTGCCTTCGAATACGAGCACGAATTCCTCGTGGCCTATTGGAAGGACGGGTGCAACCATTGGCACGTCAAGGCATACAAGTTGGACGAACACACAACGGAGTACAAGGGCAGGACGTGGACGGCTGGCTGGAGTCTCCGCCGCAAGGACTGGGACGAGCTGCAGCAGGTGGCAGACAGGTGCAAGGCGGCGTACGAAGGGACGAGACGCCGGGATCCGCACATGATCTCACCGAGAAAGCAGGAGCAGTACGTCAGGCGGATGGCAGGGAGTCCGGAGGGTTTCCGGAGGAGGATCAGCATTTACCACCCGGACGAGTGGAACAAGTACCAGCAGTTCCACCCGCCGAAGTGGATGGAAGAAGAGGAATGAGTCAGATATACCGATGCCCCCTAAGCGGGCGGTGCTACACAGTAAAGCGCCGCCCGATGGGGGAGAATGCGTGGTCGATCCACTGGAAGGAATCCGGAAGGCAGCCGGAGACGTGGAAAGAGTGGAGTGGCCAAAAGATATGGTCCTCTCCGAAGGCGGCGGAGCTGGACCTAGAGGCAAAGGCGAGGAAACTGCACTGGCAGATGGTGAGGCCGGGGCGGGGCGAACAGAAAGGAGCAAGACAGCATTGGATACCGTTGGATACTGGCAAGCGGCGTACTTGAACCTCCTGCACGAGGTGGTCCAGATCCGGAACGACATGGTCCGCGCCATGAGCGATCTGGACGACAAGCACCACCTTACGGACGGAGACGGCTGGAAGGGTTGCATACCCGAGGAGGGGGCTTGGCGGCAATATTGCCTGCTGGATGATCTGGCAGACAGGGCAGGGAAAATCGTGGAGCAGAACCTGCCAGCAACCGGACTGCAGATGGAGATGGAGTACCGGGAGGAACTGAGCAGCCATATCAAGTACCGGGCACTGCACCTGGTGCCCCGCACCAACAGCGCCGCCGGCCGCCGGGAGTGAGGATTGGAGGGGACCGAGGTGGTAAGACCGGACGTCAAAGAAAAGCGCAAGATCATGTACGAGAGATACGGCGGCATGATGACAGTTACCGATGTGTCCAAGGAGTTGGGAGTAAGCCGCCTGGGGGCAGCCAATTGGCTGGAAGGCAGGGTCAAGGGCTGCCAGGTGGGGAAGCGGATCAAGTTCGAGACAGACCAAGTGGCCAAGGCGATCTGCAATAGCCGCGGCTTCTACCGATGAGGAGGAACGAACAATGGAGAACAAGGTGAAGAACCTGGCAGCAGGTATCGTCCTGCTGTGCGTGATGGTCGTGGCGGTGTGCGCAGACGAGCACAACATGGGCAACAACGTCTGCTACATCCTGGCGGGCTGTGCTCTGCTGCTGGCCGCCGTCCTGGTGGAGCTGGAGTGGCACGGCGTCCTGGACCGATGGGACAAGCCGGCGGCGGATCGCCGCCGCCGGCAGCGCGTAAGGCAGAACATGAGAAAGGGGGCAGCGAGAAGTGAACCGCATAGCGCGAGAAGGCAGCTTGTGTAAGCTGTACATCAACGGGGAGGTCAAGGAGTGGTGCTTGCGTGAGGACTGGTCGGACGAGATCAGGGAGAAGTGGGAGCACATGATAGAGACGGCGGGCACCGAGGAGGAGCGGTCGGCACAGGTATCGGCAACAGCAAGCAAGATAACGGCAAAACTCCCGGATGAAGTTTTGGAGATAGGGCCGGACTGGTGGGGGTGCCATGAGGTCGACTCCGGGGGAGTGAAGACGGACACACAGCCGAAGCAGCCAAAGAAGAAAGAGCAGAGCAGAGAGGGGATGGCCAGGGAGGCCAAAGACGGCGCATGGGAGGCAAGCAGAGAGAACGGGAGCCAGATGCCGCTGCCGCTGCCGTTTTGGACAGTCTGGGATCTCATGCAGTACTGCTCTACCTGCGACCATGACCAATGCTCCCCGGACGGAGACTGCGAACTGGTCAAGGCAACCATGGTCCATGGCGAGCCATGGAAATGGGACTTGGAGTCCTGTCTGCTTTCACACCAGGATTTGCAGATCTGCATAGCCATGGGCGCCAACTGCGTCACGGTGAACGACATGGAAAAGGGCGTGGTCACACTCTGGGCCAACGAGCCCCGCAACGAGTGGGGCGTGTACGCAGGGCAGATAGACGAGACCGGAAAGAGAGAAGCACCGCTGGCGGTGATGCCGACAGACATCCACTTCCAGGCATTCCGACACGCAGGGGTGATCCAGGGTGCAATGCTGGTCCGCGTTCCTAAGCGGCGCTTCAACGAATGGAACAAGCGCCAGGAGGAGGACTTCTGATGGGCAAGAACAAGAAGAAATTTCGGTACAACGGCCTGAGCTACTCGGGCTTTTACAACTGGGTCAACGACCACATGGACGAGCTATCCGAAACGGAGCAGATGATCTGCCTGGCCGTCCTGATGGAGGTTCGAACCCAGAATGTGTACCAGCGGGAGCGCTACTTCGGCGAGATGTACGCATGGCGCATGGAGCGGGACATCATCAACGCACACGGAGGTAGGAACGGTGCAAAAGGCAGGGGACAAGTACAAAGAGGCGGAGAAGAGGGCGGCAAGAGCGCGGGATCTGAGGTATAAGCGGGCGGCGCTGGCCACCACGTCCTTCGAGGACATCCGGTACGAGCTGGAAGACATCCAGGAGGCGTGCAGCGAGATCCAGTGGATGGCGGAGGACGAGGAGCTGCTGCTGTCCGCCCTGGAGGGCAACGAGGATGACGTCTGGGAGTTCAAACTTTCCTTTTCTGGCCTGGCTTCTTCGGCGTCCGATCTCTGGCGGGCAATCAACGACTGTTGCGGGGATCTGGATCGGTTCGGGCTGGAGTATGACGACTGCCTTGTGTGCCTGCTGGGCAACCGATACAAGCTGATTGGCTTCGACACCGAGGAGGAGGACTACTACAGCTTGGCGTACTGGGACCGGGATGCCGCACTGTCCGAGTCCGGCAAGCGGCTGATGAGACTCACCAAAAAGGATCTGCTGTCCACGGTGGGGCAATGCCTGGGGGTCTTCGTGGCCTTCCTGGACCTGCGGTACCGATACGACTATCTCAAGGCCACATTCGATGTCATAAGGGACAGCAAGTCCTCCATCCTGAAGACGGTCCGCCAGATCGAAAAACTCTACGAGGACATCCAAAACGAGAGCCGGTGGTCTGATGCCGGTCGGGATCTGGCCGAACAGTGGAACACGCTCCTCCGGGAGCTGCCCCAGCGGGTCTTCCTGGAGTGACTCAGATTGACTATCCATTGACTAAACCATTGACTAACATTGACTAGAACGAAAAGCCAAGACAACAAGGGGGCAAACCATGAACCGATTATTGGTACTGCTGGACCATGAGGCGGACTGGAGCCTGCGTGGTGAAACGAAAATCTTCCTCCGGGGCTTGCTCCCAGACGAGGTTAAAAAGGCGGAGGAGATCTGGACGAAGGGAATGCGAATCAAGCCAAGAGAGACACCAAACTGGCCGTGGATCAGATGCACAGACAAAAGATTCGATCTGCTGGAGTCCTGGTGCAAGACGGAGGATCTCCACAAACTGAGGCCGTATCTCTTCCCAGGGTGGGAGGTGTGGCCGCGGTATATGTACAAGGCTGGTAAAGACTGGACGCCATGTCACTTACCGGAGAGCCTCTGGAAAAGCCCGTTCGACATGCCGGAGGATGCAATCCGAGCATACGTATCAATAGTGGATATGACTGTGTGCCGCCTGGTGGATCTGAGGCCATACGAGGTGTACGGGCTCCTCCCAAAAAAGCAAACACTACTGGATCCGGACGAGGAGACGCCGATCCCGGGGATGAGGCAGACAAGGAGAAAGCAGTCCGAGGTCCTGGAGGACTACATCGAGCTAATGCGGGATGCGGCACTGCCGGAGATGGAGGAAAGGTGCTTTTGGGAAGATGTTGGGCCGTATACATGGGTATATGTGATTTGGTACCGAGTGAGGACGTACGAGGACGAAGAGGAGTCCGAGTGGCTGCAAAACGCGCTAAAGGGAGCGAGAACTTGAAGAAGGACAAGAAACCGGAGACGCCAAAGGAGCTGGCTGCCGCCGGCCTGGCGGTGGCGCCGCACGATAACGCCTCCGCCAGGTGGGAGACAAGCCAGTACCTCCGAACCGGCATAGAGTGGCAGGACCACCTGGAGCAGCTCCGCAGGGCCGGGGAGCGGATGAGACGGGAGGATCCGGGCGCAGACGCGGACCTGTGGACCGTGATCCTGGTGCACACCGGGGGATATGTCTTTAGCTACTACCGGTGTCGTGCCAGGATAACTCACGAGCACTACACAACAGAGGACCGGGCGGGGCAGGATCCCGTCTGGGTGATCTCAGAAAAAATCAAAAGGGAGGTAAAGCTGCCGTGAAAGTACTGCAGACCAAGAAGAAGCTTGCCGAAATGCTGAACGAACTGGAGAACATCCGGGGCGCCATGGACAAGCTGAGAGAGTACGAGCGGACTTTATATTACGCGATAGACCAGCTGGACGAGCTGGCAAACCGCATGCAGTGGGCCGAGGAGGCGGACGGCTGATGGAAGACGCGGTAGAGTTTGTAAAACTCCCGTATATCGGGGATAAGAACTTGAAAAGGGCGGAAGAGGCGGTTGAGCTGTCGTTCTACATGGCGGAGGTCATGGCCAGCGTGGCCAAGGTAATCTATAAGATGGGACTAAATCCGGAGAGTTTGGAGGCAGAGCGAATCTGGGGATGCAGTCGGGATATGCAGGACGGGCTGAGTGAGGTTGGCTCAATACTCCTCAACTACAGGATGGCAAAGGGTTTGAAGGAGGGAGAGGCCGTTGCGGAAGAGGATTGAGATCGAGATCCCAGACGGGATGCCGGAGCCATCAGCTGCAATCCACTACCTGACCAGGGCGGAAGAGATCCTGGAGCAGCAGTGGGACCAGGTGCTGGGCATGGTGGAGACTGCCGAGGATTGGGACAAGCTGCAGCAGGCGGTAAGCCGTGAATTCCGCTCCATGCAGTGGGCAATTGGCGCCGCAAAAGATCTCCTGTGGTCTTTCAAGGCGGCGCAGGCGAAGGATTCGGCGAAGAACGGCGTCAAGTGCTGCGCGGGATGCATGCACTGGGATCAGCAGACGATCACATGCACCAGGCCGCAGGGAGGATACAACGGGGAGGCCATGGAGCCGTGGATGCTCTGCGACCAGTTCGAGCGTCAAAGGGAGGTCTCCCCATGACAGCCCATCTTGATCTCTCCTCCGCCGTGGAGTTTGCCAAGATCTTTATCAACACACTGGCCGGACTGATGTTTCTGGCCAACCTGATAGGCGTGGCCGTCTTTACCTGCCGATCTCTGGCGGCGCCAACGGACACCAAGGCAGACAAGTACCTGCGCAAGGCGGTAGCCTCTCTGTGGGTCGCAGGTGCCTCTCTCTTTTTATTCTGGCTAACAAGGGGATGGGGAATACAGCTATGGTAAGCAACAAACCGGGGATGGATCTGGCCGCGCTGTCCGCCTATGCCAACGAGCACGGCATGAGCTACGGGCAATTGGTGGCCAAGATCGGGCCTGCCCAGGAGCGGGCAATCATCGAGGAGTACGAAAAGAACCGCGAAGCACGCCTGGCAGCGCGGAGGGCGCGGCTGCAGGACAAGCTGCCGAGGCCGAAGGACGACTGGGACCGCCAGGAGGCGCTGCGCCTCTGGCGGGACGGATACTCAGATGTGGAGATCGCAAAAAAGCTTGGCGTTACGCCAAAGGTGATCCACTATTGGCGAAGCAAAACCAAGCTGGAGCCCAACAAGAGCAGCACCAGCCGGGGCGGAGAGGGCGCGGAACAAAGCTTCCGCGCCATAGCGGACGAAGAGGCCATGCAGCTCTACGAGGAGGGCTGGCCGGACTCCGAGATGGCCATGTATTTCGGGGTCTCTGCCTACGCCGTTGCAAACTGGCGCCGCAAGTACAATCTCAAGAGCAACAAGCGAAAGCAGGACGAGGAGATGCTGCGCCAGATCCAGGACATGGCGGACATGGGCTGCACCGTCCGCGAGATAGCGAAAGCAATGGGCAAAGAGGCCTTTGCAATGAGGGCATACGCCAGAAGACATGGGCTGAAACTGAAGGAATACAAGACCGATGGCGCGGATCCGTGCCGGGGCGCTGAGTAAAGCGCCGGTCTTCGGGGGTTTGCACATGGCGGTGTTTCGGTACAAGGCCAATATAGACGTCCCATACGTCCAGCAGGGATACGTCTATTTTGCAAGCCGCAATATCAAAGCACTGCCGGTACGGAGGCAGGACAGGATCCGGCAGCTGATTTCGGAGTGTGGGGGACAGTACGCGGACGCCCTAGGAGAGTTCGTCACAACAGACGCCGGGGCAGTACAAATCGCAATGAAGTATCACATGTCAGACAGAGTCCTAAACCGCCTGGTTACCAGATACTACCGGGCATTCATCAAGCGCAAAATCTGAGGAAAGGGAACATAACACGACAGAAAAGCAGTCAGGAGGCCTGGCTGCTTCTGCCATCCCCCATGGCTCCATGGAGGATGGCAGAAGCACTCAAGCACAACTATATATACAGTTAGACATCACGGCAGCGGCCGTGATGCGGGGCTTGTTAGGAGCCTAACTCTACCACCATACCATTATTCTCCTACTCCCTCTCCGAGCAGGAGAGGAAGGAGGACATCGGACCAGGCACAACCCAAGGCAGGAGGGCGCATCATGGGCAGACAGCAGAAAGAGGGATACTGGGTCGTCCGAACCTACGAGGCGGGCAAGATTGGCGAAAAAATGAAATACTTTATGCTGGGTGAGAAACCTACACGGTCTCAACGGAAGATGAAGTCAGACATCAACAAGCAACGGCAGAATGAGTATTCTGCATTGAAGCGTGTAGCACGTCTCTTGAACGCGAACTTTGTTTCAGGTCGGGACTCCCTCCTCACACTCACGTACTCCGAAGACGAGCTGGAGTCCCTGGAGTCCTCTGCTGCTGGATCCGTACCGGTCGATGCCTCGGAGGAGGACGTCCGCAACGCCTGCTATGATCTTGCCCATCACAACCTGCAGCTTTTCATCCGCCGCGTGCGCCGGACCTGCAAGGCGGCCGGGGTGGAGCTCCGCTACATCGCGATCACGGCGGACCAGTCCTTTACCACCGGGGAGCAGACGCGTCTGCACCATCACCTGGTGATCAACGGGGAGGCACTCCAGATCTGCCTGGACAAGTGGACCGCTGGCAGCACAAACAACAAGCCTTTGGAGGATCAGCAGGATTTTACCCCGCTGGCCGAATATCTCCTGGGGCAGGTACGCCGGCTCCCGGATGAGCGCAAGTACATCCCGTCCCGCTCCCTGGTGATCCCACAGCCAAAGGACCGGGCGGTGTCCACCGGGGCGGAGCTCCGCGTACCGCGGGGCGGACAGCTTCTCCACCGAAACGAGTGGAAGCCCGGAATGCCCATGTATATCCGGTACGTGCTCCCGCTGGACAAGATCAACACTGGCAAAACTCCGCCCGCGAAACTTGACTCGACACGCGCACGCGGGGGAGCGCACACGCGCACGCGTTCTAGCAATCCCGGGTGACGCCCAAGCTCATCACAACTCATCACAACTCATCACAACTCGGCCACAACTTGAGCACAACTGAGGCTCAACTAAGCGGGCGGGGAGTTATACCGGGAGCAATCACAAACTTTTTAGACTTGTGCATCACAAAATGCGCATTGTATAACTATACCCTTTTGGGCCCGAAAACCGTTGTACTGCAACGGTTTTCGGGCATTTTTATTTTGCTGAAAAGTTGTCGGCGAAGAAGGGGGTAGTTTACGTTATAATTACAATTACAGGAGAGGTGGGAGACATGCCAAACAGGCGAAAGTACAAGACGGCAAAGCAGCTGCGGACGGCGGTAGACCGCTACATCCGTAAGAACTCCCGCATACTCCCACGGACCGAGGAGGTCTGGTCCGGAGAGCTGGACGACAAGGGCCACCGCGTCATGACACTTAACGCGATCCAGGCGGAGGACGGCTCCACGATTGAGTATCGCGCCTGGGCGATACCGCCCAACGTAGGAGGACTCTGCCGGGAGCTGGGTATCTCTCGCCAGACCTGGGCGGACTACTGCAACCGGGAGAAACACCCGGAGTTTGCCGAGGTGGTCCAGGACGTCCAGGACATGATGCAGACATGGCTGGAAGAAGAGCTCCTCACCCGGCCGGACAAGGAGCTCAAGGGCATAATCTTCAACTTGGAGAACAACTACCGGTACCGAAACCATGTGGAGGTCCACGGCGTTTCCACTGTGGAAGATCTCCTGGGGCTGGGCCTGATCGGCAAGGAGGAGAAGGGGGCAGACCAGGATGCCGTCCCTGACTTCTAACCAACAGCAGCAACTACGCCGCAAGCTCGCCAACTGCAGGGAGTACTGCGAGTCCTTCCTGCGGATCCGCACGAAGGATGGCAAACTAGAGCGCCTCCGGTTTAATGCCCCGCAGGAAAAGCTCTACCGGGCCATCCAGGAGCAGGCACAACTTGGCGTCCCCATCCGGATTATCATCCTCAAAGCGCGGCAGCTGGGCTTCTCAACCATGGCCGGTGCGGTGATCTTCCAACGGACCGCAACCCGGCCGGACACAGAGTCCCTGGTAGTGGCCCACAAGGCAGACGCCACAGCCAACCTCTTTGGCATGTACCGCACGTACTACGAGCAGCTGCCAAAGCTGGTCCAGCCTATGCGCAAGGCAGCCAACGGCCAGGAGATGATCTTGGACAATCCATCCCGAGATCCGGAGGACCGGCGGAAACATCCGGGCCTGCGCTCCCGGATCCGCTGCGCCACGGCTGGAGGCCAGGGCGTGGGCCGTTCCTTCACCGTCCAAAACGTCCACATGTCGGAGTACGCCTTCTGGCCGGGGGACAAGAACCTCACCTTTGCCGGTATCATGCAGGCAGTCCCGGACAATCCGGGGACCATCGTAATCATCGAGAGCACCGCCAACGGTTTTGACGACTTCAAGGACAAATGGGACGATTCGGTGGCCGCCTGGGACAAAGGGGAGCGGGACGGCTTCCGCCCCATCTTCTTTGCCTGGTTCGAAAACCCCCAGTACCGCCGCCAGGTCCCGCCAGACTTCCAACCAACCGCCGAGGAGCTGGAGCTGATGTCCGCATATGGCCTGGACCTGGAGCAGGTCTGCTGGCGCCGCTGGTGTATCCGCAACAACTGCGGCGGATCTCTGGATCTCTTCCATCAGGAGTACCCATCTACACCAGACGAGGCCTTCGTAGCATCCGGCGCCTGCATCTTCGACACCGCCAAGTTGATCCTCCAGCGGACCAGAGCCCGAAAGCTAGAGCGCAAGGCCGGCTCTTTCACCTACACGTACAACGAGCTCACCGTCACATCCTGGGACTTCCGGCCGGATCCCCGCGGGCAGATCGTGATACTCAAGCCCCCAGAGGAGGGGCACCCATACGTGATCGGCGGGGACACCTCTGGGGAGGGCTCAGACTACTTCGCCGCCCACGTCATAGACAACCACACAGGGGAGCTGGTGGCGGTCCTCCACCAGCAGAACGGCGAGGGCGAGTACGTCCGCCAGGTCCTATGCCTGGGTAAGTGGTACAACAACGCCTTGATTGGCATAGAGTCCAACTTTTCCACCTTCGCCAACAACGAGCTAAACCGCCTGGGCTACACCAAGCTATACCTCCGGGAGGTCCCGGACGTGTACACCGGGCAAAAGAAAAAGGCCTTTGGCTTTCGAACGGACACCATCACCCGGCCACTGATCCTCTCCGAACTGGTGGAGCTCATGGACCAGCACCCGGAGGTCTGCACAGACTACGAGACCTTGGGCGAGATGCTTACCTTCGTCCGCAAGGACACCGGCAAGGCCGAGGCCCAGGAGGGAAAGCATGACGACCTTGTAATGTCCTACGCGATTGCCAACCACATCAGATCGGCCCAGACAACGGCCATAAAGGGCAAACCGCCGGAGAGGCTCCAGCTGGAGTGGACACCGGACATGAGACAGGACTACGCCAGGGCGACACCGGAGGAGCGGCAGCTGCTACTCCAGATCTGGGGCGCCAAAACAGGAGGGTAACACATGGCAAACAAACGAGACCTGGACAAGCTCAACATGTGGCGGGAGCGCCTGACCCAGTCCAACTATCACTACGACACCGAACACCACCGCATGGACGAGCGGGAGAAGCTGTACAACAAGGACCGCCGCATCTGGGACATCATCCCCGGAGACCGCAACCGGGACGGCTCCCACCTCAGGGCAACCCACGTCCGTAACATAATCTTCGAGAACATCGAGGCCCAGGTCTCCTCCTCCATCCCGAAGCCAAAGGTTACCCCACGCCGCAAGAAGGACGAGAAGCTGGCCGAGATCATCGAGCATTTTCTGCGAAACGAGCTGGACCGCCTCCCGTTCGAGATGATGAACGACATGGCGGAGCGCACGGTCCCTATTCAGGGCGCCGTGGCGTTTCGCGTGGACTGGGACAACTCCAAGCGCACCCATAGCACCATCGGTGAGGTTGACGTCCGCATAGTCCACCCGAAGCAGCTGGCACCACAGCCCGGCGTCTTTACCGGGATCGAGGACATGGACTGGGTGATCATCAAAAACCCAACCACCAAGGAGGCCATCCGCCGCAAGTACGGCATAGACGTCTCTCTGGAGTCCGAGGAGGAGCCGGAGGTCCGCTCCTTGGAAGGGGAGGTCTACGAGGACGCCGTCACCGAGTACATAGGCTACGAGCGCAACGAGGAGGGCGGTATCAATCGTTACGTGTGGGTGGACGATGTGGAGCTGGAGGACCTGGAGGACTACCAGGCACGCCGGCAGCCGGTCTGCAAGCGCTGCGGAAGAGTCCGCCCCATGCCAGGCCAGATCGTCTCTGCACGCCGACAGGGGCTCCCGGATAACCAGGGCCCAGGAGAGGGACCGGCCAAACGGGCAGCGGGCAAACTAATGGCTACAGGAATGGCCGAGGCCATGATGCAGGGTGCCGGCCGGCCGGAGTCACAGGAGGGTGGTCTGCCGTCCCTGGCTGCCGTCCCCTATGACGACTCCGATCCAGAGCCCGTGGAGTACCAGGGAGGCCCTTGCCCATGGTGCGGCTGCAAAGAGTTTGAATCGAAACGCCAGGACTGGGAAGAAGTGATGATCCCCATCCAGACAAGCTGGGGCACTATCCCTGGCGCCTCCGCTGGTTTTGACGATGCCGGCCAACCGGTCATGAAGCCCACCAAAATCCCGTACTACAAGCCGGACGTGTACCCGCTGGTATTGCAGAAGTCCGTCTCCGTCTATGGTCAGCTCTTTGGTAACTCCGATGTGGACCAGGTGGAGGATCAGCAGAACGTCATTAACCGCCTCAACAAGAAGATAGACGAACGGATCCTGGAGGCCGGCAGCGTGATCGCGCTGCCGGAGAACGCCCACATCCGCATAGACTCCGAGGAGCACAAGATCTGGTATGTGGAGAACGTCCAGGACCTGGCCATGGTCCGCATGTTGTCCTTTGTTGGGGATCTCTCCTCCGAGATGGCCCAGAGGGACGCGACCTACGAGGAATCCAGGCAGCTCCTGGGCATTACGGACTCCTTCCAAGGGCGGACAGACACCACCGCACAGAGTGGCAAGGCCAAGGAGTTTGCCGCCGCACAGTCTGCCGGTCGTCTGGAGTCCAAACGCGTGATGAAGAATGCCGCATACGCCCAGATCTTCGAGCTCATGTTCAAGAACTGGCTGGCCTATGGAGACGAACCACGCCCCGTAACATACAAGGACACGGAGGGAAACGTCCAGTACGAGGAGTTCAACCGCTACGACTTCTTGGAGCGTGACGCGGACGGCCAATGGTATTGGAACGACCAGTTCCTGTTCTCTGTGGACGCTAGCGAACCTCTCGCCAGTAACCGGGAGGCAATGTGGCAGGAAAACCGCCTGAACCTCCAGTCTGGCGCCTTCGGGGACCCGTCTCAGCTGGAGACGTTGATCCTCTTTTGGTCCAAGATGGAGGAGCTCCACTACCCGGGGGCCGGCCAGGCCAAGAAAGTCTTGGAGCAGAGGCTGCAGCAACAGCAGCTGCAGATGCAGCAGCAGATGATGATGCAGCAACAACAGATGGCCATGCAGCAGCAACAGGCGGCAATGGCCCAGGCCCAACAGCGGGCGGCGCTCCAACAGCGCCAGGGGCAACAGTCTCAGCAGCAGGGCGGCATGAATCCGCGGATCATGCAGGCCGTGGATGCCGCCGCGAGACGCCAGGCCGAGGCAGACGCCGCCAGAGAGGGCGGCAGACAGTAACGCATACAACCGGGACGCCGGTAGTATATCGCACGGCAACGCGGGAAAATGCCAAGTACCCAAGAAAGGAGGACGACAACCATGGCAGCGAGAGAGACCAACGCGGGCAAGGGATCGTACATCGGCAAGGTCGGCAACGCCGGCTCCCAGGTGATCGAGGCTCCCATCACTCCCGGCCCCAAGGGTAAGCACGGATCCGTAAAGACCGGCACAGACCTCCGGGCGAAGGGCGGCAGAAAGTAACCAACCGCCACATCAACTACCACTCGCGAGGGAACGCGGGAAAATCCCAACTACGCACGGCAACGCGGGAAAATGCCAGGACCTCCGCACGGAGGAGAAGGGACACACAATGGACGAGCAGGCAATCTATCGTGCGCTGGGCATAGATCCCAACGCGGCCAGTAAGCAGGTGAAACCCACCGAACCGGCAGAGCCGGCAGAGGGGGGCGCACAGACTGGCAACAGCACGCAACAGGGCCAGAACTCAGAACCCGATGACGGACAAGGCGAAAACGGGCGGGGCAACGCCGAACCCGCACCAGCAGAGGACACAGAGGACGGTCAGGGAGGCGCAGACAACCAGGCCCAGGCGGCGCCGCAGGGACGGAAACCGAAGGGCCAGAAGAGCTCCGAACAGGCGGAGAGAAGACGCCAGGCGGAGATGGAGCAGCGGATCAGCGCGGAGGTCGAGAGACGCGTAGCCGAGGAGCGGCAGCGCATGCTGGCCCAGAGGGACGAGGAGTTCAAGTCCATGAACCTCCGGGACACCAAGACCGGCAAGCCGATCACGAGCTATAAAGAGTACCAGGAGTGGAGAGCACGGTCCGATGATGAGAAGATGCAGAAGGACCTCAAGGACGGCAAGCTCTCCCAGGACGTAATCCAACGCCTGATCGCCAGGGACCCAACCGTGCAGGAGATGCAGCGCCGGCAGCGCGAGGAAGACAACCGGCGCCGCAAGGAGCAGCAGTCCGAGGCCCAAAAGACCATAGACGCACAGCTCCAAGAGATCGGAAAACTGGATCCTGACATCAAGACAGTGCAGGATCTCACAAAGATGCAAAATTACCCGGAGTTTCGGAAGCTGGTGGGCCAGGGCCTGAACTTTGTCCAGGCGTACCGGCTCGTCAACTGGGACAAGATCATGGAGTCCACCGCAACCCAGAAGGCGGCGGCGGCAAAGCAGCAGGCCTTGAACAACGCCAGAGGCAAGGACCACCTGCAGGCCGAGAAGGCCCAGGGCTCAGGCTCTGCCGCGGTGTCCATCTCCAAAGAGGAGATGAAAATGTTTAAGGCCATCATTCCCAACGTCACAGACAAGGAAATCCGGGCGTACATCGAAAAACACAAGTCAGGAGGGAAAACGTAACAATGGCGTTTGAACTGTACAAAAACGACACTGGCGCAGTAGAGCCCCTGGAGTATCTCCCAGCGGCTCCTGGAGACTACGTGTCCGGGCAGGCGCTCACCGTCACAGACGGCAAGCTGGCTGCCATTGAGGCAGAGGAGATGGGGATCCCGCCCTATATCTGCCACAGCACCAAGACCATTGAGGAGGCCGAGGGCGCAGACAACATCCTGGCAGTGACCCACACCTCCCACGGCAGCGTGTACCGCGCCACCTTGGAGTCCGCAGAGGCGGGCGCCAAAGTGGGCGTGGCTATGCAGGTCAAGTCCGGCGGTCTGTCTCCCACCGGAGACGGCGGCTCTTTCGTGCTTTCCTACGTGGACGGCACGGAGGAGGGCGACTACGTCCTGGGCCGTTTCGTGCCGCAGACCGTCTAATCCAGAGGAAAGGAGAGAAAGTCGATGACTATCGAATTCACCGAGGCCAGTGGTCTCAATGATTCCATCTACGGCAAGTGCCAGACCCCCATCCGGATGTTTCTGGAGTCCAGGGGCGAGCTCGTGGAGCAGCGCTCCGTACTCAAGGAGCTTTTCACGATGGGCACTACCGAGAACTTCGCGGACACCTATACCGGTATGACAGCCATGGAAGGCTTCAAACCTGTTGGCGAGTCCGGCGCATATCCCACAGACGGTATGCGGGAGTCATACAAAAAAATCGTGGAGTACTTCACCTGGAAGGACTCCTTCCGAATCTCCAAGGAGATTATCGAGGACTCCAAGATGATGGACCTCCGTAAGCGCCCCCAGAACTTCATGACGGGCTATCAGCGGACCCGCGAGCGTTACGGCGCTGCCATGTACGGTGGAGCTCTGCAGATGCAGAAGCAGATCACCTTCATGGGCCAGAAGTTCGACATCACCTGCAACGATGGCAAACCTCTCTTTGCCAAGGACCATCCGTCCATCCTGGATGAGAAGTTCAAGCAGTGCAACGTCTTCTCTGATGAGTTCAGCGCCAAGGCCCTGGGCAAGCTGGAGACCCGCATGCAGAACTTCTGCGGCGATGCCAAAGAGCTCCTGGAGGTGGCCCCCACTACCATCGTGATTCCCAACGATGCGGACCTGAAAGAAGCCGTCTTCGCCGCCATCGGCGCGGACAAGAACCCGATCAACAGTGACAACGCGTTCAACTACGTGTACGGACGCTGGCGCATCGTGGTCTGGAACTACCTCAACGACTTCGTCAAGGCTGGCAAAAAGCCCTGGATGCTCTTCGACCCGGACTACTCAGAAAAGTTCGGCGGCGCCGTATGGAACGACCGGATCCAGCTGGAGGTCCGCTCCACCATCGATGACAACACAGATGCCAACGTGTGGCGCGGCCGGTCTCGTTTCGGCGCGGGCTACAACGACTGGCGCTGCGTTGCCGCCGGCGGTATCGAGGGCGGAGAACAGCTGATCGCCGCCTAAGACCGGGCACATATAGCGAGACATTTAACGCACAGCCCCGGGGGCGAGAGACACAACCTCTGCTCCTGGGGCTTTCGAAAAGGAGGGGATCCCGTGACACCCCGTCAAGTGATTAACCTTGTGGACGACATGAAAAAGAACAGCTTCTCCATCGAGACCAAGGTGTATGCACTGAACCAACTGGAACAGCGGCTGATGCATGACGTCTTCTACCTGGCCCCGGTGGAGACCAAAAGGTACATGTTGGAGTACCCGGACTGCCTGGACCACGAGCTCATTGTAGATCCGCCCCATGACGACATGTACGAGGCGTACCTGTGCGCCTGGGTGGACGAGCACAACACAGAGGCCGAGCGGTACGGCAACAGCGCCGCCTTGTTCAATGCAAAGTATGATAACTTTGCCCACTGGTTCAAAAACCTTTACGCCCCCATGCAGGGGTACATCTCAGAGGAAAGGAGGTTAGGCCGGGATGGTCCCGTATACTAACCCGCCGTACTACCTCTCGGACTACGGCCTGGCCTGCAAGCACGGCTTCCAGGGATCGGAGCTGGAGTGGCTGAAAAGCCTTAAGGGAGACGGTGCAGAGTTCCAACGGTCCGGGGACAAGTGGCTGTATCGCATAGGCCCGGACGATGACTGGCACGACTTTTGCGATCTCGCCAAGCTCCGGGACGATGCGTCCGCATTGGCGATTGCAGAGGCCCAAAAGGCGGCCACGGATGCCAAAGCATCTGCCAGCAAGGCGGAGACCGCCGCGACATCCACGGAGCAATCCAAGACTGCCGCTGCCAGTAGCGCCAGTGCCGCCGCCAAGTCTGCCACCAATGCCAACGCGTCCGCACTGGACGCCAGTAAGTCTGCAACACAGGCCAAGTCCTCTTCGGACACAGCGGTACAAAAGGCAACTGCTGCCGCTGCCTCTGAGCGTGCTGCCAACGCTGCCAAGACGGCTGCGGAGACCGCGAGTCAAAAGGCACAGGACCTGGCCAACGCCGCCGAGGAGTCTGCCGCCGCTGCCGCCAAGTCTGCTAGCACGGCTGGAAACAACGCCACGCGGGCGGAGACTGCCGCAAATCGGGCAGACACCCTGAAAGATGCTGCTGCCGCATCTGCAACAGATGCCGCAAAATCCGCCACAGCAGCCGGCGAGTACGCAGACGCCGCGGCCGGATCCGCGGGCAAGGCCGAGACTTCGGCGGACACCGCTGCCCAAAAGGCCGCATCTGCTGCCGCATCTGAGCGTGCTGCCGATGCTTCGGAAGCCGCCGCCAAAGAGGCAGAGCAGGGCGCGGCGGAGCACGAAAAGGCTGCCAAGGCCGCAAGCCAGGAGGCACAGGCGGCGCAGGAGGCCGCAGAGGACTCTGCCACGGCTGCCGCCAAGTCCGCCACAGCGGCTGGCACAGATGCAGACCGGGCAGAGACTGCAGCGACCGGGGCGGACGATGCCAAGACAGCTGCCGCGGCTTCGGCTGCCGCTGCTGCCAAGTCTGCCACGGCTGCGGGGGACTCTGCCACAGCCGCCGCCGAAAGCGCTACATCGGCGGAGACCGCCGCGGACACCGCGACAAAAAAGGCGGCTGCCGCTGCCGCGTCTGAACAGGTGGCAAACACCGCAAAGACCGCCGCCCAAGAGGCGGAGCAGGGTGCACTGGCCCACGAGACGGCGGCCGGAGAGTCTGCCGCCGCTGCCAAGGACTCCGAGGAGGCCGCGGCTGTGAGCGCCGAGGAGGCGGCCCGGGCAGAGGGCAATGCTAAGTCCTACGCGGAGCGGGCGGAGCTGGCCGAGACAAACGCCGTGGAGGCGGAGCAGGGTGCGCTGGAGCAGGCAAACAACGCCGCCGCCTCGGCCGCTGATGCGAGAGCTTCCGCCGCAGAGGCCGTCAAGAGCGCCGCCAGTGTGGAGACCGTGGTGCAAACGGCCACGGCAGCCGCTGCCGAGGCAAGATCTGGTGCAATCCAGGCACAGTCCTACCTCACCGATGCGTACAATTACGCCACAGAGGCAAAGTCCTGGGCAATCGGCTCCACCGCCACCAGAGACGGAGAGGACGAAAACAACGCCAGGTACTGGGCGCACAAGGCAGAGTCTGCGGCGGAGCGCTCCGTAAATCCCATCGTTAACGCCTGGAACGTCATCATTCAGGACCGCGAACTGGGCAGCCGATACTGCGTGTTGGTGGAGGCCGGAAAGCTGGCGCTCGTCCAGGTGGACGACACCATGGAGCCAACGGACTTTGTACTCATCGACTCTGTGACAGGCAAAGCGTACAAGCTGGCCGTCACGGAAGGAAAACTGTATCTCGAAGAGCAACCGGAGGGATAAGCATGGCAAAACTTGGAGTAATTATGGACACCGAGAAAGGGCAGCCACTGGGTGTGGCTCCTCTTGGAGAAGACGGTATCGTGCCGGAGGAGAACCTGCCCGGCACGATTACCGAAATCAAGACAGACACCGAAGCACTGCTGGGGGACGCCCAGCAGCTGCAGACCGATCTCGCCGAGGCCAAAGAGGATCTGGAGGCCGCCAAGACAGATCTTGCCACGGTAAAAGCAGACACCACCGCCGCCAAGACGGACTTGGCCACAGCCAAGACTGACCTTGCCGCGGTGAAGACCACCACAGACACCGTAAAGACGGAACTTGCTGGGGCAAGGACGGACATCACGGCAGTAAAGACGGACCTTGGAATCGTCAAGACGGACGTTGCAGCAGCCAAGACAGATCTCGCCACCGTCAAGACAGACGTAGTGGCAGCTAAAACCGACCTTGCTACGGTCAAGACGGATCTTGCCACGGTCAAGACGGATCTTGCCACGGTCAAGACCGGGGTGCAGGAGCTCATGGCAGAGCGGCCCAAGCGCTACGGCTTCAAGCGTTCTGCATCGGACAGCAACCCGGCTACCCGGATTACCTATCTTTACGATGCCGTAGGGCTCACCCCTGCCAAGATGGGTGCCGAGTCCTTCGAGTACGGGGACTGGGGGGACATCTGGTTCGTCAAGGGCAACTATCCCTGCATGCTTAAACCGGACGGCACCGAGGCATACAAGCTGGACCCCGACGACTACGCGAAGCGGGCGGACACTGGTGCAGAGTCGGACATCACCAAGACGGACGGCGACCTGAACGCCATGGCCGCATTCCCCACCATCTGGATCAAGCGCTATATGGAGGGAAAGGACGAGTGCGTGGTCTTCTGTGCTCAGCAGTACGACTCCTCCTACCACGCATACGCACACACGGACAAGGACGGCACGGTAAAGCCTGTCTGCTACCACGCCATCTTCGAGGGCTTCCAGGACGAAGGTCAGAAACTCCGCTCCCTCTCTGGGGTTCACCCCTGGAACACCACCGGCGGATTCGACAAGGAACGCACGGCGGCCCAGAAGAACGGCACGGACTGGGAGATCCGTACCTGGTCCTTTAACACCATGGTGGCGGACATGTGCACGCTGATCGCCAAGTCAGACAACAGCCAGGCCTGCTTCGGGCAGGGCCACACGCAGGGCGGATCCAAAGCCGAGGACCTAATGGACACCGGCAGCCTCAACGTCAAGGGGCAATTCTGGGGCGACACCGCCGGCACTGCATCGGCCATGAAAGTTTTCCACATGGAGAACTACTGGGGCGATAGATGGGACCGGCTGGCCGGGCTCATCCAGTACGGCGGATCCTACCACGTCAAGATGACGCCAGAGGACGGCGGGTACAACGCCACCGGCGCAGGCTACACGACATTCCCGGCCGGTCTGGGTGTGGTTACCGCACAAGCAGCAGGGTGGCAGCACGAGACCTATACATCAGACCTCGGGACTCTACCGGTAGGAGTGGCGAATGGTACAGATCACACCTATACATGCGATCATCTGTGGTGGAATACCGGAATCACGGCAATCGCTCTTGCTGGCGGCAACTGCAACCTCGGCGCCTGCTGTGGTGCGCGGTGCGTGGCCGTCAACGGCGGTGCGGGCTGGTCCAGTTGGGACATCGGCGCGTCCCTTTTCTATGTTTAGCTCTTCCAGGGGGAGTGGGGGAGCATCCCCCACAACTTGGAACACAAACAAACTGAATTAGTTTAACCCCGCACCCCACAAGGAGTGCTCAGAGGGCCACGTCCTCCGCTGCGGCGGGTGGTCCGGGGGCTTGCAATCCCGTCTCGCGGTCATGCCCTGTCTGGCCCCGCTCTTGCTGGCGGCAACTGCAACAACGGCGCCAACTGTGGTGCGCGGTGCGTGAACGTCAACAACGATGCGGGCAGGTCCAGTTGGAACATCGGCGCGTCCGTTTCTTCTAAAAACGTCCTTTCCATCTGAGGGATTGCAAGTCCTTACCCATTGGTAAAAATAAACCCCGCCGGAAGAGGTGCGGTTAGTAAGCAATAGGCCCAACGCTGCACAGGGGAGAAGAAAGGCGCAGGTGCTCTTCCGTGAAATCTTATAACGGCCTATGGGACAGAATGCTGGACCATGAGGAGATCAAGCAGGCAATCATTGAGGCGGCCAAAGGCAAGACGGGCCGGCGCACGGTGAAAAACGTGCTCGCAGATCTGGACAGGGCCGCGGACTCCATAGCGGCCATCCTGGAGAAGGGATGGGAACCGCATAGGCACAAAAGGAACACCATCCGAGAGGGTGGCCACAAGAAGACACGAGACAACATACAAAAGCCGGCATGGTGGCCGGAGCAGATCATACATCACCTGATTGTGCGGCAGCTTAAGCCAATTATCATCCCGCGCATGTGCGAGAATGTCTGCGGCACCATCAGCCGGCAGGACCAAGTAATGTATAAGCACACAGAGAGACCCAGGGGAAAAGGTGCACTCTATGCCGTGAAAAAGCTGGAGAAGTGGCGGGATGAATACAAGGGAAAGAAATTCTATGTGCTCGCCACGGACATCAAGTCTTTTTACGACTCCATAGACATCAGCATCCTTTTTGACCTCATCTCTCGCCGCATCCGGGACAAGCGCTTTTTGGATCTGGTTTGGGCGGTGCTGGAGTCTGCGGGACCGGGCATCCCGAAAGGCTTTTACACCTCTCCGTGGTTCGCGCAAATAATGTTGGAAACTCTGGACACGAACATCTTAGAGCACAAATACGGGGACCACTACCTGAG
>CANQSU010000027.1 GCA_947626585.1 uncultured Oscillospiraceae bacterium
GAGCAAGGCCGCGTAATCCTTCAATATTCTACGATAGGTGGTTTATTTTTGCGTCTGTGGGCGTGGGTGCGGTCCATCTGTCCCCCTGTCTTTTTTCATTATACAGGCTTGACGGGCGGTCCGCAAATAGTTATAATTCATATCATAATATTCGATTTTAGAATATCACGGAGGGGACGACCATGGAAATACGGACGCTCCGCTACTTTCTGGCCGTGGCGCGGGAGGAGAACATGACCCGCGCCTCCGAATACCTGCATGTCTCCCAGCCCACGCTGTCCAAACAGATTAAGGTCCTGGAGGACGAGCTGGGGAAGAAGCTCTTTATCCGCCACAGCTTCCGCATCGAACTCACGGAGGAAGGTATTTTACTGCGCAAGCGGGCGGAGGACCTTGTCTCCATGGCGGACAAGATCGCCGGGGAGTTTGCCGCGCTGAACGACTTAACCGGCGGGGACGTGTATTTCGGCCTTGCGGAATCCTATCAGATACGTTATCTCGCTCGGGAGATCCGCCGCTTCAAGGAGGTCTATCCCGGTCTTCGCTACCACATCACCAGCGGTGACACGGAGCAGGTGACGGAGAAGCTGGACCGGGGCGTGCTGGACTTTGCCGTGCTGGCGGAGACGCCGGACACGGCCAAATACAACTTCCTGCGCTTCCCCGAGGCGGACGTGTGGGGACTGGTAGTCCCGCGCGATCACGCGCTGGCGGAAAAAGAGTGCGTCACCGCCGACGACCTCGTCGGACTTCCCCTTTTCTGCTCCGCGCAGGGCTGGCGGTGTGACCTCCCTCCCTGGTGCGGGGAGAAAATGGACAAGCTGCGCCTTGAAGGCTCCTTCCGTCTCTCCTACAACGCCTCGCTCTTTGTTAAGGAGGGGCTGGGGTATCTGCTCACCCTGGATCGCCTCATCGATACAAGTCCTGAAAACGGCCTTGTATTTCGTCCCCTCACGCCAAAGCTTGAGGAGAATATCTATCTCATATGGCGAAAGTACCAGGTCTTTACCCCGATAGCCGAACGCCTCCTTTCGGCGCTGAAGGAGAGGCTTGTCTGACCCCGCAAATTCAAGTCCCTTTCGGATAAACCGCGGGTGAAACGGTGTGCAGAGCATTACCATGTGACCTTCGAGCCGCTGTTTGACGATCCGGGCGAAGTGGATTTCAGCGGCAGCGGCGCGGATATTCTGATCTGCACAAAGTCCGACTTGGTTCTCCGTGACCTGGACCTTCTAAAAGAGCTGGGACAGGTGACGGTATCCTGGTCCATCAATACGCTGGGCGAAAACTTCAAATACGACTGCCCCTTTGTGGACAACGAAATGCCTTACGGACGCGTTCCTCAGGGACACCCTGTTACCAGCTCATATAAACTTCAACGCCCCGAGAGGCTTTGCCTCTCGGGGTGTGCAGCTATCGTATATTCATCAAACCTTCCACGGCACAAGCTCTGCCACTGGTTCTTCAGGTACGTCAACGCCTTTCCCAGCTCGGACTTCGGCGCCTCGGAGTCTTTACCACAGGCGTGCTGACATCGTTCTTCTCGCGGTTAGCGCGGGCGTAGGTACCGAAGCTGATTGGCCGCCGTCCCCTTTCGGTTCATTCTTTGCCCGCCGGGACACGCTTTTCCTCAAAGTTGATCCTCTTTTCCTCCACCACCAGGGGCCTGTTCATGACGCGGGTATTCATGGCCATGATGTATTCACCCAAAAAGCCCAGGAAGGCAAGCTGGATGCCGCCCATGAAGAAAACCGCTATCATGGTGGGGGCGTAACCTGCGGCGAAGGTGTCCCAGGCAACCAGCTTGGCCACCAGATACACAAGGCCCAGGAGGAAACTCACCAGCGCCACGCCGAAGCCGAAGAATTCAGCTATGCGCATCCCCACCTTGGTGTAGCTGGTGAAGCTGAGCATGGTCGCGTCAAAGAGTGAGTAAAAATTGTTATGGGTCTTTCCCGCCCGACGGAGGGGCTGCTCATATTCGATCTCATATCTCTCAGGCCCCAGCTCCGCCACGATGCCTCGTATGAACGGTGTCGGGTCGCGGAGCTGACGAAGTGTCTCCACAAAGCTCCTGTCATAGAGGCCAAAGCCCGTGAACTGCTCAATAAGCTCAACGGTACTCATTTTGCGGATGAGCTTATAGTAACACCCACGCAGAAAATAGAGGATCGGGTTTTCACGACTCCTTGTCTTTTTTCCGATGACGATTTTGTACCCTTTTTCCCATGCCTCCACGAAACTCGGTATAAGCTCCACCGGGTCCTGAAAGTCAGCGCACATGGTGATAGCGCAGTCGCCGCTTGTCTGGAGCAGGCCGTAGAAGGGGCTGTTAAACTGGCCGAAATTCTTGCAGTTGAATATGGCCTTCACGTGCCTGTCCTCGGCGCAAATGCCCTCGATTATGTCCCGCGTACCATCCACGGACTTGTTGTCAATGAACAGGATCTCGTAATCGTAGGCCGGACAGCTTTTTATAAGCTCGTCCCTCACCGCCTCATATATCGCCCGCACGTTCTCCACCTCGTTGTAGCAGGGGATCATAACGGAGATGGTCTTTTTCTCTGTCTCCATTTTTTTAACACCGCCTTATAGCCGTGATCGGATATCAATTCACGTGGACGAAGCTCCGTCTTCTTCCAACGCCAGTTTCTTTATCTTTCCGGTGATATCGATTTTCCGTATTATACGCGCAATAAGCATCAAAAATAACGTATATATGATTGCCAGAACCACATACAGTAAAAGCTGCATATAGAATC
The DNA here is from genome assembly GCA_947626585.1 of uncultured Oscillospiraceae bacterium. Lineage (GTDB taxonomy): Bacteria > Bacillota > Clostridia > Oscillospirales > Oscillospiraceae > RUG626. The sequence goes on from CANQSU010000027.1 coordinate 2,763, forward strand.
CGGCGTTGGGGGCAAGCAGAAGAGCCGCCCTGAACATGATGATGTGTCCAACATACATCGCCAGTGTAAATTCGGCGCACTTGCTGAATACCGGGGAAAATAACGTATGGATCGATGCCTTTTCCGACATGACTATACTTACGAAAACGGCTAAGAAACCAATACATATAAAGTCGCTCCGGTTTTGCCCCTCAAAGTACATGATCGTCAACGCCAGCGCCAGGCTGACCAACTCAACGACTGAGAGGAGCCTTTCGCCTGCTTTGGAAAACCTGACCTTTTGCAACCTGTGGGCGGCGCACCATATCAAGGCCCCCATACTCATGCCAGCCCATGCCCTCAGAAGTTCACTAAATATAATGCCAGTCCAACTGCTATCGCCTACATACCCAAAGGTAACTGAATGCCATCCATAAATCAATACCGTCAACACTGGACTTACCGTATAGAGGAAGATGTCCTTCCCTTTTAAGACCGCCATATAAAAAACAGGGGAAAGGATCAATAATGACGACATATACCAGATTGGCCCCAGAAGTGTATTCTCTCTCAGACCGGAGGACGGCAGCAACAGCATATCAAATATACTGTACTTGATGAAGTTGACGCTCTCCGCAAAGTCCAATTTATACAGGATCGCCCACGCCGGATAACACATCGCGACATATGGGATTACATAGATTGCGAATCGTTTGTATTTCTCCCAGGTCCACCTCAGCGCATCCGCAGCCCCGGCGTCAGGATTCCTTCTGGCCTTTTGCACACAAAAGCACCCTGTCAGCATAAAGAAAAACTCAACAGCCAGATACCCTCCTGAAAAAGGCAGATGAAAACCCACTGTTTTTCCGCTGACTATATTTGATCCATGCGAAATGACAATCACAAACGCAAATATGATTCGGAAGAAATCGATCTCACTGTTTCTGTGTACCCCCCCCCCAGTTGGGATTTTTTGGATTCTGTCGTGGCTTGTTTACACGCGTTTTTTCCGTGCCGTTCATTCTTTTATCTCCTCTGTTATCGTTTTTGCCGGGCTTCTATTACCCAATCAACGGTTTTTCGGATGCCTTCCTCAAAGCGGACGGCTGGCGCAAAGCCCGTGTCCGCACGGAGGGTGGAGATGTCCGCCGACAAATGCATGACCTGCCGCTCACCGTAGGGGATCTCACCAAAGCCCAGGGGGAGGGCCGGTTCGACGGCGTCCCGGATGGCCTCGATGTAGCGCCGCAGCGGCCTTGCCTCACCGCTTCCCACGGGATACACCGCCCCATCGGCGCCGCGCTCTGCCATACATATGAGGGCCCGGGCCGCGTCGGCGGCGTAAAGGTAATCCCATATCTGCTCCCCCGCCGTCAGCGCCGGACGCTCACCGGCCAGGAGCCTTCGGATGGTGGACATGACCATTGAGCTGTCCCCGTCATGTGGGCCGTAGACAGACAGTATTCTGGCCCATACGTGGTCAACGTCTGATTTACGCGCCTCAACGCGGCTCATTTGTCCCGCGCAGAGCTTGGCCATGCCATAGCCGCTCTCCGGGAACGCGGGTGTATCCGGGCGCAACGGAGAACTCACACGCCCATACTCCGCCTGGCTGCCCGCGCCCACGAAGACCCGACAGCCCAGGTCGGAGGCGGCACGGACGGCGTCTATCGTGTAACCGATATTTCGGATCTGCGCCGGCATATCGTCCCGGCCCGGCCCGACGGTGTCCGTCCAGCCCAGGTGGAAAAAGGCGTCGCACCGCTCCCCTATGATCTCGGGAAGGCGTTGAATTTGGGACAAATCGCAAAATATCCTTCTCACGCCCTCAGATAGTGCCGCCGCCCGCGGGCTTTCCGGGCGGCAAACGGCGTAAACGGCGCACCCGCGCCTCAAAAGCTCCTCACACAGCGCCACGCCGATTGCCCCGGTGGGACCGGTGACGACAGCGGTACGGACAGGTCTTTTCCGATTCATCGCAAGTCCTCCGTCAGGGGAATGAACATGTTTGCCTCAAGCTCCTCTCTCGGCAAAAACGGTGCCAGATCCTCTAAGGGGGGACTGACCATGGTGCCGTCGGGGAGGCGTTTGGAGCTGCTTTTCGGCTCCCAGACCTGGTCGGTGTCGGTGAAGATCTCGCAGAATACGTATCCCGGGTGGGCGAGGACCTGGGGAATGACATTGCGAAGCTCCCCGTTGGAACGGGCGGAATAGTAGGGCCAGTCGAAGGCCGCCGCGATTTTTTCAAAATCCGGAAAGCCGAGGTCGCCCGACTCTTCACCTATACCCACTTTCGAATGGTGGCCAAAATGGTTGTTCTGCGTGATCCTGATGGAGTGGTAGCCCTGATTATTTATGAGGAAAAGCTTTATGGGCAGAGCGTTGGTGACGACAGTCTGGAGTTCCTGAAGGTTCATCATGATCGACCCGTCCCCCTCAAGGCACACGGTGGCTCGCTTGCCTCCGGCCATGCAAAGTCCGACAGCCGCCGGAAGCCCATAGCCCATGCTGGCGATGGCGTTGTTGATGATAAACCTCGTGTCCCGCTTGACGACCCACCCCTGGTGCCCCGCCACGCAGCAGGCCCCGTTTGAGACGGCCGTAAGGCTCCCCTCCGGCAACAGTTCACTCAGGCTGCGGATAAAGGCATAGACGTTAACGTGATCCGTGCCTTCCGCCCAATGGCGGGGAATCGTCACAGGATATTTTTCCCTCCAGCCCCGGCACACCCGGAGCCACGCGTCGTTTTTAAACAGCCGTTCCCCACCGGGGAGCGCGTCAGCCATTTTTTTGCAGAAATCCCGGGCATCCGCCCAGATGGGCATGTCCACATGCAGCGTGTGCTTTTTCATTTCCGCACGGTCAATATCCACCATAATGACCTTCGCCGCACGCGCCCAGCTTTTGTAATCGTACCCCACCTGACGGATGGACAGGCGCGTACCGATTGCCAGAACCAAATCGGAGTTTTGCACGGCAAAATTTCCGGCCCGCTCGCCCATATTTCCGCCGCGTCCGGCATACAGCGGATCGTCATCCTCCATAAGGTCTATGGAATTCCAGTAGGTGACCACTGGGACGCCGAGACGCTCCGTCATAGCGCGAAAATCCGCGTATCCCCCGGACAGGCGAACTCCGCCGCCCGCGTATACTACAGGCCGCTCCGCCGCTCTTACGGCGTCAAGGACGGCTTCGATCTCATTCCCGGAAACCGGCGGCGGCAATGCGTCCTCCCCCGCCGGATCGTATCCGCGCAGGACATCCGTCTCAATATTCATCCCCTGGAAATTGACCGGGATATCCAGCCACACCGGTCCCGGACGGCCCGTCGTGGCCAGATGCCACGCCTTTTCCAGCATATAACGGATGTCCGCGGGGTCTTCAAGCATCGCGGCGTATTTTGTCATCGGCAGGACGGACTTTACGATGTCGTACTCCTGATCTCCCACCGCCCGCAACGGCAGTCCGTCGGTGAAGCTCATGCCGTATCGCGCCGTGGTGTCGTACCGCACCTGCCCGGAGATAACGAACATCGGTATACTGTCCAGCCATCCGCCCACCACTCCCGTGAGGGCGTTAGTGCCCCCCGGCCCGGTGGTGACACACACGGCGGCGATCTTGTTATCAAGCCTTGCGTATGCCTCCGCCGCTATGGCGCACGCCTGCTCGTGGTGGTTATAGGTGACGTGCAAGCCTGGATGATGCCCCAGCGCGTCATTAAGATGCATAGCTCCGCCTCCGACCACCGAAAACACATCGGTGACCCCATGGGAAACAAGAAAATCCGCTATGTAATCGGCAAGACGTTGAAGCATCATAAATTCAGTCCTTTCTCGTCGTTGTGCAATAAAAGGCTGGATATGAAAAAACGCGCTATCCGGCTTTTTAAAAATAAAGCAACTTCATTCTTCAATCATATTTAGGAACCGCTCCAGGCACCACATTTGCCATTTTTGATTGCCTGTGAATTCCTCCATTCTAAGATTCTCCTTAAACTCAGGTCTCGTAGGACCTTCATAATTCTTAAAGTAGATATCTACAGGCCTCGGCATCGGAACTTTTTCAGGTATCGGAAATTCTGGATAACACTTTCTGAAAAGCTCCCGAATCAAATACTTAGACTCACCTCTCCGCACTCTCTGCAAATCTAGGGGTTCTGCCATTTTTACCATTCCTGACGGGTCATAGTATGGAATATATTTCATTCCAGCCGTGATAAACGCATTGCAGAAGACGCCGTTAGATTCATGAGAAAACACTTCTTCAATAAACCTCATGTAATCTATTTTCCCACCCGGAAGTTTATATGGGGCAAACACAAAGTCCATTGAAACGGGTTCTTTTAGTACTCTTTTGGGATCGAGGAATGTGAAAAACTCTATCCATTCGTCATAGCCCCAGTCCCTTGAAAGCATCTTATCCATGCCTCCGAAAACAAGATCACTTCCATCCGCAACGACCATCATCTCCACGCCATCCTGTTGTGCTTGAAGCGCTGCTTCCATGACTTGAGGCTCGATTGGGTGTACAGGCGCTCCTTTTTTCTGCATAAGTACATCTACATTTCTTTCACATACATCCCAATCAATATCAACATAGTGCAGATTGAGTTTGTATTTCTCAGCAAATTGCTCTGCTCTGTGCAAATCATCGCTTCTGAAAGCTCCACCAATGAAACGGAACGTGTATGCATCCGTGCCGGGTTTCATAAACGCGGCAAGGCAGGCAGAATCCATTCCGCCAGACAACATGATCCCTAACTTAACGTCGTTTTCTTTTTCCTCAAAAAGTTTCTTGTATGCTTTAGCAATGTCACCGGCCGTAGTGACAAGAATCTTCTTTTCATCAGGATAGGAAATGTCTTTTGAGTGTACCATCCCTTCCTTGAACTCAACCCCATCCTTGATAAGGCACCTAAATGTCAAATATGAACTCATGCAAAAATTTTTGTCTACCATTTTTCATTCCTCCTGAAATAGAATTAATAAAATGCGGTCTCTTTTATTTGGCATCAATACTCTTAAGAGTATTGTAAACCCTTTGCATCTGATCAAGTGTACCTATCGTAATTCTTAGGCAACACAACATCGACGGGTTTTGTGTAAGCTGACGAACATATATTCTTTCTTTCCTCAAACCGTAATAGATTTTGCTCTTTGTTGCGATGTCATTACATTCAATAAGAATAAAATTCGCAGAACTCGGGTACACCTTAAAATAATCCTCAAACTCTCGACAGTTCAGCTTATTGTAAAACCACTCCCTGGCTTCAATAACCTTCTTGAGGTATTCGAACATATAAGTTCTGTTTTTCAGCGCTGCGATGGCGGCAACCTGCGTCAATGTTGGAATATTTTTGGGGTTTCTAATTCTATTTATCGCATCAATATTATCAAGGGACGAAACAAGATATCCAAATCTTATATTAGCCATCGCAAACGCTTTGGAAAGCGTATGTGAAACAAGAAGATTATCGTGATCAACTACGTATTCATTTACCGAAACACCGGAAAATTCACAGTAAGCCTCGTCAACCAAAAACAAAGTTCGTGGAAATTTTTCTATCAGCTCTTTTATACTTTCTTTCTTTAAACATTGGCCGGTGGGATTGTTCGGATTACATATATATACAATTTTTGGTTTATGATAGGCAATTTCCTCTTGTAATTTGTCAACCTCAATTTCAAAAATCTTGTTCATTTTTGCGTAAATCAGCTCAGCACAACTTGCTTCAGCCGTGGAGCGGAAGTTATCATATGAAGGCCAAATTGTAAGTACCTTATCTCCTTTTCCTATGTAAAGTTTGGCAATATATTCGTGCAAGGCATCTGAGCTTGCAAAATATTGTATGTTTCGTTCCGGCACTCCAGCATAATCCGAAAGCAATGAAACAAGCTCCTTATTCTGAGTAGATGGATATAAATGAAGGAAGTCCCTTGAAAAGATAAAATCAACTATTTCCTGTTTTACCTCCTGTGGGGGCTCTATAGTCGATTCATTCCAGTCAAGTTTCAGTACATTCTCCCATTCAGATGGATCGATTGTCCATATTTCTTGTGGAACGATTTTATATGGCCTCAAGTCTAGAAGATGACTGTTAATAAAGCCTTTTGATGTCATGTTTTCTTCCTCTTTCTGGGACAGTTTTATTTCACTTCGCTTAGGTCAGCCTTGCGCAAGCTTTTCAACGCCTCCGTAATCTTTGTTGACGATATGCCCTTGGTGTAAGGGAAGTAGACGATTCGTATTCCCTCTTTGTTAAACTCTCTCTCATAGCTCTGCCACTTCTCAGTACCATACCAGTCATCGCCAACGAACAGGATGCTCGCCCCAAGTTTTTTGCACGCTGTGAGCTTGTCCATGTTATATTGAGGAACGGCTGCGTCTACATATTTACAGGCTCTGACAAGCTCTATACGATCCTCAAAGGGAATCATAGCTCTCTTGCCCTTGTACTCCACAAGCTCATCTACTGTAACTCCAACGACCAATTTGTCGCAAAGTCCTTTTGCATTTTTAAAAAGATTTAGATGGCCTATGTGGAATAGGTCATATACTCCGGTCGTATAACCGATGATCATATTGTCCTCTCCATTTTTTCTGTTCGTAAAATTCAATCGACTAATCATTCAAATAATTATTTCATAGTCTGGTGGCTCCTCAAAAACAATCCTATCCGTTGTAATCCGAAATGTTCCCCAGTGAGGAATTCGTTCACTCTCAGGAGGAAGTCTCATATAATCCCCGTAGTATACTCTCAAAACTGTATCTGCATCCCGAGGAACTGGTGCCATCATTGTTTCAAAAAGCATTTCCGCTGGTTTTCCGAAAGCCTTTTCCGGCATAAGTTTCCAAAGATACTCATATACACTGTTGCTATTAAAGCAATAATTCGCATCATCACAGTTGTTGTATCTGGTCGCCACCTTTTCGACTTCTGTACGCATCCATTCAAGAGGAATCAGTCTGCCAACGGCACACAGGATTTTGTTTGCGATTCTTCGTTTTTTAGAATAATGAAGGAAACTGCTTTTATGTCTATAGGCATTCATCAATCCATATAATATCGCAAGCTCATATCGCTGTAGTTTGCCGCGCCAATTATCAAACGTTTTATCCAAGAAGAAAAAGTCCAAATCCAGTCTATTATTGTGATTATGATAAAAACGACATGCATCTTCATCCATTTTAATATACATGTATTTGTAATTTAGTCTTGGAACACTGTCAAAATATCTATTCGTCCCGTGAATAGTAGGCATGACCAACGAATATTTCTCTGGTAATTCATTGAGGTGATGACGTAATTTTTCAAAATTCTTTCGTGTGATGAGTAAATCAATATCGTTGTCCCAAGGAATAAATCCCTTATGGCGAACAGCACCAAGCAAGGTCCCATATGCAATATAATATTCTACGTCATATTTCTTGCAAATTTTATCCAGCTCCGATAACATTTCATAGCTAAATTGGTGAATTTTAGTCAGCACTTCGTTATCTGTCATCTTAGTCCTCCCGTTTAATAATAAGTTCTTGTTCTCTTCGGCAACCTATTTATAATCCGATCTTTTATTCCATACTATTTACCAACTCGTGTAGAGTAAATCCGCTATCATTGCGCCATACCTTCTGCTACGCAAAATGGTTGTGGCACTCAGATAGCCACGGGACAGGTGATTTCAAAACCATTCGGCCCAAACAACAAGGGCTTTATTCTTTTGCACCACCTTTACAAATTCCGTGTTTCACTGTCAACACTGAACCTACCACAACTATGATTTGAAACATCACTTGCATACCATATGCGATTGACATCGCAAATGCCGCCCCATATATTCTATAGTTGGTAATCATAGGTTTCGATAACAGCGTAACCCCAACAATAGATATAGCTGCTGATATAGTAATCCACGGGCCTTTTCGCATTGAAATAAGTATATTTTTCCCTACTGCACACAAGGCATTTAATCCAGTCGCGAGAATCGCCCAATACAGCAAAGGCATATATTCCGTTATTCCGGCACCGAATAACAATCTCATTATCGGCTTACCAAACGTAACCGACAATAAGATACCGGCTGCAGTCAGTACAAATACTACAACGCAGTTCCTTATGGCCGTAACGGAGAATTTTTTTACTCGCCGCTCATGCCAATGAGCGGCGAGCTTCGGTATCGATGCCAGATTCAGAGCAGGAGCCACCGTAGTAAGTAGTGCAGTTGGAAGAAAGACAGAAGAGAAAATGCCAAGGGCCTCCTGCCCCAGCTGTTCGCGAATAATTTGTTTCGATACTGCATTGGTAGCAATCGGCAATACGTTTGCCAACATTATAGGAAAGCAGGCCTTGATCATCGGTATAATCATCGCCTTTCTTCCATCTATAAATATTGCCACCTTTCCTATCGTTTCGCGATATTTAACAGCGTCAAAGCAAATTAACACTGTCATCGCCGCCAATGTCATAGTACTCAGAGAAATAACAAGTTTTCCGCTCAAAAAATACGCAAATACAAATGCGGATAATCCAAGGATTCCACGTAATATGTTAGAATAACCGTTTATTTCTAAATGTCCCGCAATCTGTAAACGTCCTAACAAAAGGTCGCTGAACGAGTTACAACCTAAATATAGGACAAACATTATAATTGCGCTACGCTCTGCCCATTGGAAATCTTGCAAAAGCAGTCCATAAAACACGCATAATATAATTGAAAGGGTAATGGTAACAATTTGCAAAAGTTGATAATCCGCCTGACTATATTTTGTCTGTGTATCAGTGATCATATATGCTCTGATACCAAAGTTTCCAATATTTCCGAATACATACCCCACGCCTGTGGCAAGGGCTAAGATGCCTGCATCGCTGTAACTTCCCATGCGAACTGCCACGACTGACAAAAGTCCTTGGGAGCCCATCAATACAACAACACCTATAGTGTGTAAGAAAGTTGCTTTGTCTGGTTTTTTCAACATATCCATCATTTTAAGTTACATGCATCGCAAATTTCTTTCGCCATAAAGTCCAGCATCTCCTCGGTCAGCCCTGGGTATACCCCCACCCAGAAGGTGTCGCGCATGATGAGGTCGGTGTTCTCCAGGGGGCCGACGACGCGATAGGCGGACGTTCCGCGGATATCGTCAAAGCACGGGTGCTTTGTCAGGTTTCCGCTGAACAGCATACGGGTCTGCACACCCCTGTTCTCAATGTGTCGCACCACCTTATCCCGGTCTATCCCCTCCCGGACAGTCATCAGGAAACCGAACCAGCTGGGGGCGCTGTTGGGGGCCGGTTCGGGTAGTATGAGCCGGTCGGAGACGGGTTCAAGAGCCCGACGCAGATAATTCCAGTTCTCCCGGCGCTTTTCGATGAAATCCGGCAGCTTTTTCAGCTGCTCCACACCCACGGCGGCCTGCATATCGGTGACCTTCAGGTTGAAGCCCAGGTGGCTGTACACATACTTGTGGTCATAGCCCGCCGGGAGCTGTCCGTATTGCCCGCCAAAGCGGTGGCCGCACGTGTTGTCCCGGCCTCCGGGGCAAACGCAGTCCCGGCCCCAGTCCCGGTAGGAGCGGATGAGGCGGCTCAGAAGCGGGTCGTTTGTGTACACGCAGCCGCCCTCGCCCATGGTCATGTGGTGGGCGGGGTAGAAGCTGCTTGTGCCGATGTGGCCAACTGTGCCGGTGAGGTACGTCTTGCCGTCGATGGTGTACTCGCTTCCCAGGGCGTCGCAGTTGTCCTCGATGAGCCACAGGCCGTGCTTATCGCAAAAGGATTTCACCGCCGAAAGGTCGAAGGGGTTGCCCAGCGTGTGAGCCAGCATCACGGCCTTTGTCCTGCCGGTCAGGGCCGTTTCCAGCGTGGAAACATCAATATTGTACTGCGGGATAGTCACGTCCACGAACACCGGCACCGCGCCGTACTGAAGGATCGGCGCGACTGTGGTGGGAAATCCCGCGGCGACGGTTATGACCTCGTCGCCGCGCCTGATACGGCGCTCTCCCAGCTCCGGAGCGGTCAGGGCAGAAAAGGCAATGAGGTTGGCCGAGGAGCCGCTGTTCACAAGATGCGCGTATCTTACACCAAGAAATTTTGCAAACTCTCTCTCAAACTCCTCGGTGTAACGTCCCGCCGTGAGCCAGAAGTCCAGGGCCGAGCCCACCAACGCCCGCATCTCCAGGTCATCGTAGACCCTGGCGGCGTAGTTGATCCTATCGCCCGGCTCGAAGGGCTTTTTATCCTCTTTGAACCGGCGGTAATACTCGGTCACAGCATCCAAAATGTCCCTTCTGGCCTCGGTTTCGCTTGTCCATCCGTGTTCCATATTCACGCCTCCAGATACTCTCTGATCTCCCTGTCCATCTCCGACGGAATATCCCCGCCGGAACGCCAGACTTTCGTCCACTCCACTGTCTCCTCCACGGCCTTCTCGATGTCCCATTTTGGCCTCCAGCCGAAAACCGATCTGATCTTGGAGCAGTCGAGCTTCAGGTAATTGGCCTCGTGCGGCGCGTTCTCCTCGGCGCGGCTCTCCCAGAAGACGCCCTCTCCCCACTTTTTACAAAAGATGCCCGTAAGCTCCCCCGTGTTCACGCAATCCGCTTCCTCCGGGCCCACATTGTACCAGCCGGCCAAGCCCCTGTTCCCCCACTGCCGCCGCGCGATCATCAGATACGCGAAAAGCGGCTCAAGGACGTGTTGGTAAGGCCGGACGGAGCGCGGGTTACGCACCTTTATGAGCCTATCCGACATGGCCGCCCTGACGCAATCGGGCAGGATCCTGTCCACGGCAAAGTCTCCGCCGCCAATGACGTTTCCGGCTCTTGCCGTAGAAACGGCGGTGGGTCCCTCCGCGAAAAAGCTTGCGGCGTAGCTGTGTGTCACCAGCTCCGAGCAGGACTTGGAATTTGAGTACGGGTCGAAGCCGTCCAACGGCTCGTCCTCCCGGTACCCTTGCCGGCGCTCGGTGTTTTTATAGACCTTATCGGTGGTGATGTTCACCACCGACATCACGGGTACCCGTGATCTGCGTACGCACTCAAGGATATTTACCGTCCCCATGACGTTCGTTTCATATGTATATGCGGGATCCTTATAGCTCTCCCTCACAAGCGGCTGAGCCGCCAGATGCAGGACGATCTCGGGGTTCGCACTGTCAAACGCCGCCTTCATGGCGTCAAAATCCCTCACGTCGCCGATGACCGAGGTCATTTTCCCCTCAAGGCCAGACAGTTCAAATAAATTTTGTCCAGTTGGCGCGGGCAGCGCGAAGCCCGTCACCTCCGCTCCCGCAAGGGCGAGGATCCGGCAAAGCCAAGAGCCTTTGAAACCTGTATGTCCGGTGACGAAGACCCGCTTTCCCCGGTAAAACTCAAGTTCCGTAGTCACCACACCTTCCAGGGGGCGCTGCCCGACGCCCATAGCTTTTCCAACGTCTCCTTCTCTCGGGCGGTGTCCATGCACTGCCAGAAGCCGCGGTGCATGTAGCTCATAAGCTCACCCTCCACAGCGAGGCGCTCCATAGGTTCCCGCTCAAATACGCAGCTGTCTCCGTCGATGTAATCAAATATTTTCGGCTCCAGCACCATAAAGCCGGCGTTGATGGGCGCGCCGTCGGCCAGATTCTTCTCGCGGAATGATTTTACTGCGTTGTCGCCGTCGATGTCAAGGACGCCCTTCTGCTGGCGGAGAAGCACCGACGTCAGAGTGGCGGTTTTCCCGTGGCTCCTGTGAAAGTCGATGAGCCTGCCTATATCCACATCGCACACGCCGTCGCCGTAGGTCATAAGGAACGTCTCATCCCCCACATACTTCTGGACGCGCTTGATCCGCCCACCGGTCATGGTGGACAGGCCGGTGTCGACGACGGTCACCTTCCATGGCTCCGCGTGACTGGCCTCAACGGTCATATCGCTTCTGCCGTCGGTGTAATCGAAGGTCACGTCGGAGCTGTTGAGAAAATAATGGGCGAAGAACTCCTTGACCATGTGCTGCTTATAGCCGGCACAGATGATGAACTCATTGTGTCCGTAGTGGCTGTAAAGCTTCATAATGTGCCACAGCACGGGCATGTCTCCAAGCTCTATGAGCGGCTTGGGCCTGTACTGCGATTCCTCGCTTATCCTCGTGCCGAGTCCCCCGGCAAGCAAAACCACCTTCATATCAAACGCTCCTTCTATTACGCCCCGGTCTTTTCAAGGAGAACGAAGCTCACCGTCTGTATCTCCCCCTCCTCCGGCTCAGGTCCGATTCCGATCTCTTTGACAATGGTGAAACCCGAAAATTCCTGAATCATGCCGTTATAATTGGACTTGGTCACCAAGAGCCTGTCCTGTTCGCCCATCTCGGCGTACACATTTTCGATCCCATAGCCGAACATGTCCGATGAATCTCTGTAATGGTAGCCCGGATCCCATCCCAAGCTGGCGTACACGTCCTGGGTGAGGTAGCCGAAGGCGTATGTATCCTTCGGTACTTCCTGCTCCACCGTTTCGCAAAGCTCGTTGAAGCTGTCCATAACGTTTAAATATTCGGCCTTGTCGGACAGAAAGCTCGGAGAATAATAACACAGCGTGAAGATCATAGCGGACAAGATAATAACACTCGAAATGCCCGAAGCCCTTTTCGCCGCGACGTACAGATTTTTGGCGGCTCCGCCTTTCTCCCAGGCGAACCCGGCGATAAAGGCCGCGCAGAGAATAAGATACGGCTTTACGCAGCCCCACCCGGCGGCGGCACGGTTAAAATAGTAATAGCTCTGTCCAAGCCCCATAAGGCTGCAGAAAGCGAGGCTCAGCCTGTCCGTCTTGCAGGCTCCGATAAACCTGAGCGAGAGCATACCGGTAATGATGGAGACCACAAAAACAATAGTCGGTAACGAACCGTTCTCAGTCTGTTCCGCTTGAATCTGAAGAGCGCTGACATATCCCTCTCCTCCCAGCATTGGGAAAAAACATTCCTCAAAGACCAGCGGCCCGCCGCACAGGAGGTTGTATATATTGATGATTGCGATCATCAACAATATGGCCCCGGCGCATCCAAGCAGAGTCAGTCCATATGTTTTTAGCGCCCTCTTTGAAAAGGGAAGCTCATCCCTCCACACACGCAGCCATATGCTGATCGAATAGGCCACCGTCGCCACAATGCCTGAGTCGGTACTCCATGTGATACCGATCCCGCACAGGATATATCCAAGCCCCCAGAAAAGGTATGGTTTCTTTCTCGCTCCAGCGCTGCCGTCGACATACAATATATAGGCGAGTATCAGCATGGGCCACAAAATGCGGGTCGGAATATATGCGCCGTAAAACCGTCCCAGAAACACTGTACATCCGGCTAACACGGCAGCCGCGCGGAGGATATTGTTTTTTGTTACCTTGCATACCACGGCCGCAAACGCCGCCTCAGAGATCAGCGCCCCCGCGACGATCAGAAGGTTTATAGTGACCGGGCCGTGGCCGAAGAGCTTGAGGAAGGGCCACATGAAGATAGCATAGTGGCCGTAAATGCCGGAGGATTCCCAGGTATACGGCTCATTAAAGGCCACGTTATAGATCTGCTGGACCACCGCGTTGTAGTGGTGTATTTCCCATATGGACTGGTTATACAGGTTCGGGATAAAGGAATAGTAGAAAACCAGCACAAGGGCAAACAGGATCGATATGGTCAAGGCAAGCTTCCCGGCGTATGTCTTGCCTTCCCTCATCGCCGAAAGGACGACGCACGCTATGATAGCGCTTACAAAATATCCCGCTGTAAATCCTCCAAGGGAGGTATCCGCAGTACGCAGGGAAAAGAAATTGTTGACTAACCCAAACGTGATTGCGCAGCACAGGATCGTTATTAGATTATATAACAATTCCGAGCGTTCCCGCCCATCGCCCAATGTCTCGAGGCCAAACAGCGGTTTCGACGCGGTCAGTTTCACCAGCAGGGCATAGCACAGATACGCCAGCAGCAGCCCGGCGGCGGTACAGAGATATACTCTGAACATCTGGTGTTCCCTTTGTATTATACCGAATTCGGTTATCGCCCCGGCAGTGACAAGGACCCCCACGCCTATCGCCAGAACCGCACAATATTTTTTGTTCTCACAAGTCTGACGCTCATCCATAGTTATCACTCCATTATATAATTAATATATTTCTCGGCCCTTATTCCGCGGATCCGCGGCGCAGCTCCGTCACCCGCAGGGTCTCCAGTAGGACCGGCCCATCAGCGCCTTCGACAGATACGGTTATCTCCCCAGCGGCGCCGTCGGCGATGTCGCCGGTTTCAATGTAGAAGCATCGTCTGCGGTCGGCTTCATCCACAAGGCGGGCGTACTCCTCCTCGGAATACATGCCCTGGGGAATCTCATTTGCCATGAAGTCCCATGTGTGGCTCCGCGCCGCGCCCTCTGTATATTCCGCCTCACCGGCCAGAAGCGCCACATCCAGCATTGACGCGCTCAAATCGGTCGTTTCTGAAACCACAGCCTCGATTTCATACATCGTGTTTCCCCTGAGCGTGACTGGCAGCCGCGTCTGAGGCATATCGCCGGACACGTCCAAAGCAACGTCCCCCACGTCCAGCACGGTCGCCGAGGGTGTATACTTTTCCATGTAGTAAAAGAATTCGTCCTCTTCGGGAATCGTTTTGGTGATAACGAAGTCCATATCCTCCGTAAACATATGTTCGCTCAGCTTGCCGGCAAACACCGTGTCCTGTTTCGATATTTGCTCCAGCGACTTTTCGGCGCCTTCCCCGAAAAAGTTCGCCGGATCTCTCTTGTGGTAGCCCGGATCCCAGCCAAGAAAGGCATACACGTCCTGCGTATAATATCCCACCGCGTATGTGTCCTTCGGGACGCTGTTCTCGACCTGAGCGCTCAGCTCCTTCATGCTGTCAGTCGAGGCAATGCCCAACTCCGCCCGCTCCCTGACCATTTCCGGCCCCCGGACGGCGAAAATAACGATAAACATTCCCAGAAATACAGCCGCGCCGGCGCCGGCCCCATGTCTCACGGCGTTAAAAAATGATGTCTTATAGTCCTTCACGCCGAGCGCCATTTCGATGATCTTAACAAAGCACAGCGAGATGCAGCACATGACGCCCACCCACGCCTGATATATGACGTTGAAAAGATAAGCGTATTCCGCCAGCCCCATCGTCCCGCAGATTGCCAGATCGGTCAGGTCAGACCTTGTCACATTAAAAGATCTGCCGGAAAGCAGCCCCAGCATGACCGACACCATAAAAAACGCCGGCGGTATCATCCAGCAATCACCGAAAAAATCAAGCGGGCGCGATATACCCGACACAAATGATTCGCCGCCAAGCAGCGGGAAGAAACACTCCCACAAAATGAGCGGCCCGCCGCATAAGAGATTATATATATTGATCAAAATGACCGTCCCGGCGGCAGAGCAGGCGCAGCCCAGGAGAGACAGTCCGTACACCTTCAAAGAGGCCCTTGAGAATACCCTTTCCCTCTGCCATTGGCGGATCCATACGCTGACCGTAAAAGCGAGCGTCGCGGAGATGCCAAAATCTATCTGCCAGGCGATCGCCAGCGCGCCGAGGACATATCCGACAATGTAGTATCTTTTCGGCTCGTTCCTGTACCAACGGCTGTCATATCCGTACAGTATGTACACCAGCATCAGCATATGGCACATAAGGCGCAACGGGAAATAGCCCAGCCGGTTGAGAGGCGACATCTCGATTGGCCAGAGACACATGATACCGCAGCCCAGTATCGCGACGGCACGCAACAGATCGTGCTTTGTGAGCTTGAATACAAGCGCTATAAACGCCGTCTCCGTTATGAAAAAGCACGCGGCAAAAATCAGTGTGATGACTATCGGTTTGTGCCCGAACAGCTTGAGTATCGGCCACATAAACAGAGAATAATGGCCGTAAGTCGCGCTTGACTCGATCGTGAACGGTTCGTTGAACGCCACGTTGAAGATCGTCTGAATGACCGCCGAATAATGATGTACGTCGTTAAACCGTCCGTTTACTATATTCGGAAAGAAGGAGTGGACAAACAGGAGCGAGTATGACAGAAGAATGGCTATAATAAGCAGCGCCCTGTCCAGCTTTCTGGGCAGCCGGCCAACGCCGAGCATGATAAGCGCGCCCAGGGCGGCGCTGCCAAGCATCAGTGCAATATATCCCCCTCCACCAAAGTGGAGGATATTGTATTCCAGAAAGATGTCCAGTGAATAGACCGTCGCCCATACAGGTATTGAAAATGCCGCGATCGTAAGTAAAAAGCGCTTGAAAGACTCCGTAACCGCCGGGGCCTTCCACCTGAACGCCGGCAGCAGTGATAACAGCTTAAAAAGGAAAAGCGCCGTGAGGAATCCCGCGATCACGCAGCCGTAGCATTTAACGACCTGCATACTCTGCCTGGCTTCCGCTATTGACGCGATAAATGCGGCGTAAACGCCGATACCCGCGGCGGCGGACACCACGGCAAGGTTTTTCCGCATTGTTGGATCCGCGTCAACAAGCCTGTCCCCGTGCGAACGTATAGCCACCTCGTCGTTTCCCTCCCTGCATTTTCTTTAGCACTCTGAAACGCCATTATATTTTACTCCATGAAGCGGCAAAAGTCAACACTTACCACTCCGGATACCACGGGGACATTATGATATCACTTCACGCCGGCGTGATGTCGCATTTTTATTGAATTTCGGGTATTAAAATCTGTTTTGGACTTGAAACAAAGGTGGGATTCTGCTATATCAATACTTGCGCCACCCAAACGCGCCGGTAGCTTAAGCTGTATAGAGTGTCGGACTCCGACGTTTCCGGCGATTTTGGGAGCGATTGCGGGCAAAACCGTTGCGGCGCTAAGGATTTTGGAGTTGCAGAGAAGGAAAAAATTGCGCCGTTGACTACTAGTTGACTACTAATTTTTGAGAATTGACTACCAGGGTTTTGAAGCTGATTATTTCATATATACTTAAAGCCGTACCATCTTTTGGCGCGGCTTTTTGCTTGCCTTTGATTAATCAGTCATTCGGCTTGCGGGAGATGATTTCCCAGGCCTCGTCGTCGATCTCTTCCCTTTTGAAAAGATACCGACGGTCAGCCTCCGTAACGGCGCGGAGGACGCGGCAGGGGTTCCCCGCGGCGACGACCATATCGGGGATATCCCTTGTGACAACGCTCCCGGCGCCGATCACCACATTGTTCCCGACGTGAACGCCCGGCAATTTTGAGCTTCTTTTTGCACTCCCCCATCTCGGCAAAAACCTTGCTGTCGCCCACATAGGCAAGTTCCCTGTCCCGGCGCTCCGGATTTGTCATATTGAAGTCTCCTTTTATTCTCTATATTTATTCCTGTACTGCATCAGGGTAAGGCCAGTGGCGTTTTTGAACACCTTGCCCAAGTGGCTCTGGGACGAAAAGCCCAGATACGAGGAGATGTCGCTGTAGGAATAGTCGGTGAAGGTCAGGAGGTTTTTAGCCAGGTCCAGCTTCTCCTGCATGATGTAATCGTAGAGGGTAACGCCGGTGTCCTCGCGGAACAGCACGGTCTGCGGCTTTGCGGTGGGGATCTTCTGGCCGGGGACGTTAAGCCGCGCCTCCGCCCTCATCCGGGGCGGCGGCACGGCGATGTTCGCCTTACTTGCCCTGGCGGGAGACCTGGGCTGTTCGGCGGGTCCCACATTTGCCGGACTTATATCCGGCCTTTCGGGGAACGATTTGAAAGCGGGCATCCTTGCCGCCACGGTTTTCCCCATCGTTCTCTATACAGCAGCCATACTGTTAAAACATGAAAAGCGTAATTTGCCAAAGCAAAAATTATGCAAATACCGATATTTTTAAAACAAGCCCTAATATAAGTTAAATCCCCCGGAAGCACGCTTCGGGGGATTTCTATAATTTTGTGTAAATATTAAATCCTAATCCAGACAGCCATTTCTCCCTCGCCGCGATTGGCCCAGGCGTAGTAGGGAATCATGGTGAGCGTCGCGCCCTCCTCCACAGGCGGCGTGTAATCGATGTACAGACCACCGACAGACGGCAACTGTCTCTTGGCCGGGATCTTCAGGACGGCCATGGGGCGGCCCAGAGTCTCGGTCATCTCCACCTTAACATGCTCCGGCCGGCAGATTGGGGCGACCCTTATGAGGTGCAGATTTTTCCCGTTGTCGGCCTCCTCGGCGCAAAAAGTGATGGGGCCCCGGGTGAACGCGACCTTGCCGGCGTCCTCCCGGACGCGGGTGTTAGCCGACACCATACGGACCTCCATGGGGAAGGTCAGTCGAATCCCGTCGCCCGTTTGCCACACGCCGTAAACATAGAGGTAGCCGTCACGGAAGGATACGAGAGAATCATCCTCTGAGGGCCCGGCGTCCGTCCAGGAGACGATCCGGCTCTCCCCGGCCCGGAGGATCTCAGCACGCCCTCCCCTGCTCCAGCCAGGGATACGGAAGGCAAGGGTACACGCCGTTTCCGGCGCGGCCTCGATCTCCATTTGGACAGTTCCCTCCCAAGGGAACTCGGTCTTCACCTGGAGGACAAGCTCACCGTCCCCCACCCGCTTTGTGACGCGGCTACCCATGTAGAGGTGTACCCAGAGGGTGTCCGCGCTCTCCGTGTAGGCGTAAGCGCCAATGGAGCTGACGATCCTGGCTAAATTTGGTGGGCAGCAGGCGCAGCCAAACCACTTCTGGCGCACCGGCTGGACGTGGCCCTTTCTTGGGTCCAGGTGGCAGGCCGCCGGGTCCACCTCCAGGGGATTCACGTAGAAAAAACTCTTGCCGTCCAGGGCCATCCCGGCCAGGACCGTGTTGTAAAGGGCCAGCTCCATCACGTCTGCATACTCCCGGCGGGGCTCGATCTCCAGCATCCTCCTGGCGAAGAAGGCGAGAGCAATGGCGGCGCATGTCTCGGAATAGGCCAGATTGTTGGGCAGGTCGTAGGGGTAGGAGAAGGACTCACCGTAGTTCGTTCCCCCGACACCGCCAGTGATGTAGAGCTTCTCACTGACTATATTTTTCCAAATACGTTTGCAGGCGTCCAGCAGCTCCCGTTCCCCGGTAAGGCGGGCCACATCGGCCATGCCGGAGTAGAGATAGCCCGCCCGAACCGCGTGACCCACAGCCTCGGCCTGCTCCCGCACCGGCATGTGGGCCTGGGAGTAGATGTAATCCGACGGCCTCGTCTCCCGGAGCCCGGGAGGAAGCAGCGCGTTTTTCCCATGCTCCCAGAGATACCGTTCCCGCTCCTCCTGGGCGAAGTAGTGGGGCTCGGTCCCCCGCTGATCAAGGAAGAATTTGGCCAGATCCAGATACTGCTCATGCCCCGTGGCCTCGTAGAGCCGCACCAGGGCCATTTCGGCGATCTCGTGGCCTGGGTAACCCTTTTTCTGTCCCTCACCGGGTCCGAAGCAGGAAACGGCGTAGTCGGCAAAACGGCAGGCGGCATCCAGGAGCTTGCGCTTGCCCGTAGCCTGGGCGTAGGCGACAGCCCCCTCAATGAGGTGCCCCATGCAGTATAACTCGTGGTGGTCCCTTAAATTCGTAAAAGCCCTGTCAAGGCCGTTGATGATGTAATAGGTATCCAGATACCCGTTTTCCCACTGGGCGGCGCACACGAGGTCAATGGCCCCATCCGCCAGCTTCTCCAGCTCCGGGTCCGGGTGCTGGGTCAGGGTGTAGGCCACGGCCTCGATCCACTTACTGAGATCCGTGTCCTGGAAGACAAAACCGTAGAAGGCATCCGGGTCCGGGTGGGCCGGATCCTCCGGCACGGCCTCAAAGCCCCGGAAGGTGTACTCCGGCGCCTTAAAGGCCACGCCCCCGGCCTTTTTCTTCTTTACAAGTCTGGCGGCGGCGCGAAAGTTGTGCATACACCAGCTTGGAGCCGCGCCGCTGACCCGGTCGTTCAGGGCCTCCCACTGATAGGGGATCACTTCCCGGCGTACCAGTTCCTGTTCCCTTCCCCAGAAGCTGTCGCTAATTTTGATTCTCTTAAGATCCACCGGGCAAATGGATTTACTTCCCATACGTCTCCTCCTTTTTAGGTTTTGCCGACTCATGAGGCCATCTGATTGCAATGGTCATGTCTGTCCGTTACATAAATTTAGCTTTACAAAATCAGACGCTTAAAGTATACTCGGTTTACGATGGCTGTCAATGACCTTTCCTGTCTATAATTTTGATTTTTTGTCGCTGGCAGGCAGTCCACGCGCCCCTTGACAATCTTAGCCCCGGTTTGTATAATTAATATGTCTAATTATGTCCTTGCGATGGGGGGTAAGGGTGCATATGAAAAGAAGGATCGTCGGTCTGATCCTGACCTGCCTTTTGGCCCTGACGCTGACGGCCTGCGGCGACACTTCGACGGCCGATTTGCCGGACGGTCCGGGGGATGGGTCCTTAGAGCGGGTCCCGGTGACCATGCTGTATACGATGGATCTGACCAACTTTGAGGCGCTGGTGGAGCGGGTCTGTCCCGGCGTCGATCTTCAGATCGAGCGCAACGCCGTGGCCACCATCGACGGGGAGAGCGAGCGCCGTCTGCGCACGGGACACGGCTCTGACATCATCACCACCTCCATGCCC
>CANQSU010000028.1 GCA_947626585.1 uncultured Oscillospiraceae bacterium
TTGACTGTGCATAAGCTCCCGATTTTTTCACCTTTTCCATTGTTAGTGTCAAGAGTTGAGAATGATCCACGGCTTTGCCTGGGAACATAAAATCGAATTGGGACATCTGATATAAGTATGAATGTCGGAATTGTCGGCCCCGAGCTTCATGCGCTCATTCAAACGCCAGAGATTCGTCGGGGCCCGTGGGCCTTTCTCAGCCTCTGTCCTCCCCGCCGGTCTCCGGGACGCTCTTTTTCATGTTGTCACGCCCCAGAGCGTCCTCGATGCCGAAGGTCTCGTTCAGCGGCTGGTACAGGTAGAGCATGGTGACGAGCATGGGGAACCAGAAATTCAAAATGACGGCAAACACCAGCGACATGGGGACAAGGCTTACGATCAGGACCCAGTAGACGTACTCAAAGAGCGTTGTGCCGATGGTTTTCAGCGGGAACCTGCCGCACAGAAGCACGGAATTGATGACGATCCTGGGAAACGGAAGCTCCACAATGGCCAGCTGCAGCACGGTCCACTTGGCTATCGCCGTACACAGGGCGATGCATACCAGCATGGCGACGGACAGAACGACGCCTTCCCCCTCTATACCGGCCTGACGCAGGATGAGGAGCTGGAAACCAAAAATAAACCCCATCAGCAGTCCGGCCGGGATAGAGATCCTCAAATTCCGTTTCCAGGCCATTTTGTAGCGCATCCACCAGAAGCCCGCCTCATGGCGCATGGCCCTGAACACCGTATCGGCCACCCCCAGAAGCTGTGGCATGACGACCAGTCCGCCCAGGGGCGCGCCAATGAGCATGAAGATGAGGGCCTGATATTTCAAAGCGAGGGCCATGCTGAGAATATAAACGGAGGATGAGAGCCCCGCCAGGAGCCCTGAGGCCATGATCCCCCGGCCGTCCTGGGACATGATCTGGAAGAATCGTCCCAGCTTTCCTCTGGGCTCGCGCGCCTGATACCCGTCGGGGCCCATGCCGTTGAGATTCGGAGAGAACAACCCCATAGTTACCGCGCCTCCTTTACGTTTATGAAAATATTCTATCACATCGGGGTTTTATTTGCCATAACATTTCTAAAAATTCTTTGCCCCAGAACTCTTGGGGTTGGTCGTTTTGCCGTCTTTTTCAGAAAAAACCCTTGAAAAATCGTCGCTTTCCTCAAAAAGATTCTTTTTTTCGAAATGAAAAAGTGTTCCTTGTTTCCCGTACACGCACAGAATATTATAAATGCAGCAAGTCCGGCGCTTTGCAAAAATGAAAGGGAGGTAAAATGTGTAAATGGTTTCTGAAAAGAAAAAGCCGTCTCCGGGCGGGGAGAAGATAATCCGCACGAACGCGGACAAACCGCTTCGTGTCCGGCTATACAAGTACCGCTGGCTGTACCTGATGTATCTGCCCGTGTTCCTTGTGCTGCTGATCTTCGATTACATCCCCATGATCGGTATCGTCATAGGCTTCTGCGATTTCACGCCCTTCTCCAGGAAGCTCAAGTGGGTGGGCCTGGAAAACTTCAAAACGCTGTTCAGGAGCAGCATCTTCTGGCGCTCGGTGAAGAACACGCTGATCATCAGCTCCGTGAATATCGTCCTTAGCCTGACGACCTGCGTGGCGCTGGCGCTCCTGATCGACGAGATCCGTTCGAAATGGTTCCGCAAGTCGGTGCAGTCCGTCATCTACATACCGCACTTCATCTCCTGGGTCGTCGTGGCGTCCATTTTCACCATGCTCCTGTCCCCTCAAAACGGATTGGTCAACGGATTTCTGGGGCTCTTCGGCATCAAGCCCATCTACTTCCTGGCCAACAGCAAGTGGTGGAGGATCATGCTGTGGATCATCGACCGGTGGAAGGGCATCGGCTGGGGCACCATCGTCTATATGGCGGCCCTGACCAATGTGGACCAGGGCATGCTGGAGGCCGCCACCATTGACGGCGCCAGCCGGTTCCAGAGAGTGCTTCACGTCACCATCCCCTGCATCAGTCCTACGATTTTAGTGGTATTTATCATGGATCTGGCGAAGATCCTGAACATCTTTGACCCGGTCTGGGTGCTGCAAAACTCCGCCGTTCTGGAGACCTCCGACGTTATCGCCACCTACGTGTACCGCTTCGGTATCACCAACTCCCAGTACGGCATCTCCACCGCCGCCGGCCTCTTCAAGTCGGTGATTTCCGTGGTACTTGTCGTCATCGCCAACAAGATGAGCAAGAAGATCAGAGGGGAGGGTATCCTGGCATGAATGAGAAGTTTTCCTTTAAAAAGGGATATCGCGGCAGGACCATATTCCTCATCGCGGACGTTACTTTCCTTGTGCTTTTGATGGTCTGTATGCTGATCCCGTTCCTCAAGGTGCTGGTGGACTCTCTGGATCCCCACACCTACGGCCTGCGGCTGTTCCCCAAGGAGGTCGACTTCACGGCCTACAAGTACATCCTCAGCAAGAAATCCATCTATCAGCCGCTGTGGGTCTCCGTCTACACCACCATCATCGCCACCGTGGTGGGCCTTCTGCTGACCTCCCTGGCGGGCTATGTGGTGATCCAGAAGGAGATGCCCGGCCACAAGCTGATCGTGGGGTCCATCATGCTGACCATGATGTTCTCCGGCGGCATGATCCCCACCTACCTGACCATCAAGAACCTGGGCCTCATGGACCACGTTCTCACCTGCATCCTGCCCGTGTGCCTGAGCGCCTACAACATTATTTTGATGAAGAGCTTCTTTGAGGGCATCCCAAGTACCCTCTACGAGGCGGCGGAGCTGGACGGGGCCACGCCCATGGGCATCTTCTGGCGCATCGTCCTGCCTCTCTCCAAGCCCGCTCTGGCCTCCGTGGGCCTGTTCATCGCCGTGAGCATGTGGAACAACTACATGAACTTCATCCTCTACATCTCCGACGTCTCCAAGAAGAACTTCCAGGTGAAGGTCCGCGAGCTGATCCTCAGCGACGGCCTCTCGGGCACCAACATCGGCATCTCGGAGGACATGCTCAAGAACGCCATGGTCGTTCTGGTGGTACTCCCCTTCCTGGTCATTTATCCCTTCCTGCAGAAATATTTCGTCAAGGGCGTCACCATCGGCGCTGTCAAGGGTTGATCCCGGCGTAAAAGCCTGATCATACAAACAAAAGCAAATTAACAAGGAGGAAAAATTATGAAAAAGCGCATGATCTGCATGCTCCTGACCCTGGTCCTGGCGCTGTCCCTCGTCGCCTGCGGCGGCGGTGGTGACGACACCACGCCCGCCGGCAACGGTGAAACCGCCGGCAACGGTGAAACCGCCGGCAACGGTGAAACCGCCGGCAACGGTGAAACCGCCGGCGGCACACCCACCGTCGAGAAGCCCGCCAGCATCAGCTGGTGGACCCACTCCGGCCTCAACGAGGAGGACTATGTCCAGGAGTGGGACGCCGCCTTTGAGGATCTGGTCGGCGTGGACCTCAATCACACCCAGGTTTCCAACAACGAGTACGCCACCCTTCTGGATACCGCTTTCACCTCCGGCACCGAGCCCAACGTGTTCGACCTGTCCTCCGAGCAAAGGCTGACATACTTCGCCAGCCAGGGCGGCGTCGCGGACCTTACCGACCTTGTGAAGGCCTCCGGCATCTACGACAGAGTCGACCCCGCTGTTTGGGAAGCCATCTCCATTGACGGCCGCATCTACGGCGTGCCCACCGAGATCCCCAGCGGCGCCGAGACCTATGTCCGTCAGGACTGGCTCGACAGACTTAACATGGATGTCCCCACCAACTATGACGAGTTTATCGCCATGCTCCGCGCTTTCCGCGACGACATCGACGAATGCACGGTGCCTCTGACCGTCCCCGGCTTCAAGAGCGCTATGAACCTGCCCGAGTTTTACTGGGACGCCGAGTCCGACTTCACCTGTGTTGACGGCAAGTGGGTCGACGGCATGCAGCAGCCCAACTTCAAGGACGCCATGCAGAGACTGGCCGACGCCTACGCCGAGGGCCTCATTGACATGGAGGCTGTCACCAACACCACCAGCGCCTGCCGTGACAAATGGTACGCCGGCACTACCGGTGTGTTCAACTACTGGGGCGGCAAGTGGGGCGACACCCTGACCACCAACCTGAAGGCCAACTTCCCCGAGGCCGAGGTCACCGGAATCCCCGCCATCAAGGAGACCTACTACCGCTACTCCGCGTTCAACGTCTACTGCATCGACGGTATGCTGTCCGACGAGGAAGTCGCTCAGGTATTTGAGTATTTCTTCAAGGTGATTTTCGACGGCAAGGAGGGCTCCGCCCTGTACTATGCCGGCGTCGAGGGCCTCCATCACTCCACCGATGAGAACGGAAATATGACCTTCCTCCCCATGAAGACCAACCCCGACAGCAACTTCCAGTCCGTGTGGGGCACCCCGTGGATGAACGTCGTGGCCTTTGACGAGCCCGAGAAGTTCCCCCAGCCCAGCGATATCGTCACCACCACGCTGGAAACCCTCGCGGCCTCTGCCACCTATAAGGTCAACACCCCCGTGTCCGACACTCTGAACAGGATCACCGCCGACCTTACGTCGGTCCGTGAGGAGACCATCGCCAAGATCGTCATGGGCGACGTCTCTGTTGAGGACGGGATCCAGGACTACATCAACAAGGCCAACGAGCTTGGCGTTGACCAGGTTCTGAAGGAAATGAACGGCGAGGCCTGATAAACGGAGCCTTGAAAAGCCACACTATACAGAAAAGGATGCATGTGGGGGGCCGCCGCCGGCGGTTCCCCCGCGAAGGACAACAGCACGATGTCAGGCAGGGCCCTGTGCCCTGTCTGGCTTCTTTGCGTAAAGTACCGCGTCGGATAAAAACGCGGATGGGGGTGATATGATGGAGAAGGCGACTTCAAAAAGGAAAACGCTGAAGAACAATTACGTCATATATCTGCTCCTGTCCTACGCGTCGGTGCTTCTTGTGCCGGTGATCGTGATAGCCGTCGGCATCACGACGCTGTTTTATATGTACAGCCGGCAGGTGAAGCAGTCCGACATTGACAAGATAGACCACAGCATCCAGCTTATTGACGATCAATTGACCTCCGTTACCTATATGGTCAGCTCCATAGCCAGGAATACGGAGGTCATTGCCGTGTCTGAGGCGGAGCTGGACAAGGCCGGCCTGCGCCAATACAGCGAGGCGATCCAGGCCCTGCAGAATATCACCCGGTACAATTCCCCGGGGCTGGAGGACAATTTTTACATCTATTTTCGGAAAACGGACAGCGTGATCTATGACTCCACCTTATATCGGGCGGGGTTGTTCGAACAGTACCTGACCGATTGGGGCATCGGCCGGGAGGAATGGTACGAACGTATCGTGTCGTCCGATATAACCTACGGGAAATTTATTATGAGCGGATCCGGGACGCTTCAATACGTCCAGCCGCTGAGTTCCGGCGTTATCAGCAGGGACAACGGAGGCGTTGCGGTCTTTGTCATCAACAACGAGAAGCTCAATGATTATTTTTCCGCCATGGGCGAATTTGGGGATTATGCCCTGTATATCACGGACCGAAAATCCACGCTGTTCTTCCGTGAGGACAGTGACGGCGAGCGAAGCGCGGACTTCTCCCAGACGGCCAATCCCTTCCCGGATGTGGACGACGATAACATTATCCACAGGGTATCCTCCTATAACGGCTGGAATTATTATCTGATCCTTCCCGACGGGGCGATTTACGAGAAGATGGCCATCGTTTACGCGGCGGGCATTGTCATGGGTATTCTGGCGCTTCTGGTGACATTTGGCATCGCCAATCGCTCCGTGCGGATCGGGCGGCCCATCGACGAGGTTTTCTCCATGCTGGACAAGGGAGACGTGGAAAAGAGGAGCCCGGAGAAATTCAGCGAGATCGTGGCGGGGATCGTTAACTCCAACGAGCAGCTGCGGGAGGAGCTGGAGAAAAACAAGCCTATGCAGCGAAAGCTCCTTCTCCATTACCTCCTCTCCCTTGACGTGGTGAGTCCCAGGGAGATCCGGCTGATGGCGGAAAACGTGGGCGTCAACATCGACTATGAATGCTTCTGCATCGCCTCGGTGAACTTTTACGCCAACAACGACTTCAATGAGATCGACGAGCAGACGCTGAGCGATATCAAGGTCATTGAACAGGCCCTTCTGCGGCGCATAGAGGAGAAGGTCGGGGAAAACGTCTGGTGCTACCAGCGCAATTACCACTCCAGGCTTTTTATCTTCGGCGGCATCCAGCCCGAGGAGGTAAAGACGCTGGCGGAGGAGCTGCGGGTATGGCTGGAAGAGGTGTTCAACACGGAGTCCAACTGGGGCATCAGCCGCGGCTGTGACGATATCCTGATGATCTGGAAGATTTGCGAGGAAGCGGAGATGGCGCAGGAACACTGCGGCCTTCAGAACCGCGTCGTCCGCTACACGACCGAGATGGAGGACCGCAGAAACGTCTATTTTCCGGACAGCGCCGGGGAGCGGATCGCCGGCGGGGTGCGGTCAGGCAATTTCCAGACGGTGAAGGAGATCCTGGATATCGTTTTTGAGGAGAACCTCAAGAACAGGACCGCCACCCGCTCAAACCTCATGAAGCTGAACAAGAAGCTGACCGGCCTGCTCAGGGAACTCAGGCCCCAGGACGATGCCACGGCGGAGCAGGTGGAGCGGATCAACGCTGCCGCGGCCAGCCCGGAGCGGTTCTCCGGCGAATACTATCAGGCGGTGCTTGACGCGTTTTCCGCCCAGTGCAACGCCTTCAACCAGGAGAAGAATTTCCAGAAGATACAGCTGGTGAACGGGATCAAGGAATACATTTTGGACAACTGGCAGAACGCGGAACTGGGCCTGCCCATGGTCAGCAAAATCTTTCAGCTGTCGGAGGGATACGTGTCGACTCTGTTCAAAGAGCAGACAGGGATCAATTTTGTCAGCTACGTGGAAAATGTGAGACTGGAACACGCCTGCGACCTGCTCAGGACGACGCAGATGAGCGTCGATGAGATAGGCGCCGCCGTAGGCTATAACAGCGTCCAGTCCTTCCGGCGGGCGTTTAAGCGGGTGTATAATGAGAATCCCAACAGTTACCGAAAGAACGCGCAATGATTTTTCGGAGCATCACGGAGGAAGGTCTATGATCCTTCATTACGACAGGCCCGCCGAATACTGGGACCAGGCTCTGCCCGTGGGAAACGGCAGACTGGGAGCCATGATCTACGGCGGTAAAAAACGCGAGCATCTTCAGCTCAATGAGGAGAGCCTTTGGAGCGGCGGCCCCCAGGACCGCATAAACCCCGACTGTCTCGGCAATATAGAGAGGATACGGGAACTTTTTCGTCAGGGACATGTGGACGAGGCCCAGAGATTGGCGGTCAGCGCCATGTCCGGAACGCCCTACACCCAGAGGGTGTACCAGACGCTGGGGGATCTGTGGATCGACTTCTTTGATGAGGAGGATGACCCGATGGACGCCCCGCTGAGCGGTTACCGGCGGGGGCTGGACTTGGAGCGGGCTGTGGCCTGGGTCCGTTACGAGGCGGGGGGTACTCTGTTCGAGCGGCAGGTTTTCGCCTCCCGGCCGGCGGACTGTATCGTGATCCATATGACGGCCAGCGGCGGCGGACGGATGTCGTTCACCTGTACCCTGGACCGGAAACGCCACATGGATTTTACGGGTCACACCGGGGATAAGGCGCTTGTCTGCGGGGGAGACCAGCACGGCGTCCGCTGGGCCATGGGCCTTCGGGTCCTTGCCTCCGACGGGGAATATGAGGCTGTGGGCGCCCATCTGACTGTGCGCCGCGCCACGGACGTGACGCTCGTTTTCATGGCAAAGGTCATGATGGAGGACAGCCCGCGAGATCCGGAGGACACCCCCGCTGTGAAGGTCGCGGACAGGCTCGGGGAGATCTGCGCCGTCTGGCCGGATGCCGAAGCGCTTTACCGGGCCCACGCCGAGGACTATCGGGAGCTTTTTGACCGGGTGAAGCTTTGGCTGGGAGGCTTTGAGGTGGACGGAGGGGCGGCGCTCGACAGGCTTTGCACGGATGAACGGCTGCGCCGGTTCGCCTCCGGACGGGAGGACCCGGGCCTCGCGGTCCTCTATTTCCAGTATGGACGGTATCTGATGATATCGGGAAGCCGTCCGGGCGGTCTGCCACTGACGCTGCAGGGTATTTGGAACGAGGAGTTTATGCCCCCCTGGGACTCCAAATATACCATCAACATAAACCTTGAGATGAACTACTGGCCCGTGGAGATCTGCGGCCTTCCCGAGTGCGCTCAGCCTTTGATCGCGCTTCTCAGACGTGTCTCGGAGAGCGGTAAGGAGACGGCTCGGCGAATGTACGGCTGCCGGGGCTTTGTGGCCCACCACAACACCGACATCCACGCGGACACGGCGCCCCAGGACCGGTATGTACCCGCCAGTTACTGGGTCATGGGCGGCGCGTGGCTGTCACTGGCGGTGTGGGAGCATTGGCTTTTTACAAAGGACAGCGTTTTCTTGGCGGAGCATTTTGATATTCTTGAGCAGGCGGTATTGTTTTTCAGGGATTTCCTTCAGGAAAATGAGCGCGGAGAGCTGGTGACCCTGCCCTCCTGCTCACCGGAGAACAGTTATTATTTTCACGGGCGCCAAACGTGGATGTGCGAGATGCCCGCCATGGATATTGAGATCCTGACCGACCTTCTGCGCGCTTACCTGGGCGCGGCGGAGGAGCTTCAAAGCGGCGCGCTTGTACCCGAGGCGCGGGAGATGCTTGAAAAGCTTCCCAGGCTCCGAATTGCCTCCGACGGGCGGCTGATGGAGTGGGCGGAGGAGTATGAGGAGGCTGAGCCGGGGCACCGGCACATCTCCCACCTCTACGGGCTTTTTCCCAGCGCCCAGATCACGCCCGAGGACACGCCGGAGCTGGCCCGGGCGGCGAGAAGGACGCTGGAATACCGCCTTGCCCACGGCGGCGGGCACACCGGCTGGAGCAGGGCGTGGATCATCCTCTTTTGGGCGCGTCTCCGGGACGGGGAGAGGGCCTACGGCAATCTGCGGGCCCTTCTCGCCGATTCGACCTTTGACAATCTGATGGACAACCACCCCTCCCGTGGCAGGCCGCGCGGCAAGGTATTCCAGATCGACGGCAACATGGGGGCCGTCGCCGGCATCGCGGAGATGCTGGTCCAGAGCCACAACGGGAGGATCCGGATCCTGCCGGCCCTCCCAAAGGCGTGGCCCGCCGGTCGGGTCGAGGGACTTCGCGTACGCGGGAACGCCCAGGTCAATATCCGCTGGCGGAACGGAAGGCTTGAGGAATTCCGCCTTCTGACGCACGCGCCCCTTTCGGCTGTGGCGGTCTATGAGGGAGAGGAACGGGAAATACGTCTAAAGGCGGGACAAAGCTGGCTCTGGACAGATGAGGAATGATACGGTAATATGTATACAGAAAACGGGTTTAAAATAGCGCCGATCCCCGAACCGCCCTTCAGGCTCTACGGCCTTGCGGTGGCGGACAGGGAGAAGCGGAAATTCTACCGGCTGCCGGAATATATGCTTGAGAAAATGCCCCAGCTCGAGTTTCTGGGGCGGAGGAGCATCGGCGGCCGGGTGCGGTTCGCCACCGATTCTCGGAAGCTTTTCATCCGCATGACGCTGGACGCCTGCCGGGAGGACATCAACATTCCCCTCTCCTGCTCCGCCGGAGCGGACATCTATCTGGGGACGGGGAGGTCCTCCGAGTTCCTGGGGTACATAGCCCCCGGCGTCCACTCGGACCGTGAGACGACGGTGGAAAAGATATTCGAAAAGGGGCCAGGACTTGAAACGGTCACGGTCAATCTTCCCCGAAACGATCTGCTCCTTGGCATGGAGATCGGCGTGGAGGAGGGCGCCCTTTTGGTTAAGGCGCCGGAGTACCGTATGTCGGACCCAATCGTGTTCTACGGCTCCTCCATCACCGAGGGCGGCTGTGCCGGCAGGGTTGGAAACACCTATGCTGGTATCGTCAGCCGCTGGCTGGACGCGGACTTCCGAAATTTCGGCTTCTCGGGCAAGGCCCGGGGAGAGGCGGAATTTGCGGAATTCATTGCGACTGTTCCGAAGATGAGCGCGTTTGTGTACGATTACGACCACAACGCGCCGGATGTGGAGCATTTGCGGACGACCCACGAGGCGTTCTTCCAAATCATCCGCAGGGCGCGGCCCGAGCTGCCCGTCGTCATGATGAGCCGCCCGGATACGGACAAGGACCCGGTCGACGCCGCATTGAGGCGACAGGTCATACGGGATACCTGGGAACACGCCAAAGCCGCCGGGGACGGGAACGTATGGTTTTTGGACGGCGGCGCTTTCTTCGGGACTGTGGGACGGGCGGAGTGTACCGTGGACGGAACCCACCCCAATTCCCTGGGCTTTATGCGGATGGCGCGGAGCCTTTATCCCCTGCTTGCGCGGATCCTGTACGGGGCGGAGGACGGAGATGTTTGACTTTTCATCCGGCTCCCCGGAGGAACGCGGTATTCCCTCCAAGGCCGTCGCGGCCTTTGAACGCCGGCTTTCCGAACACGGCGTCAGGATGCACGGGTATTTGATGCTGTCCGGGGACGCCCTGATCGCCGAACGGTATTGGCCGCCCTACGCGCGGGAGACGAATCACCGTATGTATTCCGTCACGAAGAGCTTCACCGCCCTGGCGGTGGGGCTTCTGGTCGGAGAGGGGAAAATCTCGCTCACCGACCCCATCTGCGAATACTTTCCCGACAAACTCCCTCCCGGCGGGGCCCACCCCTGGTGCGCGGAGACGACCGTTGAGGACATGCTGACCATGCGGACCTGCCACGGGGCCACCACGTATAAAGCCTACGGCGGCGACTGGGTGGAGTCCTTCTTCCGCGTTGAGCCCGACCACATTCCCGGCACCGTGTTTGCCTATGACACCTCCTCCTCCCACGTGCTGGCGGCTCTGGTGGAGCGGCTTTCCGGGATGGAGCTGTTGGACTATCTGCGCCGCGGCGCGCTGGACGCGCTGGGTTTCTCAAGGGGCGCGTATATACTCAAGGACCCCTATGGGGTGTCCCAGGGCGGCTCGGGGCTCATGTGTACCCTTCGGGACGTGGCGAGGTGCGCGTATCTCTGCCTCCGGGGTGGGACTTTTGAAGGTCGGGAGCTTATACCGGCCCGGTTTATGCGGCGGGCGGTCGGGAATCTGACGCCCACCGATCTGCAGGGGACCCAGGACGAGCGGTGCGGGTACGGATATTTCTTTTGGATGCCCAGGGAGCGCGGCTTTGTGATGTACGGCATGGGCGGACAGCTGGCGCTCTGTTTCCCGGAGGCGGATTTCTGCCTCGTCACGATGGCGGACACCATCGGCGCCCCGGCGGGGTTGCAGCTGCTCTATGACAGCTTTTACGACACGGTCTGGCCGTATCTTAAACGGACGGGCGTGTCGGCGGAGGTCAAAAAACCTTTCGCCGCGCCGGCGCTTTCCTCCGGACGCTTTACATTCTATGAGAACGCCATGGGGTGGAAATGGGTCGAGTTTGACCCGGAGGGCCGGGAGCTTCGCTTCGAGACCGCCGGAGGTCCGGGAAAGCTGCGGTACAGCGACGCGGCCTTCGTGCCAAACCCGGCGTTTCCCGGCACCGGTTATCCCTGCGAGTGCCGCGGCGAGCGGAAAGCGGGGCATTTTCTTCTCCACTGCTATGTGACAGGCGAGGAGCAGGGCCATGTGAGTATGGACTTTGCCTGGAAGGACACGCGGCTCGGCGTGCGGATGGTCAGTACAAACGAGCCGTTTTTCCGGCATTACCGGGGCTTCGCCTCGGCCTATTTGGAATAATACTGGTATTGGCATAAGAACCACAGCCCGTCTCCGTCGGGCGGAAAGGGAGCGCAAAATGAGCGAATCAAGACAGTATCACAATCCGGTACAGCGGGGCTTTTTCCCGGATCCGTCGGTGATCCGGGTGGGGGACGACTATTACATGGTAAACTCCAGCTTCCAGTATTTCCCCGCCATCCCCATATCCCACTCCCGGGATATGGTCCACTGGCACATCATCGGCCACGCCATCACGAACCCCGAGTGGCTGGATCTCAGCGACATCCGGGATTCCCACGGGATCTGGGCCCCGGACATCTCCTATGTGGACGGGAAATTCTACATCCTCGCGCCGTTGCGTTTAAACGGCGACGGCCTTCGCGGCAACAATGTTCTCCGCCGCCAGCTGGTGATGGTGTCGGACAAGCCGGAGGGACCCTATTCAAAGCCGGTGTGTCTGGAGGTGGACAACATCGACCCCTCCCATTTTGTGGACGACGACGGCGGCAGATACATCGTCACGGCGGCGGGCGCCACGGTGACGCCCCTCTCCCCCGACAGCCTGAAGCTGGCTGGAGAGAGCCGGGTCGCGTGGCCCGGCACCGGGGAGCGGTGTCCCGAGGGTCCCCACATCTTCAAGAAGGACGGCTGGTACTACGCGATGGTGGCGGAGGGCGGCACCGGCTACAACCACGGCATCAATGTATCGCGCAGCCGCGAGCTGTTCGGCGTCTATGAAAACTCCCCTTATAACCCCGTGATGCGCCAGAAGGACCCGGACGCGCCCATCCAGCGGGCGGGTCACGGAAAGCTCGTTCAGGACCAGAACGGACAGTGGTGGTGCTATTACCTCTGCGGCCGGCCCAACGGAGGACATTACACCACCGTCGGCCGGGAGACGGCGCTTGATCCGGTCCGGTGGACGGAGGACGGCTGGTTCACGGTCAACGAGGGCCATGGCCCCAGCCTCACGCAGACGGCACCGGACCTGCCCGAGTGCGTATTTGAGCGAAATCTTTTTGACGATTTTGACAGCGCTAAGCTGAATTTGGAGTGGGAGTTCGTTCGCAATCCGGACAACGGCTCCTGGTCGCTGACCGAGCGTCCCGGGTGGTTCCGAATCTGGACGGGCGACGGACAGCTCGGCGAACGGCGGGCCAAAAATACGCTGGTCCGGCGGGAGCAGGAGCTTTCCTACCGGGCGGAGACCAAGCTGGAATTCTACCCCGACAGGGACGGAGAGCAGGCGGGACTTTGCTGCTACTACAGCACGGTCACCTACGCCCGCCTTTCCCTGTGCTGTGAGGGCGGCCGGAAGCTTCAGCTGGTCATCAACCGCAATCACGGCGAGGAGCTTGTAGCGGAGATCCCGGATGTACCCGAGACAACCGTATGGCTGGCGGTGGATGTAAAGGGACTTGTCAGGACGTTCCTGTATAGCTATAATGGTGCCGACTGGCAGAAGGCCGGGACTCTGGAAAACTGCGTCTACCTCTGCGACGAGGGTGTCCCGGACGACCGGAAGCGCCACACGGGTACGTTGGTGGGCGTTTACGCCAACAATGGCGGTTGCGGAAGCAGGAAGGCGGCGGACTTTGACTACTTCAAATACGAGGACTGACATGCCGGGGTTAGACGAGGCAAAACTCCGGCGGTTTATCGACGGGTTCTTTGCCGACAATTCCCATATGGACTGGAACAAGTGGAACTATGCCGACGGGTGCCTTCTGACCGCGGCCCGGCAGCTCTATCAGGCGACGGGACGGCGGGGCTTCAGGGACTATGTGCTGAGATACACGGACCGTTACATATCCAAGGACGGCGTGATTTACACATACAGGCCGGAGGATCTCAAGCTGGACGACATCCTCCCCGGGAGGGCGGTCCTGTTCGCCCTGGGGGAGACGGGAGAGGAGCGATATGCCCTCGCTCTCACGGCCCTGGAGAAGCAGCTGGAGAACCAGCCAAGGACGCGATCCGGGAATTTCTGGCATAAGAAGATCTACCCAAATCAGGTTTGGCTGGACGGGCTTTTTATGGCCCAGCCCTTCCGCATGGCGCTGGACACGAGCCGGGGCGGGAACGACCACGCCGGGGACATTCTCACGCAGTTTGAGAACGTGCGGAAAACCATGCGGGATGAGAGGACGGGCCTCTATTATCACGGCTATGACGAGAGCAGGAGTGTATTCTGGGCCGACCCGGTGACCGGCTGTTCAAAAAACATCTGGCTCCGGGCCATGGGCTGGTTCCTGATGAGTCTGGCGGATACCGTGGAGGAAGCGGGCCCCGGTGAGCGCGGGAGGCTTGCGTCCCTTGGAAATATCCTGCGGGAGGCCATAGACGCCCTGCTTGTCTGGCGGGATCCGGATACGGGGCTTTTCTTCCAGGTGGTGGACAGGCCAGATCTCAGGGACCGTGGAAATTACACGGAGACCTCCGGCTCGGCCATGACGGCCGCCGCCGTTTTCAAGGCCCGCCGTCTGGGACTCCTCCCGGCGGAGAGGTACATACCCGCGGCGGAGGAAATACTTGCCGCCCTTGTCCGTGACCGGATCGTCGAAAAGGGCGGTAAGCCCGTCCTCGCCGGGACCTGCGCCGTGGCGGGGCTGGGGCCGGAGAAGGGTCGGCGGGACGGGACCGCCGAATACTACTTCTCCGAGCCGGTGGTCGACGATGACAATAAGGGCGTGGCGGCCCTCGCTATGGCCTGGGCTCAGTATCTTTTGCTTAATGATGAGGTGGCAAAATGAAAGAGTTGATCCGTGTATTGGAGGAAACCTCCAGAAGCGCCGTCATTCAGGTGATGGACGAGGGCGCCGATTACAAGACGGCGGAGTATGAGCTTTACGTGGACGGAAAGCCCTGTCTGCACTCCGCGAAAACCGTGGAGACGCTTTATGGTCTGACGCCGGACACGGCTTATGAGCTTCAGATCAAAAGGGACGGCGTTCTTTCGGAGAGCGTGAGCGTGCGGACGCGCCGGGAGACCGTGACGCTGAATGTGCGCGATTTCGGCGCCCACGGCGACGGGGTGACGGACGACACGGCATTTTTGCAGGCCGCCATTCTGGTCTGCCCCAAAAACAGCCGTGTCTACATCCCCAGGGGCGTGTACAGATTCACAAACCTCTTCCTGAAAAGCGACATGACTCTGGAGCTGGGCGAGGGCGCCGTGCTGTCAGCCATACCTGACGGGGACAGGCTGCCGGTACTGCCGGGAAGGGTCGAAAGCTCCGACGGAGCATCGGAATTCATGCCGGGGACCTGGGAGGGCAAGCCGGTCGACGCCTATGCCGGCCTCATCACGGGACTATGGGTGGAAAACGTGACTATTTGCGGGCGGGGGACCCTGGACGGAAACGCGGATTTTACCAACTGGTGGAACCACGCCTACAGGGACCGCCGTCCCGCAAGGCCCAAGGCCATCTTTCTGAACCGCTGTAAAAACGTGACGGTGACGGGCATCACGGTGAAAAACTCACCGGCCTGGAATCTGCATCCCTATTTCTCCGAGGGCATACGGTTTCTTGACCTGCGCATTCAATCACCGGCTGATTCTCACAACACCGACGGCATTGACCCGGAGTCCTGCCGGGACGTGGAGATCGCCGGCGTTTGGTTCTCCGTGGGCGACGACTGTATCGCCATCAAGTCCGGTACCTACAGCGAGGGCCGGACCTACGGCGTCCCCTGCACGGACATCCGCGTCCACCACTGTCTCATGGAGCGGGGCCACGGCGGCGTCACCGTAGGAAGCGAGATCGCCGCGGGCGTGGACAGGATCTCCGTCAGCGACTGCCGGTTTATAGAGACGGACCGGGGCCTGCGGGTAAAGACACGGCGCGGGCGCGGGAAGGACTCTTGCCTTAGGGGTATTGTCTTTGATCGGGTGCGGATGGAGGGCGTCAGGACGGCTTTTGTCATCAACGCTTTCTATTTCTGCGGTCCGGATGGAAAGACGGAATACGTGGCCTCCAAGGAAGCCCTGCCCGTGGACGACCGAACGCCAAGGGTGGGAGAGGTGGAGATCCGCAACGTGATCTGCACCGGCTGCCACGTGGCGGGTATATACTTTTACGGGCTGCCGGAGTCGAAAATCGAGAAGGTAGTCATGGAGAACGTGAGGATCTCCTTCGCCGAGGACCCGGAGCCGGGAGTGGCGGCCATGATGACCGGCTGTGAGCCGGATGCAGGGAAGGGTATTTTTATCCGCAACGCGAAACGGGTGGAGCTGAGAAACGTGGAGATGTCCGGATACCGGGGAGAGCCGGTGGACCTTGACGGAGTCGATGAATTTGACTGGGACCGCGCCTAACAGCGGAAAAGGAGTTTTTTATGCAATATAAGAATCCGATCCTCTATGCGGACTATTCCGACCCGGACCTTATACGGGTCGGAGAGGACTACTATATGGTGGCCTCTTCGTTCACCTATCTTCCCGGTGTGCCTCTTCTGCACTCGAAGGACCTGGTGCATTGGGAGATCATCAATTATTGCGTCCGCTCCCTGCCCTTTGAGAAATACGACCGGCCGTCCCACGGCTCCGGTACCTGGGCGCCGTCCATCCGTTACCACGACGGAATGTTCATCGTATTCATCCCTCTGCCGGACGAGGGCATCCTGGTGGCCCGTTCCGCCGACCCCTACGGGGAGTTCAAGCTCAATCTGCTGTGTGCGTCAAAGGGCTGGATCGACCCATGCCCCCTGTGGGACGACGACGGCAGGGCCTACATGGTCTTTGCCCTGGCGAGAAGCCGCTGCGGCATCAAGCACCGTCTGAATCTTGTGGAGATCGACCCTGACTGCACGCGCCTTCTGGGCGAGGCCAAAACCATCTTTGACGGCGAGCTGATGGCCCCCACCACCGAGGGCCCGAAATTTTACAAGCATGACGGCTGGTATCTCATATTGGCCCCATCCGGCGGAGTGGCCACGGGCTGGCAGTCGGCCCTGCGCTCTAAATCGGTATGGGGGCCCTACGAATATAAAATCGCCATGCACCAGGGAAATTCCGCCGTCAACGGTCCCCATCAGGGCGGCTGGGTGACAGCGCCCGACGGAAAGGATTGGTTCATCCACTTTCAGGACGTGCATGAGCTGGGCCGCATCACCCACCTTCAGCCCATGTGCTTCAACGCGGACTGGCCTTTTATCGGCAGCGACCTGAACGGCGACGGCATCGGTGAACCGGTGGAGGAGTGGAACATGCCGGCGGAGGGACAGCCCCGGTATGAGATCGCCCAGTCGGACGATTTCAAAAGCCCCATCCTGGGCCTTCAGTGGCAGTGGCAGGCAAACCCGCGGGAGAGCTTCTACTCCCTGGGGCCCGGAGGCCTGCGGCTTTACTGCCTCCGCAACGAGACGCGTGAGGATCTCCTCTGGTACGCGCCCAACGCCCTGACCCAGATCCCCCAGCACCCCGCCCTTACCGCGGTGACGAAGGTGAGCCTTTCAACGATGGGCGAGCCTGGGGACACGGCTTCCATCGGCGTCATCGGCCATTCCTACGGCTATCTGGGCCTTCAGCGCACACAGGGCGGCTTCCGCCTGGCCCTCTACCGGGGCGAGGTGACGGGGAAAACCTTTGATGGCGCCGCCGTGGAGACATTGGAGGAGACACTTGACCTGGCGGAAGGCACGGCATATCTGCGTCTTGAGATATTCAGAGACAAGACCTACGGCTTCGCTTGGTCCGATAACGGGGAGGATTTCGCGCCCATCGGGACCCGTTATCCCCTTCGCCGCGCCACTTGGACCGGAGCTAAGCCATGCCTTTGGTCCTGCAATCGCGAAAACCGTGCCTCCGAGGGGTATGGGGAGTACGCGTTTATCGAGATCCGGGGAACAGAGGCCTGACCCGTCCCCGAAACCGCGGTCCATGGAATGGTGGATCCAAGCGCCGTGTTCATAGACGGAACGCATATAAAAGCCTCGGCGAACAAGAAGAAATTCAAGAAGGAACAGGTAAAGAGAGTTGCGAAGATATATGACGAGCAGCTTCGGCGGGAAGTGAACGAGGAACGTGAGAAGCTTGGGAAGGAGCCGGTGGATGATGACGACAGCAATGATGGAGGGACGGTAGAGAAGACAGTCTCCACCACTCCATAAAATCATCGTAGGAAATGAACAGGACTGATAATTCTGTGCATAAATTTGGGATTTGAGCTAAATTAGGTCTAGTTTTTTCTACGGTTACAATGGTTGCTCCTAATTCTTTAGCTTTTGCTACTATGTAAACATCAGCTGAAGGACGATTTTCCAAGATGTTCTTTTGATGTACCGTTAGTTTTATTACGATTGCTCCTTTTGCATGGTTTACCATAATAATAAAATCAAACGGCCAGTGTGATCTCCACCGCCGCGCCTCCTTCCGGGACGTTCGACGGCTTCAGGCTCCCACCGTGCTTATCAACGAGGATCTGGCTCGTGGCGAGACCTAACCCCATGTGTTCGCCGGCGGGGCCCTCGGAGTGATAGAGGCTCTCCTTTTTTTCAGCATTTTTTCGGAGAAGCCCGGCCCGTCGTCGGCGATTCCGGCAATCACCGGCTCTCTTTGAAGCGTGAAGGCAAGCTCCACACGTCTTTCGGCGTATCTCACCGCGTTGGAAAACACGTTCTCCAGCGCGTCCAGGTCCCGGATGTAATTGGTGTAATTCTCCATGCGCTTTGTGGTGACTGCCAGATTTTCGAGCAATGCCTCAAGCTTCTCTCCCGTCAGCTCCCCGGTGGATGCCAGCACGCGCAAATGCTCCACCGTGTCCTCCACGATGGCCAGCGGGTTGTGGAGGTCGTGGACCACGCAGGCCTGCACGGTGCGCCGCTCCTCCACGGCGCGCCAGAGCTTCAGGTTGTTGTCAGATGCCTTGCGCATCTTTTCAAGGGATCGGCACAGCCCGCCCGACTCGTTGCGGAGCGGACACGCCACGGTGAAGTCCAGATCCTGCTCCCGGATATGCAGGTATTCTGTCACCCTCCAATGTCCTCCTCGCTATCCACGGCGTCTTGTATCCCGCGTCCATCACTATGTATTCACTCTCAGGGAATGCCAAGGTCCTCATGCCCCTTTTCG
This sequence comes from uncultured Oscillospiraceae bacterium, assembly GCA_947626585.1. GTDB lineage: Bacteria > Bacillota > Clostridia > Oscillospirales > Oscillospiraceae > RUG626. The sequence continues at coordinate 18,861 of CANQSU010000028.1, forward strand.
ATGGTAATGGTCTGGTCTACCACAGCGTCAGTCTTGCTCTGTTACTGGTGCCCGTCCTACTCTTGGGAAGGATTATCGTTGCTATGGGTACCCCCAGGAGAGCGGGAAAAATTCAAGAGGCATTGATGGCCGCAGGTTTTACCGATTCGACCCGAATGCCGCCGTTGCTTCTCTCTATCTATACGCAGGACAAAGCCACCAGGCTACATTTACGAATTTGACCTCAACAACATCCCTCTCTCGCTGGGAGCAGGACAAGGAGAAAAAGGGGTTGCTCTCCATCGTAGCGTAATGACTTTAAAGCTGTCCCCGGATGGCAGTAGAGTACTCGTCCGTGCCGTTCCCATGCGATTCTCTCTCCCGGAGAAGGTGTGCTGGAAGGACGAATACTTATCCCCGAAGGATTTCACGTTGGTACTTGGCATGAATTTACTGTGCAAGTCTGAAACCATAGACCTTGCCTCTACGCCCCATATTCTAATTGGAGGCGGCACCGACTCCAGAAAATCATGGTTATTAAAGAGCCTGCTAATGCAGTCGTTGAAAAAGGGGGTGCTATTGTAATAATAGCGGACTTTAAAGGAGGGGTTGATTATGCCACCGTTTGACATAAGAAATGTCAAATGGTGTTTGACCCCGTCAGTCTACAAAGTGTCTTAGGCGAACTAAGCATTGAACTGGAACGTCGCAGGGAGCTATTTGTGAAGGCGGGTGCGCCCAACTTGGCGGAGTACAACAGGATAATGGGTGAAAAACTTCCTCATTCTTGCAACGCAACGCTCGGATGCCGCCCTCATTCCGGGACAGATACGGACCAATCTGGCCCTTCGTATTTGCGGAAGGGCAGACGATATTCTTTCCCATATCATTTTGGATGATTCTTTCGCCGCAGAGCAGATTCCTCTTGACGCAAAGGGGCGCTTTGTTACCAATTTGGGACAGAGTTTTTAAGGGTTTTTATCTGATGACAGTACACTAAAATAATCTGCGGTTTTGCCGCTTACCTTGTGCCCCATAAAATACGTGTCCGCAGACACAACCGCATTTTGAGATAGAAACGCTTGCACGGGTCCTGTTCTCGGTACTCTGCGAGTTCTACGATAGCCCAGAGGGAAGAAAGGCATTTGAGTTCTGGAAAGCAGAAAATGAAAAGCGTACATAAAGCATACGCCTCCATTGGCAAGGGCCGTACTTTTTATTTTCGTATGCTTCCAGATAAACGACAAACCCGAACCCGGTCCCGATAAGGAATAGGTTCGAATTAGTCTTGCTCGGAATAAGTGGTTAAAAATCCTACTACAATGTATTTGGGTGACCGCCTTGGCAACCAGTCAAGAAATCGTCCGTCTATTTTCAAAAAAGCCTTGCGGCATAAAGGGTTTAGGGGCGGAGTTCCTGGTCGTGGGGTGCTTGCGGCAGGCGGGGCGTAATTTAATCAACAATTACTACTACTTACTACTACCGAATGAGCTTATACACGCAGGAGCCGGCGTAGGTTAGGGGGTCCTCCTGGGCGAAGAATATGACTCCGTCTGTGGGGGCGGTGAGCTGTTCGCGGACAGAGCCGTCGTAGGGGTCCAGCACCTGCGCCAGCGTCTGGCCTCTGGCCACATTGGCGCCGGGGGTCAGGAACGAGTCAATGATACCGGAGGTGTGTGATTGGATGTTCATAAGGTCCCCCTCGTCAATGACCTCGGAGATATATCCCTCGTGGATGTGCCTAGAGCCGGAGATGATGTTCTCCTTGCGCAGGAAATTCAGGACCGCGTTCACGGCCAGGGTCACATCATCGCGGTCGATGGTGTCGGTGGTCCCGGCGTAGACGGAGAAGGCGTCGGATTCCCATACCTGCCAGTTGTAGTTGAGGGTCGTGGTGTCATATGGCCGGGGCTGGCGCAGGAGGATATAGGGCAGGCCAAACTCCTTGGCTTTTTCCGCGTTTTCCCAGCCCGTTTTCATGATACGGACGTGAGGCACAAACACGCCGGGGACATAGAAGCTGGCAAATTGGATGCCGTTTTTGTAGCCCTTGATCTCCTCAAAAAGTCCGGCGGCAATGCGCTGGGTCGTCTCCCCCAGATCGTAGCCGGGGAACATGCGGTTTATATCCGTGTTGTCCGTGGGCCAGAAGCGTTTGCGTATATTCATGGAGGCGGAGTTGACGCACGGGATCACCAGGACGGATCTGCCGGGGACTATCTTCCCCTGGGCCTCTATCTCCTTCAGCGCCTTCACAAGCTGTGAGCAGGTGTAGAGCTGCTGGACCTCGTTGCCCCTGAGCGCCCCCACCACGCAGGCGGACTTTTCCCCGGAGCCGAAGGTGAAGCCCGTCACCCTCAAGGCGTCCCGGTAGAGGGATTTAAGCTCGAATACCGTCTTTTTCTCCATCTTCACACCTCCAATATCCTGGCAATCAGCGAGCCCTCGTCCACCACCGGGTATTCCCGAAGGGTGAACACCATCCCCGCGCAGGGGGAGTAGACGCGCTCCGACACCTTCCCCGTCAGCGGGTCCACGATGTCGCCAATCTGATCTCCCGGCATGACGCGCCTTGTGTGCTCCACCTGTGGCAAGAATATCCCGGAGGCACCGGCGTTTATAAAGCTCACCTTCCCGTCGGCGGAGACGATGGGCGTCCTCGGCTCGATTACCGGCCCCGTCCAGGCGCCGAGCTTACGCATAAGGCAGAATATCCCGTCGGCCAGCTGGCGGGTGTACTCCGGCGTTATGCGCATCCCCACGCCCATTTCCGCCACCAGGCACGGCGTGCCCACGCTGTTCAGGGCGTAGGCCAGGGTGGATTCCAGCACCGTGGAGGCGGCGTGGACCCAGATGAAGTCCACGTTCATATGCATTGCCAGCGGCACCAGAGTGTCCGCCGTGACGGTGTTGATGCGTATCTGGGGGATCTCTCGGAGGAAGATGTTGCTGGCGTGGATATCCACGCACACATCGCTGCCCCGGATATCGTTCACGATCCTGGCGGCGATATACTCGGTCATGACGCCGTCCTCCGCGCCGGGGAAAATGCGGTTCATGTCAAGATCAAAGCCGGGGATGCCCCTTGTGATGGAGTCTATCCCCAGGGGGTTCAGCGCCGGGTATATGTCCACGGTGCCGCGCAGATATTCCGGGTGCTCCTCAATGCGGCGGTTTACCTCAAAGCACACCGCCTGCCCTTCCAGCTCGTCGCCGTGGGTGCCCGTGACCACGGATACACGTGGGCCCTCGCCGGAGAAGACGCGGTTTTTCAGGATGGACAGCTCCTCGTCAACGGGGAGGTCGATCTTTGTGACAGTTTTGATCATACTTTTTTCACACTCACTGTAATCATTTGATTTTCAACGGCGGGGCCGGAGTAGACGCCCCGGTTCAAAAGGCAGTCCCGGCAGTCCCGGCCGTGGCAGAGCTTTATATAGTCCTCGTTCACGCGCACGCCCCAGGTGGGGTCCAGACCATACCAGCGGCCGCCGCTCCACACCTCCGCCCAAGCGTGGGTCTGCCCTTCTCCGGTGACCATCCCCGCCACATACCGGGCCGGTATACCGTCCATCCGACAGAGGGTGAGCAGGGCCTGGGTGAAGTCCTGACAGACGCCCGACCGCTGGTTAAGGGCGGCCTCCGACGAGCTTGTGGTATCCGTGACGCCGGGAACATACCGCAGAGCTTGGCGCAGAGCGGCCATAAAACGTTCCGCCCGCGTAAGGGCGTCGCCTCCATCCGGCAAGCCCAGACCTTCATAAAGCCGGACAGCACAAGGCCCCGGCGCCGTCGCC